>JANPIL010000409.1:0-2397 GCA_031424975.1 Sphingobacteriales bacterium
CAAGAACGGCGTTTTGGTGCGCGAACTGGCCGATTTGGGTTTCGGTTTCATTGAAATCGGCACCATCACGCCGCTGCCGCAAGCGGGTAACCCCAAGCCGCGCCTGTTTCGCCTCAAGCCCGACAAGGCACTCATCAACCGCATGGGTTTCAACAATGAGGGCGCGGTGGCCGTAGCGGAAAGGCTGAAAAAAATGCGGAATGCGGAACGCGGAATGCGGACTGAAAATAGTATCCCCGCAAAAGGCCAAACCCCCTCTCCTTCGGAGGGGGCCGGGGGGAGGCCGTTCATCATCGGTGGCAACATCGGCAAGAACAAGGTCACGCCCAATGAGGATGCCGCCAAGGATTATGAATCGTGTTTTGAAACGCTGTTTGAGGTGGTGGATTATTTTGTGGTCAATGTAAGCTCGCCTAACACGCCGAATTTGCGGGAATTGCAGGAAAAAGAACCGCTGACCAAGCTGCTGCTGGCCTTGCAAGCCCGCAACCAAGCCAAACCGAAACCCAAGCCGATACTGCTCAAAATCGCGCCCGACCTGACCGACAGCCAACTCAACGACATCATTGATATTGTGCGCCAAACCCAACTTGCGGGTGTGGTTGCCACCAACACCACCATCAGCCGCAATGGATTGCAAACGGGCGCGGCAGCCGTGGCGGGTGCGGGCGGACTGAGCGGCGCGCCGCTGCGCCAACGCGCCACCGAAGTGATCCGGTATCTGCACCAAAAGTCGGGCGGGGCGTTTCCGATTATCGGCGTGGGCGGTATCAACTCGCCGGAAGACGCGCTGGAAAAACTGCGTGCCGGAGCCGCATTGGTGCAATTGTACACCGGTTTTGTGTACGAGGGGCCGGGCATTGCGGGGCGCATTAACCGGGCAATCGTGAAAAATAATGCGTAGGTTTGTGTGACAGCCGGTTGCGTAAAAAGTCACGGAAACCGCCGTGATTTTTTACGCAACCCGGTGTCTGGCAGACCTGTGAGGTTTTCAAAACCTCACAGGTCTGCGGCTGAAAATTCAAAATAGTATCTTTCAAAACACCCAAACCTCCCGTTTTTATTGACTGACAGAAACCGGAGATAGGATTAATATGGCAAAAAACACATTCAAGCCGGGCAACGCCAACACGTACCGCAAGGAAAAGGAACCGGAAGAGAAAAAGCCCCCCACGCGCCGCAAGCCAAGCGGCAGCGTGCTGCAAGGCGGGTTTCTCCGCGATCCGCGCCTGCACCTTACGGGCGGCTTGCTGCTGCTGTTCCTGTCTTTTTTCCTTTCCATCGCGTTTGTCTCCTACCTGTTCACGGGCAAGGCCGACCAGAGCATTGTGGGTTCGGTGTTCAGCGATTCGGTGCGGCAGGCGGGCAGCGAAACTGAAAACTGGCTCGGGCTGACGGGAGCCGTGGTGTCGCATTGGTTCATTTTCAAGTGGTTTGGCATCGCCTCGTTTTTGCTCATCCCGATTTTATTCCTGACCGGCTACAAAATCGTGTTCAAGCGCGAATTGTTTCCGGTGGGCCGCATGGCTAAATTCGCAGTGTTCGCCATCTTTTGGATCAGCATTTTGTTCGGCTATCTGATCCTGACTACCCGGCAGGAAGACTGGCTGGGCTTTCTGAGCGGCGGCATTGGCTACGAAACAGCGGCGTTTTTGCAAAGCCTGCTGGGTTGGGGCACGCTGCTGCTCATCACCTTTGCGCTGGTGGTGTTCATCATTTACTTCTTCGATGTCACCACTATCAAAGGTTTCAATGTGAAAATCAACGAAACGATAAAGGATATTGAGGAAGCCGGACGTGAAGAAGTGCGCATACCGGAATTTGTTGACCGTGAACCGGTTACTGTTGGCGACTCGGATTTGGTGAAATTCGCCGCCTCGGTGGATAAAGTTGAGATGGGGCAGCCGCTTGGTTTCCAACCGGCAAAAACCCCGGCCAAGACCGGGGCCCGCAAAACCAACGGCGTGTCGTTCAGCGTGGAGCAGCCCAACACCGCCGACGTGCCGATGGTGGTGGCAAGTGTGCCGCTGGTGGTGCAGGAAAGCGTGAATGTGCCGCACAGCCTGCCGATGACCGAAAATGTGCCGGTGCTGCCGTTTGAAGACCAGCCGACCGCCACCGACCTGCCTCCTTACGACCCGACGCTTGACTTGTCGCACTACAAATATCCGGCGTTTGACCTGATGGATGAGCAGACCAGCGAAAAAGCGCAGGTTTCGGTGGAGGAATTGGAGGCAAACAAAGACAAAATCGTGGAAACGCTGGGGCACTACGGCATCGGCATCGCCTCGATCAAGGCCACTATCGGCCCGACAGTGACGCTCTACGAAATCATCCCGGAGGCGGGCGTGCGGATTTCCAAAATCAAAAGCCTCGAAGACGACATTGCGCTGAGTC
>JANPIL010000410.1:0-2830 GCA_031424975.1 Sphingobacteriales bacterium
GCGGAAGTTCATGAGCCGCCCGGCCAGCGATATATTCTTGTAATCGGTCTTGTTGCGTTCGTAGTTTTCCATGATGTCGCGGATGCCCGCGTTCACGTCAAAACCCTCGGCGGGATACGGCTCAATGCCCAATTGGCGCAACTGCCCCAGTTTGTCGCGCCTGATACTCTCTTGCTCACTCAGTTGCATTGTTTGTTTTTCGTTTATGTTTTGTTGGCCGAATCAATGTGCCGTCCACACGGGCGGGAGGTTTGCGGTTTTCCAAGGATACTATTTTCGCGCCGCAATGGTTTGGGGCTTGGCGAAGTGATTGATTTTTAGCACAAAAGGTTAGTAGAAGCACATCAATCAAATCTTATGCAAATGCTTCATAAAAGCATATCAGACACTGTATTATCAAACCAATGTTAGCAGGTTTTTCTTATTCCCACGGATTTTTATTTTTAACTATTTCGTTCAATTTACTTTCAATTTCTGTTAGCAATTTTTGCCCTGAAAATGTAATTGTTCCTTCGTGAGATACATATATCAGCCAACCTGCATTAAAATCACAATAAGCAGATTCATTCCAATCAAAGTTTAGCGTATATGTATCAACTTCATAATTTAACTGTTCTTCTGTTAAAAGATAAACTCTCTCACCTGAAATAGATTCAATAATCTCGATTATGCTCTCGACTTTCTTCGACCTAAGAACATTATCCTCAAAATAAATTATTGGTATTCTATTTTCAGTTTTGGCAAAAGGTTCCCAATAATAATTTTCATCTTTCCAAGAGCCAAAATCAAATTTGTCTTTTAATAAGGCTGTTAGTATTTGAGATTCTTCATTATTCAGCCGTCTCTCAAATGGAATAGGGGATATTTCGGTAAGTTCATCTACATTTAGGCCATTTACAAACTGAATGAATTCTAATTTAATTGCCTCAACCATTTTCAAGTGTCCAACTTTGTCAAATACCTCAGTTTGTATCTCAAACTCCCTCAAACAAGAAGATATTATATCTTCCTTAATTGTTTCAACATTATCTTTGCGTCCGACCAAAAAATCAATACCATTCTTCAAGCCTAATACCATATTCTGATGCGTACTATAACCTTCCGAATAAAGTTTCAGAATGTATTCTTTTGTCTTGGCAATTATTTTCTCGGTGTCGGTCATAAAATTTCCGCCAACTGACGGACTGAAGAACCCCACTGGCAAAAGTGAACACTTGCGCCAGTGGGGTTTGGGCTTTTGGAAAGATACTATTTTCCCGGCCTAATCGTCCAAGGTGTGGCGCTTGATGTCCTTGCCGGGCGGCGGTTCGGCAATGCTTACGCCGCGCCGCACGTAGGCCGGGGTTTCGGTACGTTCCCGGATTTGCTCGGCGGTCAGGTCGTTACTCATGTGCTTGAGTTTTTCGCGCACATCAGACAGTTTCTGGCGTTTCAGGAATTGAGCCACCTCCTCCGAAGACTGTTTTTCCGGAACAATTTGCACCTCAACCATTGGTGCCGGGGCGGGATCGTTGAGCGTAGGCTGGCCGACGGCACCAACATCTTCGGTTGAGAATCTGGGGGTGGACGGCTTGGGCGCAAAGAAGCTTTCCATTTCGGCAATGGAAACCGGCGTTTTTACCGGGTTGGCGGCGGTTGTGCCGCCGGGGGCGAATATTTTCACCTGCGCATCCGGCGCGTCGTCGAAGCCGGTGGCAATGATGGTCACGCGGATGTTGGCTCCCAGATCATTGTCAATGATGTCCCCGTGAATCAGTTCGTCCACGTCCACGCCCGTTTTTTCGCCGATGTAGCGCATGATTTCGCTGGTTTCGCTCATGGTCATTTCGGCTTCTTGGCTGTAGAACATGGTCACCAGTATTTTTTTCGCACCCCGGATGTCGCGGCTGTTGAGCAGCGGCGAGTTCAACGCCGACTCAATCACTTTCCGGGCGCGGCTTTCACCGCTTGCCGTTGCCGAGCCGATTACCGCCTGGCCCGCATTCTTCATCACCTTTTTCACGTCTTCAAAGTCCACGTTCACGTAGCCGGGCACAGTGATGATTTCGGCGATACTTTTGGCGGCGTTGGTCAGGATATTGTCCGCCTCGGCAAAAGCCTTGCTTTTGGGCAGGTCACCGAAAATTTCAAACAGCTTGTCGTTCAAAATCAGCAGCACCGTATCGCAGTGCTGGCGCAGTTCCTCAATACCCTTGTAGGCGTTGTTGAGTTTTATGCGCCCTTCAAAGCTGAACGGCGAGGTTACGATGGCAACCGTAAGCACGCCCATTTCCTTGGCGATGCGGGCAATGACCGGCGCGGCCCCCGTGCCCGTGCCGCCGCCCATGCCAGCCGTGATGAACACCATTTTGGTGGCCGGCGTGAAAAGCCCCTTGATTTCCTCCTCGCTTTCCAACGCCGCCGAACGACCCCTTTCAGGGTCGGCACCGGCTCCCAAGCCTTCGGTCAGGCTGGCTCCCAGTTGGAGTTTGGTCGGTATCGGGCTGGTGGCCAGTGCTTGCGCGTCGGTGTTGCAAACCACAAACTCGACATCGCGGATGCCTTGCCGGAACATATGGTTGACGGCATTGCCGCCGCCGCCGCCCACGCCAATTACCTTGATGATGGATTGGTTGAGCAGCGGAAGATCGAATTTGACGTTGAGCATGGTGCGGGGAAATTTAAGGGTCGGGGCAATCGTGGCAGAAAGCGGGAATCCGGAAATGATGAAAATATGAAAATGCTTGCACGGCTCAGGGCGGGCGGCAATGTGGCCGGACTTTCCGAGTCCGGCGTGCGTGCCGGGTTTGGGCTTTCTGCCAAAACTGCCCCGACCCTTAAATTTCCCCGC
>JANPIL010000411.1:0-9386 GCA_031424975.1 Sphingobacteriales bacterium
GGGGGGAGGCCGGAGATGATGCCAAACCTTGCCAGCGTTGCATCACCCTTGGCTTGCGGAAGTTGCCCGAACACTTCGTCATACGTGCGGTTTTCTTTGGTGATGTACACAACGTGTTTGATTGGCGAAGTTGCTGCCGGCAACAATTTTGGCAAGGGAGGCAGCGGGTTTTTGCCATCAGTGGTTATTTTAACTTCACGAAAAGTATTTTCGACCACTTGGCGGGTATATCTTTTCAGCGTCGCTTGCCATTGTACGCCTTTCAGGATTTCCACGATTTGCAAAGTACCCAACTGGATATCGCCGATGTACGTGCCCTGCGGTGGCTTCACAAAGTTTTTGCCGCCGTTTGGCCCCGCTCCGTACCCACGTGCCGAAGTAATGAACAGCCGGTTGCCATCGGCCGACAATGCCACCCGCGTTGTGCCCCAGCCCGTTGGGATCAGGCCCAGGGTTTGCTTGGTTTTGGTATCAATCACGGCTACGGCATTCAAACCCAGCAAAGCCACAAACAGCGTTTTTTCGTCTTTGCTCAAACATATCCCAAAAGGCATCAGTCCCCGGTAGCTGTCAATGCGCGGATCAACCTTGATTGGGATTTCGCCCGTTATTTTCTTGGTGGCGTAATCAATAATGGAAACATTGTCGTTGGTGGCGTTGGTAACATAAGCGAATTGTTTACCAACAGTAATCGAATTCGGGCTGGAACCACCAATAATCTCGTTTCCTTCGGCCATTTCTCCGATTTGGTAACCGGTCTTCAATTTGGCGACAACTTGGTTTTTTGCCAAATCAACCATCCAGACGCTCATGGCCTCGTCGGCCAGCGGACTGCCCAAACCGGGAATTTTTCGTCCATCCGGCAGGGCAACTCCCTTTTCGGCCTCTTTGGAAGGTGTGGCATAGGGCGGAAAACGCAGCATCAGCGAATCCTTGTTGGCTGCGGTTACACCCGGCACGGCGGGATATTCGTATAGGCCGACGTTGGCTACGAAGGCCAGTTTTTTGTCCGGGCTGAGGGCAATGCCAAACGGAATGCGTCCGGTCTTGATGGAAGCGGTGATTTTTTGGGTTTTCAAGTCAATCCGCACCAAGCGGAAATTGGCGCGATCCAGCACAAAAAGTTCATTGCGGGCGTGGTCAATGGTCAGGTCAGAGGTAAAACTGTCGGTGTAGGTTGTTTTATTTAATGCTCCGTCCAACGGTATTTCGCCCGTTTTTGTAAAATCTTCCATGCTCATCAGCACCACATTGCCCTTGTCGCCACCACTAAGGTAGGCGGTTTTCGAATCCTTGGAAAAAGCCACCCCGAGAAATGTAGCTCCGTCCAGCACCGGTTTGATATTGCCATCGTAGCTCGGAATGCGCGTTACTTGTTGGTCGGTAAGGTTAGGTTTGTCCAAGTTGATTACGGAAACCACACCATTATGGTGAACAATGAGGGCCTTTGTTCCGGCGGGCGTGAGTTGAAGGCCAAATGGCGCACGCGTAATGCGCATTGTATGGCCAACCGGCGTAACATAACGCCCACTGCACAAAACCGAGTTTCCCGCAGGGTTGATCCGGGAATATTCGTTTACGCCCGGCACTTGCAAAATTGAAACGGAGGTTTGCGCTTTTGCAGGGATACTATTCTGGACGATAAAAAATACCGTTGCCAACAGACCCGCCAAAATAGAAAGACAAATGCGCATACGTGCTGAGAGGCTATAATTTATCACGGCGCACCAGGCAGCAAAACTGTTTTGGTGCGCCGTGATTCAAGTTTCAAATGCATTGGCTGTTATTTATCTCTTAATTTTATGAGACACTGAACCGAGCTAAATAATCTGT
Source organism: Sphingobacteriales bacterium (assembly GCA_031424975.1). GTDB lineage: Bacteria > Bacteroidota > Bacteroidia > Cytophagales > 172606-1 > Xanthocytophaga. Next base: position 1,834 of record JANPIL010000411.1, read on the forward strand.
GTTGGTAAAAAAATGGGACCGGGTCTATTTGTCCCACCATACAAGCGTATTGATATCATTAGGGCCTTGCCGGGCAATGGCTGCGTCAAGAGCTGTACGGTTAAGGTTGAATGCCGAACTCGGATAGAGGAAACGCACCGGAACACGGTTTCCGTTCAAGTTTGACGGGCCGGGCGTGATGACCGGGATGCCTGTGCGCCGCCAGTCAAACCACGCTTCCAGGCCGGAGAAAAACAAGGCAATCCATTTTTGGGTGCCTATTTGTTGCAGGGCTTGGCCGTTTGCAAAAGCCACGTCGGGCTGGGCCAAGTAGTTGGCGGGCATGGTGGTGCGGTAGAAATCGAACGAGGCGCGGATGCCGTTTTCGTAGTAGTTTTGGGCGGTGGTAGTACCCGTGACCAGGTTTTTTTGCGCGGCTTCGGCCAAGATGAATTGCAATTCAGCGTAGGTCATCACGATGCCCCGCGCAATGTCGCGGTCGGCTTCGGTTGGTATGCCAAAACCGTCAATGTAAAACGCCGGCCCAATGCGCGATATGTTTTGTGCCCCGCCGTTGAATTGCAAGGCGGCGTTATCGTCAAGGGCGTTGGGTACGCCTACCCACTGCGGATTGGCCGTATTGGCCGTAGCCACTGTAGGCCGGGCGAACGCGCGGATGCGTGGGTCGTTGAGGGACAGCAGCCGGTCGGCGAGGGTTTTGCTCAGTCGAATCTCGTCCAACGAACCCACCCGCGAGGTGTAGAGCGGAAACTGGTTGGGTACGGTGGGCTCGTAGCGCAGGGCGGCGTTGTCGGCGTTGTTCTCGAAAATCGGGTTTTGCGTCGGATTGCCCACAATGGCTTGCAAGTCGGCGGCCACGTTGCGGCGGTTGGAGATGCGCATCAGGTAGCGCATCCGCAGCGAATTTGCCAGTTTTTTCCAGCGCGTAATATTGCCGCCGTACAGGATGTCGCCAGTCACGGTTTCGTTGGCCGTGTTGAGCAGGTTGTTAGCCTCGGCCAAATCCCGGAGGATGCCCGTGTATATTTCCTCCTGCGTGTCGAACTTCGGGAAATAATTGCCTTCGCGGGCTTTTGTCGCTTCGCTGTAAGGCACGTCTCCGTAGGCATCGGTAATCATCGAAAACATCCACGACTTGAGTACCAGCGCAATGCCTTGGTAGTTTTTCCGCACCGGCTGCGATTCGGACGCAATCCGGTAGAGGTTGTCCACATCGCGAAGGTTGTTGTACATGGTATTCCAGATGCCGTTTTGCTCGCCCCACTGGTAGCGGTCTTCGTTCACAAACTGGATTTTGGCGGTGTGCTGCACCACCAGGTTGCCAAGGCCCCAAGAAACGCTTACATTCTCGTTCACTGTCGAACGGATGATGTTGGGCAGCAGCAAATTGGGCGTTACGGTATTGGGTACGTTCGGATTGGTGTTGATGTCGGCAAATCCGTTGTCGCAGGCACTGGACAGCAACAGTAATGCTGCAACAAACAAGCTACACAAGTTCTTTTTCATGGCTAATCGGTTAATGGGTTTTGTATTGTTTACAAGTCTAAGCAATCACCAGTTGTAAGAAACGTGACTGATGGCGAGGCTCGGATTATTTTGAATACCAAGCGAATACCTTTGTTTTTGAAAATAGTATGTTTCAAAAAGGTGAAACCCGTCCAGCCGTTGAAAAAGCACGGCTGGACAGGGGAACGCGGCTTCTTAGAAATTCACTGATAGGTTTACGCCGTAGGAACGGGATGATGGAATGGCGACCGACTCGGCACCCGGAATGATGGTGCCGCCCGATACCGAAGAGGTTTCTGGATCAATGTGCGGCACTTTGGTCCACAAAGCCAAGTTGCGACCCACCAGCGACAAAGTCAGGTTGCGGACTGGTACTTTTCCCCAGAGTTTGTTTGGAATGGTGTATCCCAAACGTGCTTCGCGCAGTTTTACAAATGAGGCATCAAACACCGCATCTTCCAACACGCGGCGACCCAAGGTAAATGCCGTGTGCCATTCGCGGGCCGACAGTTCACGGTGGGTGGGTTCGCTGCCATTCAGGGCAAAACGATTGGTGCCATCCGCATTTTTGGCTGCCACCACGCCCGGTGCGTACACGCCGTTGCCCGGCTGGCTCAAATCATATCCATTGGCGCGGCCTTCCAGTGTTTCCACCAACTGCCCGCCTTCACGACCCACCGTGTAGGTGTGTGAGTAGATTTGGCCGCCTTGCCGGATATCAAACAGGAAGCCGAGTTGGATGCCTTTGTACGTGAACGTGTTGTTGATCCCGGCCAGCCAGTCGGGATTGTAGTTGCCGAGTTTAACTGGGGCTGCCGTAGCCACCGGGCGGCCATCCACCACCACACGCTGGCCTACAAATTGACCGCTCGGGTCGTAATACTGGTCTGTAGGGTCGCTGCTCACGCGGCGGTAGCCAAATCCATACATATCGCCCATGCGTTCGCCCGTGCGGGCCTGCACCGAGAAGTAACGGTTGGCAAGCTCATACACATTAATCTGGTCAGTCAGTGAGACCACTTCACTTCGGTTGCGGGAGAAATTCAGGTTCACATCCCAGCGGAAATTATCATTAGCCGTCCGGATCGGGTTCAGGTTGAGCATCACTTCCCAGCCTTGGTTGCGGATCAGTCCGGCATTTTGGATGACTGCCCCGGCACCGGTTGCTACCTCAAGTGGAATGGGGATAATCTGGTTGCGGCTGTCTGAGGTATAATAAGTAACATCCAAGCCGACACGGCCATTGAGGAAACGCAAGTCAATGCCGTATTCCTGAGCAGTGGTAATTTCAGGCTTGAGCTGCAAGTTAGGAATCACATTTGACTGGGCGAACGTAGGGGTGGTTCCCCAAGGCACTTGCGCACTGAACGGCTGGGCAAATTGGTAGGGATCGGTATCATTGCCCACTTGAGCAATGCCCGCGCGAAGCTTCAGCAGCGATACAAAAGCGGGCATCCGCACCATTTCCGATATCACCGCACTCACATTGGCCGATGGGTAAAAATAAGAGTTGTCTTCCACGCCCACCCTGTCCGATGGCAGTGTCAGTGTGCTCGACCAGTCGTTGCGGGCAGTCATGTCCAAGAACAAGAAGTTGCGGTAGCCAAGTTGCGCCGAAGCAAACACGCTGTTTTTGCGCCGGCTTGATTCAAACTCGTTGGATTGCAACGGCACCCGGTTGTTGTTCAGGTTATACACGCCCGGCACGGTGAGTTGTGGGGCAAATACGTCAAGGTTGCCGAAAGTCTGTATCAACTGGTTGCCGCCCAAGTTGGCACTCAGCGAGATTTCCGGGCTGATGTTGCGGTTGACTGATATGAGAAGGTCGGTATTGCGTTCCATGCTGTTCAGACTTTCGCGGCGGAAAGAGCCGAATGGAAAACGCTGTGTGCTGAATGCCCTTTTTCGTTCGCGCAGTTCATCACTGAAGTCCACTTGTGTGCGACCCTGAATACTGAGCCAATCGTTAATCTGGTATTGAAGTGTAATGTTGCCGATAATCCGGTTCAAGGTTTGGCTGTTGGTGTTTTCAAATACGTTGAAATACGGATTGTCGTGGTAATTGTAATTGAAGTTGTACTGCTGGATGTTTTCCAAGCCCGGCTGCCAGTAATTGCGCAGGCTGTTAATGTCAATGTGCCGCCCGAACCAGCAATTGAACAGGTACATGATGTTTTCTGTGCCGTAGCTGAGGCTGGGCCGGTTGCCACTGGTATTGCTGATGTAGCTCACATTGGCGCGGGCAGTCAGTTTGCTGGTAAGCTTGTAGCTGCCGTTGAAGTTAAAGGTATTCCGCTTCAGATCGGTGTTGGGCACAATGCCGGTCTGGTCCAGATTGGTGTATGAAAGCCGGAAATCGCCAAAAGGATTGCTGCCAGCCAAAGCCACATTGTTGGTGACGGTGCGCCCCGTCTCAAAAAAATCGCGCACATTGTTCGGGTGTGCTACAAATGGCGTGGGCGTGATAGTACCCGCACCTCCGGCAACACGCGTGTCACCGCCACGAAAGCCACGGCTCGTGGGCGAATCGTGTTGCGCCAAAAGCTGTCCTTCCATCCGTGGCCCCCAGTTTTCATCCACTCCGTCGCGCAGGCCGCCGCCGCCGCCATCCTGGAATCTGAACTCACCACCCAGACCTTGTCCATACACGTTTTGGTAGTCGGGCAGCCGCAGCACCGATTCAAACGTCAGGTTTGAACTCACGCTCACGCCGATTCCCTTTACACCTTTGCCACTTTTGGTAGTGATCAGTACCACGCCGTTCGAAGCCCGGTCTCCGTACAGGGCCGCCGCGTTGGCTCCTTTCAATACGGTGATGGTTTCAATATCGTCGGGATTGACAAAACCGGCCCCGTTACCGAAGTCGGCATCTTGCTGGCCCCTGCCCGATGATCCGGCAAAGCCGTTGCTGATGGGCATGCCATCTATCACAAACAACGGCTGGTTTTTATTTATGTTCAATGACCGCTCGCCCCGGATGGTAATGCGCGACGAACCTCCGATACCCGATGGACTGCCTACCACGGTCACACCCGCGATTTTTCCGGCCAACTGGTTTACCACGTTTGTTTCGCGGGCAACCGTAAGGTCGTTTGACGCTATTTTCTGGGTTACATAACCCAGTGTGCGTTCCTCTTTTCTAATACCCAACGCAGTAACCACCACTTCATTAAGTGCCTTGGTATCAACTGTCACAGCCACATCTACTGATGACCGGTTTCCTACGGACACTTCTTGGGTCACATAGCCGATGAACGAGAATATCAGTGTTTCGCTGGCATCCGGCACTTCGAGGCTGTAATTGCCATCGGCTCCGGTGGTGGTGCCTTTGGTAGTGCCCTTGACAATGACCGACACGCCGGGCAGGCCGGTGCCGTCTTCAGCGGCGGTGACCTTGCCGGTTACGGGGCGGCTCTGGGCTTGTGCCGCGCCACTCCAAGCACCTGCCAGCAGCAGGCCGAACAATCCCGCAGCCACGTGCTTTTTGAGCCGGTCAATCGGGCGGTGTAAATAGTTTTTCATACATTTGGGGGTTTTTGATGGATTTTTCATTCGTTAAAGACAAAGAGGTCTCGTTTCACTTCCGCAAGGAGGTGAGCCTGTATTCATTGAGAGATGGATGGCGGCAAGGGCTTCGTTTTGGCCGGGGCTGTTACAGCAACCCCGGCTTTTTTTGTGCCTTATCCGTAACAGACGCGTAAAAGAATGGATGTTGGGGTTGTAGTCATGCAGCTATAAATTGAAGGTGTAATGAGTTGCTCAAAAGTACGCACCCAAAGTTTACTAATGTTGACCCCTATTTTAAGGATTTGTTAAGTTTTGGCTTCCAACACGCGTCATGAGTTTACTGGGGTGAAACTTTTGCTAAGTTTGCCACCGCCCCGGAATGTAAGTACCGTGGCTGTTTTACACGCAATCTGCCATTGCCAGCTACATGAACAACCAGATTTTCGCACGCATCGGAAAAAAAATCCGGGAGAGCCGCATCCGGCAGCAAACCAAACTACACGAGCTTGCCGAAACGGCGGGCATAAGCAAGAGCCTGCTCTCCAAGATTGAAAACGGACGCACAATCCCTTCGCTGCCGGTGCTGCTGGCGGTGGTGCGTGCCTTGAAAATGGACTTGGATGTATTTTTCAATGGGATTGGAATGCCCGAGGAACAGCCCTACATCCACCGGAAAAAATCGGAATACGTGCCGTTTGAAAAAGAGGAGGCCATGGGGTTTCTCTACCAATCCATTCTGGATGGCGGCGTGGGGCCGGTGACCTTGGAGGCGGTGATTCTTGAGCTGCAGCCCGGCTCCAAGCGTGAGCCGGTCAGTACGGATGGCTACGAGTTCAAGTACGTGATCAAAGGCGAGGTGGAATACCACCTCGGCAATCAAGTGGTGCTGATGCAGGAGGGCGATTCACTGTTTTTCAACGCCAAAATGCCGCACGTGCCCGTTAACCGCAGCGACCAGCCGGTAATGATGCTGGTCATCTACCTGCTGCTGCCCTGAAAACCCGCCCCCCAGCCCCCGAAAAGGAAAACGCAAAATAGTATCTTTCCGGAAGCCCAAACCCGGCCATTTGCCGTAAAGCACCGCGTTTCCGGCTTTCCCTTTTTCATCCGTGTAATCGGTATGTATCCCTGTCTGCCGACAGGCGCGATTCGGGACAGGCCGGGTTTGGGCTTTTTGAAAGATACTATTTTGCCGGCGGCGGACTTTTCACCGTACAGGCTTATTGCCTGCCGCCCTTTTCCGTGCTAACTTTGCGCATGGAACAAATTCTCATCCTTGATTTCGGCTCGCAATACACCCAACTCATAGCCCGCCGGGTGCGCGAACTCAACGTATACTGCGAAATCCACCCGTTTCACCACCTTCCGCCGCTCACGCCCGGTATCAAAGGTGTCATCCTGTCGGGCAGTCCGTGTTCGGTGCGCGATACCGACGCTCCCAACCCTGATTTGCAGGCTTTTCTCGGTCATGTTCCCGTGCTGGGCGTTTGCTACGGGGCGCAACTCATGGCTTGGCAGCAGGGCGGCAGCGTGGAGCCTTCGCGCACCCGCGAATACGGCCGCGCCAAACTGCAAAACCACACCCAGTCGCCGCTGTTGCGCGGGGTTTCCGAACATTCGCAAGTCTGGATGAGCCACGGCGACACCATTACGCAGGTACCCGATTCATTCCAGCTCATTGCCAGCACCGAAACCGTGCGCGTGGCTGCCTTCCAAATTGACGGCCAGCCAACCTACGGCATCCAGTTCCACCCGGAAGTAACGCATTCGCTGGAAGGCAAGACAATCCTGAAAAACTTCGTGGTGGATATTTGCGGCTGCGCCCAAGACTGGACTCCCGAACTGTTTGTGGAAAGCACGGTGCAGCAACTCAAAGACAAACTCGGCAACGACAAAGTGGTCATGGGCCTGTCGGGCGGGGTGGATTCGAGCGTGGCCGCCACGCTCATCCACCGCGCCATCGGCACAAATCTGTACTGCATCTTTGTGGATAACGGTTTATTGCGCAAGGATGAATTTGAAGAGGTGCTGCATTCGTACCACGACCTGGGCCTGAATGTGACCGGCGTGGATGCGAAAAGCGAGTTCTACACCGCCCTGGCCGGACTGACCGACCCCGAAGCCAAACGCAAGGCCATCGGCAGGACGTTCATCGAGATTTTCGACGTGGAGTCGCACAAGTTGCAGCAGGTCAAGTGGTTGGGGCAGGGCACAATCTATCCCGATGTGATTGAGTCGGTGTCGGTCAAAGGCCCGTCGGCCACCATCAAGTCGCACCACAACGTGGGCGGCCTGCCCGAAAAAATGCACCTGAAAGTGGTGGAGCCGCTAAACACGCTCTTCAAGGACGAAGTGCGCGAAGTGGGACGCAAGCTGGGCATTCCGGCCAACATCCTGGGCCGCCACCCGTTTCCGGGGCCGGGCCTGGGCATCCGCATTCTGGGCGACGTGACCGCCGAAAAAGTGCGGGTATTGCAGGAAGTGGACGCGATTTATATCAACGGACTGAAACGGCACCAACTTTACGACGAGGTTTGGCA
>JANPIL010000412.1:0-5229 GCA_031424975.1 Sphingobacteriales bacterium
GATTATATTTCGGCTGCCACGTTCATCAACACCAGCGATGCCGATGTGTGCCTGCTTGAGCATGAGTTTGGTATTTTCGGCGGCGAAAGCGGCATTTACATCCTGCCGCTGCTGCACCGCCTGCAAAAGCCGCTGGTCACGGTGCTGCACACCATTTTAAAAGAGCCGTCCTACACGCAGAAAGTGATTATCCAGGAAATAGCCCAGCGGTCGGCAAAGCTAATTGTCATGAGTCAGCGCGGCATTGGCTTCCTGACCACCATATACCAGATACCGCCGGAGAAAATACAACTTATTGAACACGGCGTGCCCGATTTGGAAGCACCCAAAGTGAATCCGTTGCACAACCTGTCACCTTTCCGCAACCGCCGGGTGCTTTTCAGTTTCGGGCTGCTCAGCCGCAACAAGGGTTTGGAAACGGTAATCAGGGCTTTGCCGGCCATTGTTGCCCGGCATCCGGAAGTTGCCTATGTCATACTCGGAAACACGCATCCCGGCGTGCTGCGCGACTCGGGCGAGGAGTACCGGGAACAATTGAAATTGCTGGCGATAAAGCTGAAAGTTGACAAGCACCTTGTACTCATCAACAAGTTTGTTTCGGAAACGGAACTGATGAACTACCTGTCGGCGGCCGCCATTTACATCACGCCTTACTACAACGAGGCACAGATTACCAGCGGCACCCTGTCTTATGCCGTCGGGGCCGGGGCGGCTGTGGTTTCGACCCCGTACTGGCACGCCCTTGAACTGCTGGCCGAAGACCGGGGCCGCCTGTTCGGGTTCAAGGATACGGATGCATTGGCCTCGGTTGTGAACGAGTTGCTGGACGATGACGAAAAACTGAACGAGTTGCAACGCAATGCGTACCAATACGGACTCCATTTGCGCTGGCCCAAAATCGGGGCGGAATACCTGCGGCTCATAGAGCAAGTGCTTGCCCAAACGGACGGGTTTGAACACAAACTCCACCAGATTGTGGATCCGGATATCATCCCGGAATTCAGCTTGGCCCACGTCTGCCGCCTGACCGACGATACGGGCATTGTGCAGCACGCCAAATACGGCATCCCGAACCTCAAGGAAGGCTACTGCCTCGACGACAATGCCCGGGCACTGATTATGGCCTTGATGGCCTACCAGCAGAACAAAAGCAAGGAAGCCCTCCGGCTGCTGCCCATCTACCTCAGCTACATCCATTACCTGCAACGCGAGGATGGAAACTTCCGCAACTTCCTCAGTTTCACCCGCGAGTACTTGGACGAAATCGGCTCCGAGGACTCCTTTGGCCGCACGGTCTGGGCACTCGGATACCTGATCAATTGCGCCCCCAACAACTCGTACCGGGAGTTTGCCGGGGAATTGTTCTGCCGGTCAGTGGCGCATTTCAAGCACCTGCACCATCTGCGCGGTGTCGGGAATACCATTATCGGCATTGCCTATTATTTGAAGGCGCACCCGAACGATGAAGGCATGATTGGCGAACTGGTGAACCTGACCGACTTTTTGCTGCGGGCCTATGAGGTTCATAATGAAGGCGAATGGCATTGGTTTGAACACAAACTGACGTACGACAATGCCATACTGCCGCTGGCACTGCTGCACTCCTGCGAAATCACCGGCGATGAGCAGGCAAAACGGGTAGCCATGGAATCGCTTTTCTTTCTGGACAACTTGAGCTTCAGGCATGGGTTTCTCAGTCCGGTCGGCAACCAAGGCTGGTACAGGCAGGGCGTGGAGATGCCCTTATTTGACCAGCAAGCCATTGAAACGATGGCGATGGTACTCATGTACCTCAAGGCTTACCAGACAACGCACGAACCCGAATTCATTGAGAAAATGTTTGTCAGCTACCAGTGGTTTCTGGGCGAAAACATCCTGCGGGTACCGTTGTATGACCAGGAAACCAAAGGCTGCTGCGATGGCCTGCAACAAACGGCCATCAACCGCAACCAAGGGGCCGAAAGCACACTGGCCTACCTGATTTCGCATCTCACCGTGCTCAAAGCCTTGGAACTGGAGTATGAATATGACCACGCGGGCGAGGAATCGGTCGCTGCCGAATGAGAATTGCCATCTTGGCTCCCGTTGCCTGGCGGACCCCGCCCCGGCACTACGGCCCTTGGGAACAAGTGGCCTCCAACGTGGCCGAAGGCTTGGTGGCTGCGGATATGGATGTAACGTTGTTTGCCACTGCCGATTCCGTTACGGGCGGCAAACTGGATGCGGTGGTTCAAAAGGGTTACGAGGAAGACCGCGAGCAGGATGCCAAGGTTTTGGAATGCCTGCACATTGGCAACCTGATGGAAAAAGCGGAAGAATTTGACATCATCCACAACCATTTCGACTTCCTGCCGCTCACGTATTCAAAATTGATCCGTACGCCCGTGGTAACGACCATCCATGGGTTTTCGTCGCCGAGGATTATTCCGGTCTATGAGAAATATGCCGCCAATGCACATTATGTGTCCATCAGCCACGCCGACCGCAGTTCCCGGCTGCCGTACGTAGCCACGGTGTACAACGGGCTTCGCACCGCCGACTTCACATTTACCGGGCAGCCGGAAGACTACCTGTTGTTTTTGGGCCGCATCCATCCGCACAAAGGCACGGCCGAAGCCATCCAAATTGCCCGGCAAAGCCATAAACGGCTGTTGATTGCGGGCATTGTTCAGGATCAGGCGTATTTCCAAGAGAAAGTACAACCCTGTTTAAATGACGAGGTTGTATTTTTGGGCCACGTGGGGCCCGAGCAACGGAACCGGCTGCTGGGCAACGCATCCGCCCTGCTGCATCCCATTCATTTCAATGAGCCTTTTGGCCTGAGTGTTGCCGAAGCCATGCTTTGCGGCACGCCGGTCATCGCTTTCAACCGGGGAGCCATGCCCGAACTGATACGCCACAACCAGACCGGCTTTTTGGCCGACAATGTAAGCCAAGCCGTGGAAGCAGTGGGGCAGATAAGCCGGATTAACCGTTTTGCTTGCCGTTTATGGGCGGAAACCAACTTTTCGCAACAGAAAATGGTGGCCGATTATCTGGCTGTTTATCGGCAAGTACTAAACCGATAGAAGCTTTGTCCAAGAGCTTGTCAAGCAAGGATTGCACATCAACCGTCACAAACGAGGAACAATAGTCAGACAATCCGTAGGGGATAACCAGTTTGCCGTTATGGATGATGGAGCCGCACGAATACAGCACGTTGGGCACGTAGCCTTCCCTTTCCTCCTTGTTGGGCATCAGCAACGGCTCACTCAAGCGGCCTATTTCCACCGAGGGGTCATTCAGGTCAAGCAGGCTCACACCAATGCAGTACCGCCGCATCGGCCCCACGCCGTGAGTGATCACCAGCCAGCCGTGTTCGGTTTCAATGGGAGAGCCACAATTGCCTATCTGGATGAACTCCCAGGAATATTTGGGTTCCTGCATCTGGATCGGGTTCTCCCACACATTGATGTTGTTGGAGTACATGATGTAATTGCTCCAGCCATCAATCCGCGACATCATGACAAACTTGCCGTCAATCTTCCGTGGAAAAAGTGCCAGGTTCTTGTTGTGCGCCCCGGCACCATACAGGGGCATGACCCGGAAATTATAGAAATCACGGGTTCTGAGCAGCTTGGGCGAAATGTTCACCCCGTCAAAAGCCGTGTAAGTGGCATAGTAAACAATGCGTCCGTCATCTTCGGTGAAGCGCACGAACCGGGCATCCTCAACGCCTTTGCTCTCAAACTCGGAAACGGGGAAAATAACCCGGTCTGATATGTCGGTATCCAGCGAAAACGTCAGTTCATAGTACGCATCCGCCAGCCAGAGAAGCTTTTCATATTCATGCTTCAAAACACTGTCTGGCTGTGAGTTGCGCGCCTCCGCCACCGTTTTCCGGAACACGGCGTAGTCAAAATTCTCGGCCAGTTGCCCTTGCACTTCCTGCAACACCTGTGCATGGACGGGAGTGGTGAAGGCATTGTCGAAAAACGTTTTTTTGTTGTACACCGTGCCAAGTACTGTTTCGGCCTCATCAATGTAATTGCCGGCCGGCAGCACGTGGATGTTCGTATCCTTGTCCAGCAAGGCGCGGCGAAACACAATGGACGAAATATGCCCTTCGCCAACTGCCCTGAAACTGATGATGATCCGTTTTTCGCCTATTTCCAGCTCCGACTGGTCCGGGTCTTCGACAATGGACGGATTGAAAAACGCTGCCGACTCAATGGAATATTCATGCGTGAAATAAGAACCCAGCAACAGTTTGCGGTAAGGTTCCATGGTGTCGAAATCAAGTCCCATTTCCGGGAACAGGTACTTCAGTTTATTGCAGTGCCGGTTTAGTACACGGGTGATGTTGCGGTGTCTTTTGGAATATTCCTGCAGGATGGGCGAAATGACACTGAAAACCTCCCTGTCGGTAAGGTTCATGACGCGGCTAATAACGTGCTTGGCCCGCTCGTTGCCATTGAAAAAGAAGCGGGCAATCACCCGCTTCATGTCTGGATAAACTTTTACGGATTCTCGTTCAATGGAAACTCGCATGGATTTCAGTTAAAAAGAGGTGGAAAAATCAGGCGGAAACGCCTTCGCTGGCTGTGGCAATTATTATCATTGGCGCGGCTGTAAATCGTGCCGTTGGTAATTTTGTGGAAGGTAGGTTAATTTTTGGTGGCGGGCTTGCACCGCCAAACGCCAAGCCCGATTATATGTTCCCGTCCATGTATGTTAACGCCCTGATTGTCAGATTGTGTATGCAAACTTTCACTTTGCCGGTTTCAGCCACCGGGTTGTTGGCTGACGCGCTGACAGGTGGGGGTTTGGGCTTTTTGAAAGATACTATTTTCAAAAAGCCGATATTTTCGCCGGACTTCCTATGTTTGCAACCCACCCAAACATTCCCGCCGGGCCCACCGTTTTTGCAATGACCAAAGCCGAACTTTTCCGCCACATCCGAGCCAAGCAATCGTATCTCTGCGTGGGCTTGGATACGGATATCCGCAAGATTCCCGCGCACCTGCACCGCGCCGCCGATCCGGTGTTTGAATTTAACCGCCAAATCATTGACGCAACCGCCGATTGGTGCGTGGCCTACAAGCCCAACACCGCCTTTTACGAGGCATTGGGCGCGAAAGGCTGGGAAAGCCTGCAAAAAACCATCGAATACATTCCAAAAACGCATTTCACCATTGCCGATGCCAAGCGCGGCGACATCGGCAACACGTCGGGTTTGTATGCGCGGGC
>JANPIL010000413.1:0-8804 GCA_031424975.1 Sphingobacteriales bacterium
AAAAATAAGCCGTTGGATTAAAGCCAAGCCCGCCAAGTTCCGGAAACTTGGCGGGCTTTTTTGTGTTGGTGCATTACCTTTGCGCCATGCTCCACTTCAGCCAGCTACCTGAAATCACGGGCGGCAAAATAGTATCCCTGCCTGTCCGGCAGGCAGGTTCTGGAAAGCCCAAACCCGCCGCCATTGAGCATCTGCTCATTGACAGCCGCAAGGTGGCCGTGCCCGCCGCATCGCTGTTTTTCGCCATCCGCGGCGAGCGGCACGACGGGCATGAATACATCCGTGAACTGTACGGAAAAGGCGTGCGGCAGTTTGTCGTGGAGGCAAACCATCCGTTGACACAAGCAGGTTTGGGCTTTCCGGAAGATACTATTTCCGTGCTGGCCGTACCCGATCCGGTGCGGGCGTTGCAAGCGGTGGCCGCTTGGCACCGGCAGCAGTTTCAAATCCCGGTGGTGGGCATTACGGGCAGCAATGGCAAGACGATTGTGAAGGAATGGCTGGCCACGCTGCTCGGCAAGTCACATCACGTGGCAAAAAGCCCGCGCAGCTACAATTCGCAGGTGGGCGTGCCGCTGTCGGTATGGCAGATAAACGAATGGCACACGCTGGGCGTGTTTGAAGCGGGCATTTCCAAACCCGGCGAAATGGTTCGTTTAGAGGAAGTTATCCAACCAACCATCGGCATTTTCACCAATATCGGCACGGCGCACGACGAAGGTTTTGAAAACCGCCGACAAAAAATCGCGGAGAAAGCCCGGCTATTCGCGCATTGCGAAGCGGTGGTTTACTGCGCCGACCATGCGGAAATCCATCAATACCTGTCCGAAAACTTGCCGCCGGAGGTGAAGCGGTGGACTTGGAACAAAAACCCCACCCCCAGCCCCTCCCCGTCAGGGAGGGGTGCAAATCCTCAGACGTATGGTGCGCCTTTTTATCACACTTCGCCTGAGAAATGGAATTTGCTGAAAGAATTTGTCCGCCAAAACCGTAAAAAGCCGACGAACGCAGAGCATTTGTTGTGGCAAAAACTCAGGAAAGAACAACTATTGGGATTCAAGTTCAGAAGGCAGCACGCCATCCATGATTTCATTGTGGATTTTGTGAATATAGAGAAAAAACTGGTGGTAGAAGTGGATGGCGAAATCCATGAACAACAGAAAGAATATGACGCATACAGGACAGAATCACTCAATATCGATGGTTTCAGTGTGATTCGCTTCACCAACGATGAAGTCATCAATGAGATGGAGAATGTCTTGGATAAAATCAGAATCGCATTGCAATCCGAAAGCAACCCTGCTCCCCTCCCTAACGGGGAGGGGCCGGGGGTGGGGTTCCCGCTGCCTTTCACCGACGAAGCCTCCGTTGAAAACGCCATGCACTGCATTACTTTGATGCAGCATTTGGGTATTTCTGATGCTGAAATCCAGTCGCAACTGCGCCTATTGCACCCGGTTTCGATGCGGCTCGAACTCAAGCAGGGCATTCGCGGCTGCTACCTAATTGACGATACGTACAACAACGACCTTGCCGGGCTGCAAACCGCGCTGGATTTTCTCGGCAGCCAGCAGCAACGCGCCAAGAAAACCGTCATTCTGTCGGATATGCTCGAGTCGGGCGAAAACGAGGCGCAACTGTACGGCAAAATTGCGGCAATGCTGCGCAGCAAAAGCGTGGACCGGCTGATTGGCATTGGCGAGGCGGTTTCGCGGAATGCCGGGGTTTTCGATATGGAAAAGATGCTGTTTTCCAGCACCGAGGAATTTCTGAAAAGCGGCCTCCCCCCCGCCCCCTCCGAAAGAGGGGGAGTTTTAAGCCCCCTCCTTCGGAGGGGGTTGGGGGAGGCTGGGCCGTCATTTTCCAACGAACTGATCCTGATCAAAGGTGCACGGACGTTTCGTTTCGAGCGAATTGTGCGGCAGTTGCAGCAGAAAACGCACGGAACCGTGTTGGAAATAAACCTGGATGCGGTGGCGCACAACCTCAATCATTTCCGCAGTTTGCTCAGGCCGCAAACCAAAATCATGGCCATGGTCAAGGCGTTTGCGTATGGCAGCGGCAGTGCCGAAATTGCCAGCCTGTTGCAGTTTCACCGCGTGGATTATTTGGCCGTGGCCTACGCCGACGAAGGTGTGCTGCTGCGCGAAAATGGCATCACGCTGCCCATCATGGTTATGAATCCGTCGATGGGAACATTCCGGCAACTAATTGATTACCAACTGGAACCGGAAATTTACAGCCCGCGCATCCTGCAAGAATTGCTCGATTTTCTGGAAGAGAATAATGAGTTGGTCAGGATTCATGTGAAAGTGGAAACGGGCATGAACCGGCTGGGTTTCGGGCCGGAACACATTGCCGAACTTGTCCAGACCTTGCGGCAACATCCGCGATTGCACGTGGCGGCCATTTTCAGCCACCTCGCCGCTTCCGAAAACCCGCAGCACCGCGATTTCACATCGGCACAAATTGAACGGTTTAAAATAGTATCCGCTGAAATCGCCAAACCCCTCGGCTACCAACCGCTCCGGCATATCGTAAACTCGGCGGGCATTGCGCATTATCCTGATGCCCAGTTCGATATGGTGCGGTTGGGCATTGGCTTATACGGTGTGGGAACCAACGCCGACGAGCAAACGCACCTGCAGACTGTGGGTACGCTGAAAACCACGATTTCACAAATCAAACACGTGAAAGCGGGCGAAACCGTTGGCTACGGCAGGCGCGGCAACGTACTGACCGATAGCACAATAGCTACCATTGCCATTGGCTACGCCGACGGGTTCGACCGCCGTTTCAGCCTCGGCAACGGCAAAGTCTGGGTAAACGGCCACCTTGCCCCGGTCATCGGCAGCGTGTGCATGGACATGACCATGCTTGACATCACCGACATTCCGGCACAAGAAGGCGATATGGTGGTTATATTCGGAGCCGAATTGCCAATACAACAACTGGCAGCCTGGGCCAGCACGATTCCCTATGAACTGATGACCGGCATCGGCGAACGCGTGAAACGGGTGTTTTTCGCGGGGTGAGATATCCTCCCCCCAATCCCCTCCGAAAGAGGGGGCTAAAAAATAGTATCTTTTCAAAACGCTAAACCTGCCGGTTCGGAAGCCCCCTCTTTCGGAGGGGGTTGGGGGCCTTAACAAACAATATTATGCTCATTGATCTCCGCAGCGATACCGTTACCCGCCCCACCGCCGCCATGCGCGAGGCCATGTTTTCGGCGCAAGTCGGCGATGATGTGTATGGCGAAGACCCGACCATGAACGCACTGGAAGCCAAAACCGCCCGGCTTTTCGGCATGGAAGCCGGTTTGTTTTGTCCGTCGGGCACGATGACCAACCAGATTGCCATTAAGATCCATACGCAGCCCGGCGAGGAAGTGATGTGCGACCGGCTGGCGCACATTTATAACTACGAAGGCGGTGGAATTGCCTTTAACTCAGGGGCTTCGGTGCGGTTGCTGCACGGCAGCCGTGGCATTTTCACGCCCGAAGATGTGGCGGCCAACATCAATCCCGACGATATGCACTTTCCGCGCACGGCATTGGTAGCCTTGGAAAACACCGTGAATAAGGGCGGCGGCTGTTGCTACACGTTGCCGCAAATGGCCGACATCAGTGCCATTTGCCAAACGCACGGATTGCCGCTGCACTTGGATGGCGCACGGATTTTCAATGCCCTGATAGCCACGGGCGAAAATCCGGCGGGTTTGGGCGTTTTTTTCGATACTATTTCGGTCTGCCTTTCCAAAGGATTAGGCTGCCCGGTGGGTTCGGTTTTGTTGGGCAGCAACCACCTGATTGCCAAGGCGCGGCGGGTGCGCAAGGTGTTTGGCGGGGCATGGCGACAAGCCGGTTACCTGGCCGCCGCCGGGATTTACGCGCTTGACAACCACGTGAACCGGCTCAACGAAGACCACCATCGTGCGGGTGCGTTGGCTGCCGTCTTGCAGGAACTTCCTTTTGTAACGGATGTGCTACCCGCCGAAACCAACATCGTGATTTTTACGCTGCCTTCTGTCGAGGCCACGCAGCATCTGCTCAACCATCTGAAAGCCAACGATATACTGGCTTCCGCTTTTGCCAAAAACCAAATCCGAATGGTGACGCACTTGGATTTTGACGACCGGATGTTGGAAAAAACGTGTGCGGTGCTGAAAAACAGCCCGAAGAAATAGCTAAAAATAGTATCTTTTGAAAAGTCCAAACCTCCTGTTTTAAGTCCTCTCCTTCGGAGGGGATTTAGGGGAGGGCCTTTCAAAAACCCAGCACTTGGCGCACTTGGGTTAGTGTCTGGTTGGCAATTTGGCGGGCTTTTTCCTCGCCGCGTTCCAATTGGCGTTCCAGTTCGGGCAGGTTTGCCAGGTAATAATCGAACTTTCGGCGCGGTTCGGCAAACGTGGTCAGTATCAGTTCGTACAATTCCTGCTTGGCCGTTCCGTAGCCGTAGCCGCCCGCCAAGTATTTGTCGCGTAAAACTGCCGTTTGTCCGGGTTCGGCAATCAGCGAGTATAATTTGAAAGTCACATCTTCGTCCGGGTTTTTCGGGGCTTCGAGTGGCGTGCTGTCCGAAACGATTTTCCTCACAACCTTGAGCAACTCTTTTTCCGGCAGGAAAATGTCAATGTAGTTGTTATACGATTTGCTCATTTTACGGTCAAGGCCATCCGTACCCGGCACCACCATCACTTCGTGGCTGATTCTGGCTTCCGGAACTGTAAAAATCTGGCCGTACTGGTAGTTGAACCGGCTGGCAAGGTCGCGTGTGATTTCCAAGTGCTGCTGCTGGTCTCTGCCCACGGGCACAAAATCGGCATTGTAGAGCAAAATATCCGCCGCCTGCAACACCGGATAGGTGAACAGGCCCGCATTCACATCGGCCAGGTTTTCGGATTTATCCTTGAACGAAGTGGCATTGGCAAGCATCGGATACGGCGCAAAACAGCCCAGATGCCACGCCAATTCGGTGTGTGCCGCCACGTGCGACTGCCTCCAAAACACATTCTTGTCCGCATCGAAGCCACAGGCCAGCCACGCGGCAGCCACCGCACGGGTGTATTGCCGCCGCGTGGGGCCATCTTTAATGGTGGTGAGCGAATGCAGATCAGCGATGAAAAAGAACGATTCGTTGCCCGGCTGGCGGGCAAGCCTGATGGCGGGCAGGATTGCGCCGAGGATATTGCCCAAGTGTGGCCTGCCTGATGATTGGATTCCGGTAAGGATGCGTGGCATGGATGTGTTTTGTGGGATTGCAAAAATAAGGGCCTCCGCCGAAAAGCGGGGGTTTTTGATTTTTCAAAGATACTATTTTCAAAAAAGGTTTTGCGGGATGATTTTTCCGGATCGGCAATTTCCGTCGGTGGCTTTTTAATGGCTGCAAACCTGCTTTGGCCGGGAAACCACTGCCCGGCCACTAAGTATTTTTCGCATTTATAAATTGTATTATTCCTTTTTCAGCTTTCAAGTTTCGCAAAATTGCTTTTTTCAGAATCTTGTCCACAATTTCGATATTATCGAGAAATATGAAGTTATTTTTCAAAATAAAACATCTGGCATGGTTGTTTTAGTTAAAAAGCGTAAGTAAAAATGAAAATTATTGGTCGGCTTTGAAACTGAAAAAAATAATTTCCGGTTTCTTATTTGTATTTTAACTTTAAAATAGAATTCTTTGTATTTCCACTTAAGTATTTCCACCTAAAATTAAAAATCATGAAAACGATCCTATTTTTTTCGGCGTTGGTAATTGGAGCTGCCACCGTGCAGGCTCAGAGCTACAAGCATCCTTACGGACTGACGCGTACAAGCAAAATAGAAAATGTGCAGATAGAGAAACAGAAAGCGGTTGGCGCACAGCGCAACTTGGCGCGGCGCAATTATAAGAACCCGCAAACGGATCAGGGCGAGGAGAATATCGTGCTGCTGCCTGCCCGTCCGGTAGAAAATGTGAGCAACCCGTTGGTGGCTGAAGGCAACTACAAACGCCAAAACCGCCAAACGAAGCGTGACATTACCGAACGCAAGGAGGAGGAAACCATTGTGCAGGATACAGTACAGCCCAGCAATGGCAATGGCAGGCGCAAGGATTAACGCGGCGGATAAATTGCCATAAAAACAAAAAGCCTTTCAATTGAAAGGCTTTTTGTTTTTACAGGGCAGGTTTGGCGTTTTTGAAAAACCTTAAAAACCCCCTCTTTCGGAGGGGGTTGGGGGGAGGCCGTTTTCAATACACGTATTTGTTTTCGGCAATCAGCGGTTCGGCAATGCGGCGGCGGGTTTCCTTGGTATTGATTGGCGTAATCTTGGTAAAACGTTTCAAGCCCATGAGCATCACGCGCTGCTCATCACCTTCGGCGTATGAGTTGATTGCGTTTTTGCCCGCCACATTCAACCGCTCCACGGCATCGTTGAGATACAGCCGGGTCATGTCAATCTGCCGTGTGCAAGCGGCCTCGCCCCGCACACCCACGAGTTTTTCGGTGCGCAGCAGCACTGATTCGCACACGTAGGTTTCAATGAGCATATCGGCAATATTCATGATAATCTCCTGTTCGTCAGAGAGTTTCATCATGAATTTTTGTACGGCCGAACCGGCAATCATCAGCACGGCCTTTTTCATGTTGCGCACCGCTTTCTTTTCGGCGGCAAAAAACTCGTCCGACTCGTCACCGAACTCCGGGATGGACATGATTTCCTTGCCCACCGCCATGGCTGGCCCCATTACATCAAGTTCGCCTTTCATGGCGCGTTTCAGCATCATGTCCACCGAGAGCAGACGGTTGATTTCGTTGCTTCCCTCAAAAATGCGGTTGATGCGTGCATCGCGATAAGCGCGATCCATCGGCGCATCGGCGGAGTAGCCCATGCCGCCGTAGATTTGCACGCCTTCGTCCACCACATAATCCAGCACTTCCGAGCCGTGGACTTTCAGTATCGCGCACTCAATCGCAAATTGCTCCACGCCTTTCAGTTTGGCTTCAGCCTCATCCATGCCACCTTCCATGAGGTCGGCAATGGTGTCTTCCACGTTTTGTCCGGCGCGGTAGGTAGCTGATTCACAAGCATATACACGCGTGGCCATTTCACCGAGCTTATATTTAATCGCGCCAAAATTGGCGATGGCCGTGCCAAATTGCTTGCGTTCGTTGGCATAATTGATGGCGTGGTTGATTACCTCGCGCGAAGCACCAACTCCGGCGGCGGATAATTTGATGCGGCCTATATTCAAAATATTAACGGCGATTTTAAAGCCATTTTCGCGGGCGGAAAGCAGGTTCTCGACTGGCACGGGACAATCATTGAAGAAAACTTGGCGCGTATCCGAGCCTTTGATGCCCATTTTGTGTTCGGGCTCGTTCATGGTGATGCCGCCGAACGACTTTTCAACGATGAACGCCGACAGGCTCTTGTCGCTGTCAATCTTGGCGAACACAATGAAAATATCCGCAAAACCGCCGTTGGTAATCCACATTTTCTGGCCATTCAACAGATAATGCTTGCCATCCGCCGATAAAACCGCTTTCGACTTGCCCGAGTTGGCATCCGAACCGCTGTCAGGTTCGGTGAGGCAATAGGCGGCTTTCCATTCGCCGGTAGCAAGTTTGGGCAGGTATTGGGCTTTCTGCGCGTCGTTGCCGTAATACAAGATTGGCAGCGTGCCAATACCCGTGTGCGCCGACAACGCCACCGCAAACGAATGGCCGGCCCCAATGGCATCGGTCACGAGCATGGACGTGTTGAAATTCATGCCGAAACCGCCGTATTCCTCGGGAATGGACGTGCCGAGCAAGCCCAATTCACCGGCCTTGTCCATGAGCGAAGCCATAAGGTCTGGCGATTTGGCCGCGTCAATTTCGTTGAGGCGCGGGTAGATTTCGGTGCGCAGAAAGTCTTCGCAGGTTTGCTTGACCATGCGCTGCTCTTCGGTAAACTCTTCAGGAATGAAAACTTGCCCGGCTTCGGTTTCCC
This sequence comes from Sphingobacteriales bacterium, assembly GCA_031424975.1. Classification (GTDB taxonomy): domain Bacteria; phylum Bacteroidota; class Bacteroidia; order Cytophagales; family 172606-1; genus Xanthocytophaga. The sequence continues at coordinate 7,974 of JANPIL010000413.1, forward strand.
TGATCAAAAACTCGCCACCCTTGATGGACTTGTTCAATACGGATTCCATGGTTAATCTTGGATTTTGAATGAAAGAATGATTGAGTTATAAAATGTTGTTATTCGGACTGTTACAAATATCGGCTTTTGGTTTGTTGAGGCTTTTACGCGTTCGTTGATACGGATATTCGCGGGAAAGTAAATGGCACTTTATCCAGTTCAAATATAACAAATAATGTTATGCTTGCATACCATTATTGCAAATAATTACGGATTTTATTTTTGCGATATACGTCGGTGGTGAGATTGCGGGAAATGGCCGCGGAAAAGTCGTTGAAACGACTGAAAAATGCGCCGTCATCTTGTGCCCACGGTTGAAACCGCGGGCTGGGAGTTCAGATAAAACCGGATTTCGTTTATTTCTGACCGGCAAATTCTGGCTTTGGCAAAATAGTATGTTTCAAAAAGGCCAAACCCGCCTGTTCGCAAGTCCAGCCAAAAGCCCGACCCGAAATAGTATCTTTTAAAAGGCAAAAACCCCGCAACATCTGGCAGACGTTGCGGGGTTTTTGCTTTTTCGACGAAGGGAGGACAATAAAAATCAATTCAAAAACTCATAAATGCCCGCCACGCCTTGGCCGCCGCCTACACAGGCGGTTACCATGCCGTATTTCTGTTTGCGAGCCCGCATTTCGTTGAATAATTGCACCGACAGCCGCGCCCCCGTGCTGCCCAGCGCGTGGCCGATGGCAATGGCTCCGCCGTTGGGGTTCACGATCTCGGGATTGATGTTCAGTTCCTGCATCACTGCCAATGATTGCGCGGCAAAGGCTTCGTTCAGTTCAATCTGTT
>JANPIL010000414.1:0-11776 GCA_031424975.1 Sphingobacteriales bacterium
GCACTGCGGGCAGCCGCAAGCCCGCTCCGCACGCAAGGCTTGCACCCTGATTTTCCAGCCCGTTTCCCCGCTTGTTATGTACCTGAGTGATTCAATGCAAGGCGATGCCCATGACACGCAGTGGGAAGGGGAGGCCTTCCACCAAATCGTACGCCTGTGTCCCGATATCATCCACATCCATGATGCCCACACGCTGGAGCTGGTATATGCCAACCAGCAACTGACGGCCGTGCTGGGCTACGATACCGCCGACCTTGAACGCATGGCGGGTAACCTGATGCCGCTGTTGGCCGATGCCGCAATGCGCGACAAGGTTATGGCCGCCAAACAACATTACGCCGCGCTGCCGCCCAACGAAGTGCGCGAGTACCGGCTGCGCGTGCGCCACAAAAACGGCTCGCTGCGGATGCTCAAAACCCGGGTCAGTGTGTTCAAGGCCGATGCAAATGGCAAGCCGGTGCAGATCATGGCCATGTCGGAAGATGTGACCGCTGCACACGAGGCCGCCAGCCGCCTGTCGGAAAGCGAAGCCTTGCTGCTGGAAACCGAACGGATGCTCAACTACGGCAGTTGGGAATGGCTGCCGGATGAGAATGCAAACGCGTGGACGGAAGGGATGCACCGGATATTCGGCTGGGACTCGCCGACCGACCAACCCGGCGAACGGTTCCGCCAAGCGATTCATCCTGACGACCGGGAACGCGTGGACAGGGCCACGCAAGCCGCCCACCTTGAAAAAAAGCCCTTTGAAATCGAATTCCGCGCCCACAAGCCCGATGGCACGGAAATGACGCTGCTCGCGCGCGGAAGGGCGTTGGAGGATGAAAACGGGCGGGTGCGCAAGGTGGTGGGCAGCGTGGCCGAAATCACCGGCCAGAAAAAGGCCCTGCGCCGCTTGGTTGAGAGCGAAATGCTGCTCGCCGAGTCTGAAACGCTGCTCAACAGTGCCAGTTGGGCCTTGGACGTGGCCACGCACACATCGGTGTGCTCCGACAATATGTACCCCCTGCTGGGCTGGACCAAGACCGAAGGCGAAGACGTGATCCGGATGCTGCGGCAGGGCATCCACCCGGACGATGCGCAACGGGTGGCGCAGGCCATGAAATTCGCGATAGTGTACAACGAGCCGTATGAGGCCGAGTTTCGGTTCATCAAGCCCGATGACACCGAAATAATCCTTGCCACCAAGGGCAAGCCGATCCGCAATGCCGATGGCAATATCGAGACCATGGTGGGCTGCACCGTGGACGTGACCGAGCAGCGATATATGGTGGAAAAGCTGCGCAAAAGTGAAATGATTTCCAGCGAAGCGGAGAAAATAGCTAAGACGGGCAGTTGGGAGTGGAACCTGCAAACCGGACAGATAATGTGGTCAACAGGATTGTACCGCATCTTTGAATGCGATCCGCAAGCCGGACCACTGGAGTTTGAGCGGGTGATGAACGAATATGCCCATCCCGAAGACCAGCCACGGGTGCGGGAAACCTTTGCGCGGGGCATTGAGGCAAAAGCCGTCTTTGAAACCGAATACCGCTTGCGGCTGCCCGGCCAGCTCAAGCACTTCCAAGTCCACGCCATGCCGCTGCTCGACGAACACGGCAACCTGGTGAGCCTGATTGGCAGTTGCGCCGACATCACCGAACGCAGAAAGGCCGACGAAAAACTGCGCCGCAACGAGGCCATGCTCGCCGAGGCCGAGCGGATGTTTGACATGGGCAGTTGGGAATGGGATTTGGCGACCGACGAACTGACGTGGACGGAAGGCGAATGCCGGTTGTTTGGCATTGAGCCGGTACAATCCGTGCCAATGGCCTTTTTCGCCACTTTTCTGGAGGAATCCGAACGCGCCCGGGTAATCGGCATCGCTCGGGCCGCCATTGAGTCCCGCCAGCCGTTCGAGTTGGAATACACGGTCACCACCCGCGACGGAACCGTCAAAATACTGTCTGGCCGGGGCAGTCCGGTATTCAACCCGGCGGGCGAGGTGGTCAAGGTATCGGGCAGCGACTTTGACATCACCGCCCAGAAAAACGCCACCCAACGCCTTGTGCAAAGCGAGGCTTTGCTGTCGGAAACCGAAAGGATACTCGGCTACGGCAGTTGGCTCTGGGATGTGAATGCCAATAAAGTCACGTGGTCGGAGAATATGTGGCGGCTGTTCGGCTACGACCCGGTGGCGGAGGCTAACCGCGAACTGCCCGTGGATTTTTACCTGAGCCACGTGCATCCCGACGATGTGGAAATGCTGCTGGCAAAAAACGCCGGTTTCCATGAAACCGGCATCGAGTCTGAAAACTACGAACACCGGATTGTGGCCAAGGACGGCACTGTCAGGGTCATGACGGGCAAAACCAAAATAGTATCTTTTGAAAACGGCAAACCCGCCCGGGTAGTGGGGGCCACCATTGACCTGACCGAGCAGAAGCAAGCCCTGCGCAAACTGACCGAAGGTGAGGAGTTGCTGCGCGAATCGGAGAAAAGCTTCAGTTATGGAAGCTGGATTCTCGACACCGAAGCAAACCTGATACACTGGTCATCGGGACTGTGGTACCTGCTGGGCTTTGCCGAAGCCGACATTGCGCTGGCCGAAGCCGAACAGAACAATGATCCCGAATACTACTACCGGTTTGTGCATCCTGATGATGTTGCATTGGTAAGGCGGCATTTTGGCCGGATGCTCGAAACCGGCATATTTGAACCCGCCGACCACCGGATCATCACTGTGGGCGGCAAAACCATCACCGCCAACGCCAAGGGCAAGGTTTTCCAAACGGAGGGCAAAAGCCGGATTGTGGGCAGCGTTACTGACGTGACCGAAGACCGCCGCCTGGCAGAATCGCTGCGCCAAAGCGAACGGGTGCTCTCCGAGAATGAAGTCGTGTACGGCTACGGCAGTTTTGAGTGGCTGGCCGAGAGCGGTACCGCCTATTGGTCTGACGGCACCATGGCCTTGTACGGCCTTGACCCGGTGCTGGACCGCGGAAGGGTGAACGACGAGAATGGGTTTGCGCTGGTTGACCCCCGCGACCGTGGGCGGGCAACCGAGGTCATCAACCGGGCGGTTGCCGAAAGGCAGCCTTACGAAGTGGACTACCGGGTGCTCATCGCCGGTGGCGAGGAACGCTGGCTGCGCACCCGTGGCACACCCGAATACGATGCGGAAGGCAACTTGAAGCGCATCTACGGAAATGTTGCCAACGTGACTGAACAACGCAAGGCATTGGAGAAGCTCTTGGAAAACGAAGCCCTGCTCTCCGAATCGGAAGCCATACTCAGCTACGGCGGCTGGTCGTGGGATGTGGCAGCCAACCAAGTTACCTGGTCTGACGGGTTGTGGCGGCTGCTGGGCTATGATCCCGAACAGGAACGCGGCAAAACCGTTAGCCTGGATTTTTACATACGCCATATACATCCGGAAGATGCGGAAGTCTCCCAGCGCGTGGCTGATGCCCTTGTCATAGGCGAAATGCCAGACGACAGCTACAACGGCCAGTACCGCCTGATCCGCAAGGATGGCCGTGTGATAACCGTGGTTTCGCGGCAGCGCGTGGTAGGCTGGCACAACGGGCAACCCATCAAAATTGTGGGCAGCACCGCCGATATCACCTATCTGAAATCCATCCAGTTGGATCTGGAACAGAAAAACATTGAACTGCAACGCTCCAACACCGAACTGGAACGGTTTGCCTACGTGGCCAGCCACGACTTGCAGGAGCCGCTGCGCAAAATCACCACGTTTGGCAGCCGACTGTTGCTGAAAAACGGCGACCTGCTCAACGACGAAGGCAAACTGTACCTGGACCGGATGATGAACGCCAGCCGCCGGATGTCGCTGCTGATCGAGAACCTGCTGGGTTTCTCGCGCCTGGCCCGCAAGGCCGATGCGTTTGCGGATACCGACCTGAACCTGATTGTGAGCAATGTGACCGGCGACTTGGAAGTGAAGATGGAGGAGATGGAAGCCGAACTGATGTGCGACGAACTGCCCGTGATCGAGGCCGCACCGCAGCAGATGAACCAATTGTTCACCAACCTGATTGGCAACGCCCTCAAGTTTGCCCGCCATGGCATCGCGCCTTGCGTACACATCCGCCACCGGAAACTGGCCGCCCCCGAAAAGCAGCGGTTCGGCCTCAATACCCCCCAAGACTACCACCTCATCACCGTCGAGGACAATGGCATCGGTTTCGAGAAGCAATACGCCGAGCAGATTTTCGTGATTTTCCAGCGGCTGCACGGCAACGCCGATTACGAAGGCACGGGCATCGGCCTGGCCATCTGCCAGAAAATCGCCGAGAACCACGGCGGCCTGATTTTCGCCGACAGCGAACCGGACCGGGGAGCCGTATTCTCGGTGGTGCTGCCCGACCGCCAAAAACCGGGTTAGGCGGGTTTGGTGTTTTTGAAAGCTGAAAGCCCCGTCTTTAGCGGGGATACTATTGTTTGGACAACCTTATTTTGTCCGGTGAGGGTTGTGGTTGCGGGTCGTGTCCCACGACCCGCCGTTTGCCCATCCGAATCGGTTCCACTTCCGTGGCCTGTGGCACACAGGCCACGGAAAGCAGATTCTGAAAGTCTGAACGCTGGATTCATGGTTACGAATCGGTTCGGCCCTACAACGCCTGTACAATCGCCATCACCTCGCGCACTTTGGTTTCCAGTTCGGCAAATTTTCCGTCGGCAACCAATTGTTTGTCAAACAGTTGCGAACCCATGCCCACGCACGTGACCCCGGCGCGGAACCACGCCTCCAGGTTTTCGCGCGTGGGTTCCACGCCGCCCGTCACCATGAGGCTGCTCCACGGCATGGGGCCTTTCAGGGCTTTCACAAACGCCGGTTTCAGTACGTCGCCCGGAAAAACCTTCACGATTTCGGCCCCGTATTCCTCCGCCTGCGAAACTTCCGAGAGTGTGCCGCAACCCGGAATGTGCAATACTTTGCGCCGGTTGCACACCTTGAAAACCTCGTGACTCAGCAACGGCGACACCACAAAATCGGCTCCCGACTGGAGGTACAGCGAAGCCGTGCCCGCATCCACCACCGTGCCCGCCCCCAGCATGAGGCCGGGCAGCGACTGCCTGGCAAACCGGACGAGTTCGCGGAAAACCTCGTGGGCGAAATCGCCCCGGTTGGTGAATTCAAACACCCGCACGCCGCCCCGGTAGCAGGCTTGCAGCACATTTTTGCAGGTTTCCAAATCGGGATGGTAAAAAACCGGAACCATGCGGGTTTCCGCCATTTTCAGGATTACTTCTGTTCGCTTGTAAGTGGACATGGGAAAAATATGTTTACCGTTTTCTGTTTACCGTTGAAAATGTAGAGACGTTGCATTGCAATGTCTCCCGCGCCGTAAAATAGTATGTTTCAGAAAGGCCGAACCCCGCTTCGTGTACCAGTAAAAACGCTTTCGCGTTTTCGGTAGTCCGAAGACTACCGGCATAAAATTGCGTAGTCTTCAGACTACGCACAACGGGAAACGCAGAGACAGGTTAAGTCCTGTCTCTGCAACACGGCTCAAATAGTATCTTTTCAAAAGCCCAAACCCCCGCCTGTCACCGGCGCAGCCGCCCGGAGGCATCGCCGCGCACCAGCGTTTCCACTTCGGCCACCGACACCAGGTTCACGTCGCCCTCGATGGTGTGTTTCAAAGCCGAGGCGCAAATGCCGAAATCCAAGGCCCGCTGGTCGTCTTGGTACGTGAGCAGCCCGTAAACCAGTCCGGCCAGGAACGCGTCGCCGCCGCCAATCCGGTCCACGATGTGCGTGATGTCCTGAAAACCGGTTTGCACCAAATCCGTGCCGTTCCAGAGCATGGCCATGATGCGGTTGTGCGATGCGCTGACGGAATCGCGGTCGGTGTCCACGATTTTTGTGATGGACGGGTATTTTTCCATCATCCGGCGGCAACTGTCCACGAAAGTCTGGTCGTCGGTAAATCCCAATCCTTGCGGAATGCCAAACAGTTCGTCCATGTTTTCGGCATTGGCCAGAATCAGGTTGGAGCCAGCCACCAGTCCGGGCAGTATTTGCTGCGGGGTTTTGCCGTAGCGCCACAGGTTGGAGCGGTAATAGACATCGCCCGAAACGGTGATGCCCAGCCGGTTGGCAACCTGGATGGCTTTCAGGCATTCGTCGGCGCAGGTTTGCGACAAGGCCGGAGTCACGCCCGACCAATGGAACCACTGCGCGTCTTTTAGAATGGTTTCCCAATCGAAACAGTTTTTCGGGATTTCGGCAAAGGCCGAATGCTGGCGGTCATACACAATTTGGCTGGCACGGCTCACGGCTCCGGTTTCCAAAAAATACAGTCCCAGCCGCTCGCCGCCGAAGTTTATGTGCGACACATCCGTGCCGCATTTGCGCAGGAACTGCAACGCCGCCTGCCCGATGGCATTGTCCGGAAACCGCGTGACGTGCGCCGCCGGAATGCCGAAACCGGCCAGCGATAGCCCGACATTGGCCTCGGTGCCGCCAAAATGCACATCGAACTGCGCGGCTTGTGCAAATTTGTGGAAGCCGGGCGGCGAAAGCCGCATCATGACTTCGCCGAAGGTGACTGCTTTTTTCATGGTAAAGGAACCAATTGTTCACAAAAAATCATCCGTTTTCTCCAGACACCACCTTACTTCTCATCGGTAACGGAGCATTTTTCGGCACTGACATTCTTTACGCAGAATATGTTCTCGGGAAGACTAATATCCAAGTTGCATCCTCCAGATTGTCCATCACAGACATCCTCGGAGTCTTTTGCTTGCCGTTCTATGGTAAAGGAAACAAGTGAATCTACTTTTATGGTATATGGCAGATTAACCGCAATCACATTATCCCAAGTCTTACCGTGATAACTCCACTCAGTCCCTATTTTGGCGTTGTAAACCTGTACAAAAGACAATCCTAAACATCTGGTGTAAACCACAGTTGCCCGGATGCATTGCGAATCCATGGATACGGATTCTTTTTCACAGCCCATGCCGGTGCCGCCAAGCACAAAGACGGACGCAATGACCGCCGATGCAATTCTTCTGGTTAGCGTGTTCATGATTTTTTGGGTTTTTGGTTTTTTGCCTACTCTGTCCAGGATTTCCGGCGGGCCGCACATGGTGCGTTTGTGACAGGACACACGAACTTGCCAAATGGTTGTACGGTTGCGAAAATATTTTTTTTGCCGGGTATTTTCATAGGCATGATACTCGCACACACGCACTTTCCGGTTCTTCCGGCCAGTTCTCACACCGCCGCCTTGTCCCATTTCGGCACCAGCCAATGGATAATCAACAAGGCCAGCAAATAGTTGCTGCCCGCAATGATGAACAGCGGCGCGTAGCCGAACTTGACCCGGATCACACCGGCAAACGTGGCCAGAATCACGCCGCCCAAGGCTCCGGCCATGCCGCCGATGCCCATCACCGAGCCGACCGTGCTTTTGGGAAACATATCCGAACTCATGGTATAGACATTGGCCGACCAGCCTTGGTGCGCCGCCGTGGCCAGCGCAATCAACGCGACGGCCACGTAAATGCTGCTCGTAACCGAGGCAAACACAATCGGCATCACGCACAACGCGCAGATCAGCATGGTGGTCTTGCGGGCCTTGCCCACGGGCCAGCCGTTTTTGATGAATTGCGACGACAGCCAGCCGAAAAAGATGCTGCCCGCATCGGAGACAATATAAATGACCAGAAACGGCAGGCTGATGTTTTTCAAGTCCAGCTTCTGATCCAAGGCTTCGCTGGAGTTGAAGAAATCGGGGAGCCACGTCAGGTAAAACCACCAGATTGGGTCGGCCAGAAACTTGCCGGTTGCCAAGGCCCACGTTTGGCGGTGCGCCAGCAGTTGGCCCCACGATATTTTGCGCGTTCCGGTTTCCGTCTCGTCGGCATCACTGCGGATGTGGTCCAGTTCGGCCTGGCTGATGCCGGGCTGGTCTTCGGGTTTCTTGTAAATCAGCAGCCAGAATACAACCAATATCAAACCCAGCAACCCGGTTACCACAAAAGACACGCGCCAGCCGTAGTGCAGCGTGAGCAATGGCACCGCAAAGGCCGTGGCGATGATGCCGATGTTGGAGCCAGCATTGAAAAGCCCCGTGGCAAACGCGCGTTCCTTTTTGGGGAACCATTCGGCCACCGACTTCACCGCCGACGGGAAATTGCCCGCCTCGCCCAAGCCCAGCATGAACCGCGTGAAGCCCAACCCGCGCACCGAACCCACAAACGCGTTGGCAATGCCCGCCGCACTCCACACCACAATGGCCCAGGCAAAACCCTTGCGCGTGCCCACGCGGTCAATGAACCAGCCCACCAGCACAAAACCCAGCGCGTAAGCCGCCTTGAAAGCCCCGTCCACGTAGCCCATCAGTTCCTTGAACCGGTCGGTATCGGCGGCAGTGAGGATTGCGCCAAGCGGCAAGCCCAGCATTGTTTTCCGGAACGATTCGTCTATCATGGTGAAAGACAACACGTTGCGGTCAATGTAGTTGATGGTGGTGGCGAAGAAAAGCAACGCCACAATGCGCCAGCGGTAGTTGCTGGCGGCCTCCCCCACCCCCCTCCGAAGGAGGGGGCTTTTTGGCTCCCCTTTCGGAGGCGGGGGTTTGGTATTTTCGGGAGATACTATTTTGCGCATGGGAAATGAAGAGGCAAAAGTGGGTTTGGCGTTTTTGAAAGATACTATTTTAGCCACCTCTTTCGGTTGGGGCTGGAAACCCAAAGTATTTTTCGGCGTTGTTGTAGCAAATGTCCTGCACCATTTTGCCCAGCCATTTTTCATCGTCGGGCAGTTCGCCGTTTTCCACGTCGTTGCCGAGCAGGTTGCACAAAATCCGGCGGAAATATTCGTGGCGCGAAAACGACAGGAAGCTACGCGAATCGGTGAGCATCCCCACAAACCGGCTCAGCAAACCCATGTTCGACAGCGTGTTGAGTTGCTTTTCCATGCCGTCTTTCTGGTCCAGAAACCACCAGCCCGAGCCAAACTGCATTTTGCCCGCCACCGGGCCGCCCTGGAAATTGCCGGTCATGGTGGCAAACACCTCATTGTCGGCCGGGTTCAGGTTGTAGATGATTGTCTTGGCCAGTTTGTCCTCCTTGTCCAGCCTATCGAAAAAGCGCGACATGGCCTGCGCCGTTGTGAAGTCGCCGATGGAATCCACGCCCGCATCGGCACCGACGGTTTGCAGCAAACGCGAGTTGTTGTTGCGCAAGGCTCCCAGGTGGAACTGCTGCGTCCAGCCTTTTTCGTGGTCAAGTTTGGCGAATTCGTAGAGGCAGGCCGACTTGTATTTCAGCACATCATCCTGTGTTATGCTTTGCCGCGCCCTGATTTTGAGGAAGATATGGTTGATTTCGTTTTCCGTGTAGGCCGAGGCGTACATGGTTTCCAAGCCGTGGTCGGACAGGCGGCAACCGCGTGAGGCAAAAAAGTCGTGGCGGCGGCGCATGGCCGCCAGAAATTTTTCCCACGAGGCAATGTCCGTATCCGCCACTTCCGAAAGCCGGTCCAGATACGTGTTATATGCCCCCACGTTTTCGACCGCCATCGCCCGGTCGGGCCGGAAAGTGGGGTAGAGGGCGGGAGAGGAAGCGGCTTTGTGATGTTCCAGATTATCCACCGGATCATCGGTGGTGCAGACGGTTTTCACGTTGAAATGGGACAGTAATTGCCTTACGCTGAATTGGTTGCGCAGCTTTTCGGAGGTTTCCTCATAAATGTCACGCGCGGTTTCGGGTTTCAGCAGTGTTGTGATGCCGAACGGGTTTTTCAGTTCCAGGTGCGTCCAATGATACAGCGGGTTGCGCAACGTGTAAGGCACGGTTTCGGCCCATTTCGCAAACTTTTCGTAATCAGGCGCATCGCCCGTGATAAAGCGTTCGTCCACGCCGTTGGCGCGCATGGCCCGCCACTTGTAATGGTCGCCGTTGAGCCAGATTTGCGTGGTGTTTTCAAACACGCGGTCTTGGGCTATCTCGTTGGGTGGCAGGTGGTTGTGATAGTCCAATATGGGCATCTGCTTGGCGTAGCCGTGGTAAAGTGTTTCGGCTGTCTTGGTCTGCAGCAGGAAATTGTCGTCGAGAAAAGGTTTCATGACCGGGCTTGGATTCAGGTTCTTGCTTGGGTGTTGTCTTGTGCGTCACAGGCGCGAAACCAGTCCACCCCGATTTAAAACCGGGATGAGCCGTAGTGTGGCTTACGGTTTCTGTTGACTGTTGACCGTGGACTGCCGACTAAAATAGTATCTCCCGGAAAGCCCAAACCCCCGCCTCATTCGGCCACGGCAAGGCTTGCGCCGAGGGAGGCCAGTTTTTCGCCCACCATTTCGGCAAAGCCGGGAACCTGCGTCAGGTCTTCGCCCCAAAGCTTGGTGTTTTGGCAAACTTCAACCGCCAGCCCCGCAAAACCGTTGCCGTGCGTTTGCCAAACTTCGTGAAAATATCCGGCGAAATCATCCCTGATCTGGTAAAATTCCTTGTTTCGCAAACCGTAAAAATTCCCTTCCTCCACTTTTACCGATTTCATGAAAAGCAGGTAGGCCGCAAAGCCTTCGGCGAATTTTGCGGGCACGCCGCCAAACTTCGCGTGATGGCGCAGCAGCGTGGGCACATTGCGCATCCGCATCTTGGAAGTGGCTTGCAGGGTGATGTTCAGCAGCCGGTGTTCCATGACCGGATTGCGGAACCGGTCCAGCACGTCGCGGGCAAAATCGTGCAAGTCGGCCTGTTCGCCCACCGGAATCGAAGGGGCGATTTCGTGGATCGCCACTTGTTCCACAAATGCCGCCATTGCCGTGTCCCGCATCATTTCGTACACCGTGTCGAAGCCCCGCAAAAAGCTAAGGCACACACTGATGGTGTGCGTGCCGTTGAGCAGCCGCAGCTTGCGTTCGCGGTAATACTCAATGTTGCCGGCAATCACCACGCCGCTGTCCGCCTGCGCAAAAGACAGGATTTGCCGCACTTCGTCGTTGCCTTCAATGGCCCAAAGCCGGTAAGGCTCGGTCTGGATGGCAAGCCGGTCTTCGTAAGGCAGTGATTGAATCATTTCCGGGCTGGCGTTGGTCACAATCCTGTCCACGAGTGAGTTACAGAAAAAAACGTGTTCGCCGAGCCAAGTGGCAAAGGCTTCTTCCAACTGGTTGAAAGCAACCAGACGTTGCACTATTTCCTTGAGTTTCGTGCCGTTATCGGGAATCAGTTCGGTGGGGATAATGGCAATGCGGCCTCCCCCAACCCCCTCCGAAAGAGGGGGCTTTTGAACTGTTTGCCTGTACCTTTCATATAAGAAACCGAGCAGTTTGGCGGGAAATGACTGGGGCGGATGCTGGAAAATGCTTTCCTCCACGTATTGGATTCCCACTTCGGTAGTGTTGGAAATGATGATTTGGATGCCGGGGTTTTTCGCCAGTTCCAGGATTTTCGGCCAGTGGTCGTTGGCGGATGTGACGCTGGCAATGGCGGAATTGACAAATTTTTCGTCTACCAATACGCCGTCCTGCATGCCTTTGACAAGGGTGGTGTACAGGTTGTCTTGCTCCGGAAAACCGTCGGCACTGCCGGGCGTGGATTTCACCACGGCAATGCTGGCGTTGAAAATACCCTGCCGGTTAGCCTTGTCAATGAAATAGCCGGGCAGCCCGCGCAGCAGGATTCCGGTGCCGAACTGGAGCACCTTGACGGGAAGCGGTTTCGGGCGGGGAAATAGGTCGTGGGAGAGGATTTGCACGGTGTTTTTGGGACGGGGGTTTGGGCTTTCCAAAAGATACTATTTTTTCGGTTCGTG
>JANPIL010000415.1:0-8617 GCA_031424975.1 Sphingobacteriales bacterium
CCCTCCTTCGGAGGGGGGTGGGGGAGGCTGAATTTAACACTGGCCCCCTGCGACCTGCCAATCCAGTTGCGCTGCTGCTCCTTGATCGAATCCGACCAGTCAATCGTGTCCAAGCCGTCAATCAGCCGGTCGGCGTAGGCGGTGATGCGCATGGCCCACTGTTTCATCAGTTTGCGTTCCACGGGGTATCCGCCGCGTTCCGAAACGCCGTCTTTCACTTCGTCGTTGCTCAACACGCTGCCCAACGCCGGACACCAGTTCACAAACGACTCGTCGGGCATGGTCAGGCGGTATTTCAGCAGCATTTCCTGCTGTTGGCGTTCGGCCATCGCATTCCATTCGGCGGCGGTGAAAGCGGGCGTGTCTTCATCGCAAACAGCGTTTGTGTTTTGGTTGCCGCTTGCCGCAAATTTTTCAATCAAAGAACTGACGGACAAGGCTTTGTCCGCGTCCTTGTCGTAATAATGATTGAAGAGTTGCATGAAAATCCATTGCGTCCATTGGTAAAATTTCGGTTCGGACGTGCGGACTTCCCGGCTCCAATCATAGCTGAAACCGAGTTTTTTCAATTGCGCAATGTAGGTTTTGATATTCTGTTCGGTCGTGGTGGCCGGATGCTGTCCCGTTTGGATGGCGTACTGTTCGGCGGGCAAGCCAAACGAATCAAAACCCATCGGGTGCAGCACATTGAAACCTTGCAAACGCTTGTGACGCGCCACAATATCGGAGGCGATGTATCCCAGCGGATGCCCCACGTGCAGCCCCGCCCCCGACGGATACGGAAACATATCCAATACGTAATATTTGGGCTTATCCGGCTGAATATCAGTCTTGTAGGTTTGCTGGCTTTCCCAACGCTGCTGCCATTTTTTCTCTATTTCACGAAAATTGTACTCGGACATATATAAGTGATGTGTGATGGACGATTGTAAAAATAGTATCTTTTGAAAAGTGCAAACCTGCCCAACAATCACCGCATCTTGCAGCCGCCCATGTTTTGAAAATGCCAAAAATGTCACTTCACCGTGTAATTGGTTCCTGGCCCGATGCCATGTTTCTCCAGCAGGTTTTTTTGCGCCAATTCTGCCAACACCCTTTTCACGGTAGGGTTGGGAATGCCAAGTTTGGCTGCAATCTCTCCGGATTTGCACCCTGGTCGGTTTCCAACAAATGCAATGATTGCTCTTTCACGCGGCGACAGTTTCATTTCCACGCCGCTCGTTTGAAGTTTTCGCATCAGTTGCTCCTGAATGTTTTTCAACGCATCAAAAAATAAATTTACCCAATCACTCGCATTTTCATTTGGGCGTTGTAATTGACAACTTCTCAAAACCCGATAATATTCGGATTTTCTGTTTTCTATTTCATGTTCAAAACTCACGTATTGAATCCAGTGATATCCGTTTTTCAGCAGCAGCAAGGATGAAATCAACCGGCTCAACCGTCCGTTTCCGTCTTGGAACGGGTGAATGCTCAAAAACTCATACGTGAACAAAGCGCATTTGACCAAAGCATGGGTTGTTTTGTCATGGGCATACCAATCCACCAGATTTCTCATGGCATCCTTTGTCGGAAACCCGGCTCCCGTTGTCTGAAAAACTATTTGTTTGGTGCCATCAGGAAAACGGGCTTCCACTGTGTTGCTGTGTTGTTTATAATCACCCTTGTGCCATTGATCCTTTTCACTGTGCTTCATCAGGATATTGTGCAGGCTTTTAATCGTATTTTCGGTTATTTCGATGGCAGCGTGAGATTCTGAAATGATGTCCAATGTTTCAAAATATCCCACCACTTCCTGCGCGTCCCTGTCTTCAAGTTTGGCTATTTCAATGTCTTTGAGCAATTGATCCACTTCCTCATCGCTCATGGCCGAGCCTTCAATCCGGGTAGAGGCCCCGACACTTCTGACCGTTGCCACGGATTTGAGTTGCTTTAGGCTTTGGCCTTCTTTTCGTTCGATGGAAGACCACGACGCATCAAATCTGTCAATTTGGCTTATGACATTGATTAATTTCCAGTCTATATCTATCGTAAAAGTATAAACGCTGTTTTCCATTCAGGAAATATAGGGGATATTCCCGAAAAATGATACGATATGACATGACAGTATACGATAGTGATACGATATCATCTATGCGAAAACTTTTCCATACGTCCTCCTGAAAGGAACTTGTGACAAACAAACTTGCGTCCGGTTTCGCAAGCCGCCGGACTTGCACCAAGTTCCTTGCAGGAGGACGGAATGCAGGTTGGAGAATAGTATATTCCAAAACCGTCAAACCTGCCCGCTTTCCACTGCACCCCGCTGCCGTCCGTATTCCAAAATTGCGTCAATGAACTGGTACGGTTTGTAGCCGTTCAGTGCGGTTTGGTGGAAAATGCACGTGGCCGGAGTCATGCCGGGCAGCGAATTGACCTCAATGATAATCGTTTCGGCGCGGTTACCGGCGTGGATGCGCACAAACGCGTCAATGCGGGCGTATCCTTCAATGTGCAGGATTTGGGCCACGCGGCGCAGCGTATCGCGCACTTGCTGCGAGATAACACGTTGGCTCTCAATGTCGTTTGCATAGCGTGCCGGGGTAATGTTTTGCCCTTCGCCCGCCAGAAACTTCTCTTCCAGACTCAGAACCTCGCCCGAAGCCAAGGATTCCGAAGGCTCGAATATCTCATATTCAATTTCGCCGTGTTCGTTGAGTTTGGTAAGCAGGCCGCCGGTCACTTCCAAGAAGCGTTCCGCGCCGTTCCGGGCAATCAGTTCCTCCACCAAGAACCACGTTTTCTGCGGAAATTCCTCGTTGGCTTTCAGTTCCAGCACTTGCGCGGGTGCGGGCAAAAATGCCAGCGTCGGGCGGAACATCATCTGGGCAAAAGCCGTGAGTTCCTCGCGCGAATCAATCCGTTTCACCGCCGAACTGCAACCGTCGTCGGCGGGTTTGGCAATCAGCGGATACGCAAATTGTGACTCAAGTCGCTGAATCACAGCAGTTTGGCCGTCGTTCCAATCGGTTTGATACACCACGTCGTGGTTGGCCACCAGAATGCCATGCTGCCGCAGAATCCGGTTGGTTTCGTATTTGTTGATTGTAATGCGCGAACTTTCCGCACCCGAACCATTGTAGGGCAAGCCCACTTTTTCGAGTTCCGTTTGCACCGCGCCGTCCTCGCCCGGCCTACCGTGCAGCGCGATAAACACTTCGTCCACGGTTTCGGCAAGTTCGGCATAAGTGGTTGCATACGGATATTCAATGGTTTGCCCCACATATTTTTGCGTTAAGGCCGCCGTTTCGCGCATGATTTTCTTCAGGATCGGATGCTTTTCGCCACCCGCCAAGATTTTCTCCTTGATGTCGTCCGCGTTGTCCTTGAGCATGATATTGATCGGCATCACGTACAGTTCGTGTTGCCCGTCGCTGCCCGTCAGGAACACCGGAAGCGGGTCGTATTTGCCCGAAGAAGCGAGTTTTTCGTAGATATTCCGCCCGCTTTCCACCGAAATATGCCGCTCTGATGAGAAGCCGCCCATAATCACCGCCACGCGCGTTTTCCGGATTCTGCTGGTTTGGAGTTGCAGAATCGCCTCGTCCAAGGCCGAGGTTTGGGCTTTCAGAAAGATACTATTTTTGCCGGAACGCGTGCGTTCAACCAGCGATGTGCGGATGATGTAAGTCAGGAATTGCGACGGGTTCATGCCGATTTCGGCCGCTTGGTGGAAGAAAAACGACGACGGCAGCATTCCCGAAGTGGTGTTGGGGTCGTTCAGAAACACTTCGCCGAGCGAATTGATGAAGCCGTCAATGCGGGCATACACGTTGAATTGCAGCGCCTTGAACAACCGGCAGCATTCCGTGCGGATGGTTTCCAGATGCGCATCGGGCACATTAATCGGCGTGATTTTGCGCGTCATTCCGGGCAGGTATTTGCTGCGGTAATCGAAAATGTTGCTGCTCTTCACAATCTGCGTCGGCGGCAACGCGACGGGCTGGCCGTCTTCGTTCAGGATCACGATGCACGAAAACTCCTTGCCCGGCAAAAACGACTCAACCAGCACTTCCTCCTCGCCGCTGACATTGGCCAGCGTGATCACACCAGCGGGTTTGGTGCTTTCCAGAGATACCTGCCTGTCCGGCAGGCAGGCTATTTTTTCCAGCGCATTGTAAAGGTCTTCGGGATGGAAAATGAATTCGGAATTCGGAATTTGGACTTCGGAATTATCAGGGGTTTCGGTATTTTCGGAGATACTATTTTGTTCAGGCCGGATTTCAAAATGAACGGTTTTTTTTCCGAATTCCGAATTCCGAATTCCGAATTCAATCGGCAGTCCGATTCCTTCACGAATATCGGTCAGCGTGTGGATAAAGCGGGTTTTTTGTTCCGGCGTGTAGCTTTTCCACTCTTCAACGGTAATTTCCTGGATGAAAAAACTGCGGTTAATTGCCGTCACAATGCGCTGCACGTCGTTTTCGGTGACCACCGACACGCCGATGGACGAGCCTTGGTTGGGAGCCTTGACCACAAACGGCAAACCGATTTCGTGGATGAGTTTGTAGATGATATCGCCCTTGTATTCGGTGGCGAGCCATTCGCTGCGCGAAATGGTGGCCGTTTTGGGCGTGGCAAATCCGGCGGCGCGCATCAGGTTTTTCTGCGCGGTTTTGCTCACACCAATCGCCGATGACAGAATGCCCGAACCGCTGTACGGGATGCCGTACCATTCCAAAAGTCCTTGGATGGCCCCGTCTTCGCCCTGCGGGCCGTGCAAAGTGAGAAACGCAAAGTCGAAAAATTTGGAAAAATCCTTGGGTTCAATGCGCGTTCCCACTTCCGAAATAATGGCATCCAGTTCACCATCAGTCAGTTTGCCCAACGATTCGATGTACACCTGAAAGCCGTGCGGCGAAGGCGGCAATGCCGAAACGGGCGGATAAAAATCGCGGATGGTGCCCTTGTAAACGTATTCCCAATTGAGCAGAATAAAATTCCCGAGGCTGTCCACAAAAACCGGTATGGCCTCAAACAGGGTTTTGTTGAGGTTGTCGTACACGGTGCGGCCGCCGGCAAACGAGATTTCGCGTTCGCGTGAGGTGCCGCCAAAAATGATTCCTACTTTGAGCATGGTCGGGTAAAATATTGGTTCGGAATTGGGAAAGGCGGGTTTCAGGAAGCACCCGCCTCACTGCATTTGGTTGAAATCCTTGTGCCTCCGTTTGCGGCGGGTTTGTTTGCCAAACTCGTTTGACAGAATACTGATATTGCCGTCCACTTCCAGCACTGCCAGATTCACCTGTTCCAGCTTTTCCACACCGTGTTCACGGGCGGCGGCTTCCAGTTCGTCCATGCTAAGGTGGGCTTTTTGCAGGTTTTCGTGTTTTATCTGGCCTTCGTATATCAGCATCAAAGCTTCTCCCTGCACCAACCGGCTGATGTTACGGAAGCGGTAGAGCAACAATTTCAGCGCGAAGTTAGCCAAAAACAACGTTGCCGCCGCTGCCAGTCCGCCCACCAACGAGGTGTCGCTACCCACCATGGCATTCTGAACGGAGTTGCTGATGAGCAGGATAAACACCAGGTCAATGACTGATAACTGCGCCAGTTCGGTTTTGCCAAACAACCGGATGGCGAAAATCATGAACGCGTACACGACCAGCGATTGCAGGCAAATAAGTAGTAGGGCAGACATTGCGAATGGGTTCGGAAGATGAAAGCCGGTCAAAATTGGCAAAAAACCGGCGGGTTTGGCGGTTTTGCGCAATACTATTTTTAAAGGCCACAACCGGCAAAAAACAAAAAACGTGTCGGGCAGGCCGACACGTTTTTACTGCAAGTGATTGCTCTCCAATGGTTCGATTAATAAAATTAGATGTGATCCAGTACGGTCACGTTTACCGCCTCCACCGCAATGATTTCCGGTACGGCGCGTTTCACGGCTTCTTCCACGCCCGCTTTCAGCGTCATGGCCGACATGGGGCACGAGCCGCAATTGCCCAGCATTTCGAGCCGCAGCACGTTGTTTTCAGTGATTTCAATCACTTTTACATTGCCGCCATCGGCTTCCAAATAAGGCCGGATGGAATCCAAGGCTGCTTCCACGCGGCTTTCCAGTGTTTCTTGCATTGTTGGTTGTGGGGTCATGTCCAAAGGTAAATAGTATCTTTTGCAACGGTAAAACCTCGCTTTCGCGTTAGTGAACCGCCTTTGTCTGGCGGTAGTCCTCGGCCAATCTAATAATTGTCTTCTGTTTCAGAATATCCAGACCGTCATTGAGTTCCCGAATTAACAGGTTGATTTGATGTTCAAGTGAGCGGCAGCGAGCCACCGTTTCCCTAAACTTGGCCTCATCTTGTTTTGTCATTTTTTTCATGGTCAGGCGCGTTTCTTTTATTCCAACAACCATTCAATCCCTGAAATTTTCGATTGTACAAATTCGTGGCTTCTCTGAACTTTTCTCAGTGTTTCCTTTGTGCCGCTCAATTCCTGCTGTATTTCCTCATTTTCCGGATATTGCTCCGACTGTATCTGCAATTCTTCGATTTGGGCTTTGTACTCTTCAATGGAAAACTCGGTTTTCTCTTTTTGCCTGCGGTAAATATTCAGCACATTTTCCAGTTCCTCGCGTTCTTTTGGACTCATGCCCAAATGTAAACACTATCTTTTTCAAAGGCAAAACCCCGCTTTCAATTGCAACAACGCGGTAATGACTTAGGTTTCAAATGTCAAATCCGTCGGCTTTGGCCAGGTTTTCCAGCACAAACGAGATTCCGTCCGCAATTTCTATTTCCGTGTCCCAAGTCACCATTTGCCAGTGTTTGGCATCATTGGCAATTACCAGGCGTTTGCCTTCCGTAAAAACCCACACCACTTTTTGTACGCCAAATTCGCGCAGTTTGGTAGTTTTGCGGATGAAATAATTGGTTTCGGTATTGAACAATTCTTTCACATCGGCTTGCACGTCTATTTCAATGACCATGTAGGGCGGCGTGTCAAAATAATGCAGCGATTCCTTGGTTATCTTCAGCTTTTCCTTCTCATAGATCAGAATGTCGGAAGACAGGTTGCTGCCGCGAACCAAGTGCAATCCGGCTTCGTTGGTGCCGATGAAAAATTTGTCTCTGGGCAGGTTCTTGTAAAGAAATTCAAGAATGATGGAGACGATATACGTTTGCAAGGCACTGCTTCCCATGATTTCTTCCGGTTCTTTTTCGCCTTCGATCACTTGCCGGTAACCCTTGTAATACACAGGAATCCCATCCCATTCCTCATAAATGAGCATTTTTGGAATGGTCTGTTGTTTGGTTTCAAGGGATAGCATATTCGCGGGATTTTCACGAAAATAAATATTTTTCGCCGTAGAAACAACAGGCTTACAAGAATGGCGGGTCTTTTCAAATTCTTTTCCGGATGGAAAACCGTAGGAATGGAATGCCTGCCCCTGACAAACGCAAAATAGTATGTTCCGGAAACCCCAAACCCGGCCTTTTTCCAAAAGCCCGACAAGCGTCAAACCTTTATTTCCACCGGCTTGGTTTTGTCTAATGTCGCGTTGCGGATGGAAATGTGTTGCGCCAGCTTTTCGGCCAAATCGGTGAAGGCGGCGGCGGTTACCTCGTCGGTCATGACGGCGGGTTTGCCCGCATCGCCCGACTCGCGAATGCTCTGTACCAACGGAATCTGCCCCAGCAGCGGCACTTCGTATTGTTCGGCCAGTTGTTTGCCTCCATCTTTCCCAAAGATAAAGTACTTGCTGTCAGGCAGTTCGGCGGGCGTGAAATATGCCATGTTTTCCACAATGCCCATAACGGGTACGTTAATGGCCGGTTGGCGGAACATGGTTAAACCTTTGCGGGCATCGGCCAGCGCGACTTTTTGCGGCGTGGTCACTATCACGGCTCCCGTCACGGGCACGGTCTGCACCAGCGTCAGGTGGATATCGCTGGTGCCGGGCGGCAAGTCTATCAACAAATAATCCAATTCTCCCCAATCGGTGTCCACGATAAACTGGCGCAACGCCGAACTTGCCATCGGGCCGCGCCATACCACCGCTTCGTCGGCACGGCTCACCAAAAAACCCATCGAAAGCATTTTTATGCCGTATTGCCTGATCGGGATGATGTAGTTTTTGCCGTCGCGCTGCACCACTTGCGGTTTCATGCCCTCGGTGTCGAACATGGTCGGGATGGACGGGCCGGAAATATCCGCATCAATCAATCCGACTTTCGCGCCCAGGCGGTGCAAGGCAATGGCCAAGTTTGCCGTTACCGTGGATTTGCCCACCCCACCCTTGCCCGACGCAATGGCGATGATATTTTTCACATCGGGCAGCACAGGGCCGTTCAGCCGCGTGGAAGTGACATCGGCAATCATATTGATTTGAACGTCAACGTCTTGTCCGGCAAATTTCCGTACCGCATCCGTGCAGTCCTGCCTGATTTTCTCTTTCAGCGGACACGCCGGAGTTGTCAGGATAACCGTGAACCGCACTTGGTTTATGCCGAGTTCAATGTCTTTTATCATGCCCAGCGACACCAAATCGCGCTTCAAATCGGGTTCCTGAACGGTGCCGAGGGCTTGGATAATGAGTTCTTTGGTAATGGTCATGTATGTCAATGATTGAATTACT
>JANPIL010000416.1:0-5478 GCA_031424975.1 Sphingobacteriales bacterium
TCGCCGTGGCGGCCGCTCATCAATGTCAAGGACATGGCCATCGCCATTGAATGGGCCATCAGCCGTCCGGCTTCCAACGGTGGCGAGTTTTTGGCCGTGAACACGGGCAGCAGCGAATGGAACTACCAAGTGAAGGAATTGGCCGAAGCCGTGGCGACGGTGATTCCGGGAACCAAGGTTTCCGTAAACGCCGAAGCACCGCCCGACAAGCGTTCGTACCGCGTGAATTTCGACTTGTACGGTCAACTGGCCCCCAACCACCAGACACGCCGCAAACTGATTGACACGATTGAGGAACTGCGCGACAACCTGACGGAAATGGGCTTTGCCGACGGCAACTTCCGCAACTCGCAGTACATGCGCCTGATGGTGCTGAACCGGCTGCAAGACAAACACTTGATTGACACGCAATTGGTTTGGACAAACGCGTAAAAAAGCGTTTGCCGTTTTGCGTCTGCTGTTGGAAGATATTGTTGGTAAACGTGCGGAAGACGTTGCAATGCAATGCAACGTCTCCCGCACAACACCTATGCAAGCCGCAAAATAGTATCTTTCGAAAAGGCGAAACCCCACTAAAAACAAGTTCGGGCAATCACCTGAAATTAACTTTTACAGTGGTAGTTATTCAAAAACTTATCAATCAACAGTAAAACCCATGATTTTTACCGAAACGGAATTGAAAGGCGCATTCATCTTGGAAATCAAGAAAATGGAGGACGAACGCGGCTTCTTCGGCCGTTCATGGTGTGCCCGCGAATTGGAGCAGCACGGCCTGAACGCCAACGCGCGGCAAGCCAACGTGTCGTACAACAAACTGAAGGGAACCCTGCGCGGAATGCACTTTCAGCGCGCCCCGCACCAGGAAACCAAACTCGTGCGCTGCACCAAGGGAGCCATCTGCGATGTAATCATTGACCTGCGCCCCGCCTCACCGACCTACAAGCATTGGATTGGCGTGGAGCTGACCGCCGACAACTACAAGATGCTGTACGTGCCCGAGGATTTTGCCCACGGCTTCATCACTTTGGAAGACGATACAGAAGTGACCTACCAAGTAACCCAGTTCTACACGCCCGGAGCCGAAGGCGGCATCCGGTGGGACGATCCGGCATTCAACATCCAATGGCCCATCGTTCCGACAGTGGTTTCGGGCAAGGACGCGGTGTGGGCCGATTTTGACGAAGCCCTGCTCCAACCCGTAGCCTGAACAGTCAACACAATTTTGAATGAGTGAATGACAGAATGAGCGAATAAAAAATAGTATCTTTTCCAACGCCCAAACCTGCCATTCATTCATTCTGTCATTCACTCATTCACCCATTGAACACATGATTATCGTAGACACAGCCTTAGAAAAAAGACACCGCGAGAACAATCCTATCCGCGTGGCGATGGTGGGTGCCGGTTTTATGGCACGCGGCATTGCCCTGCAAATCTGCCGTTATGTGGATGGCATGGAATTGGTCGCCATCTCCAACCGGACATTGGAAACCGCCAAACGCGCCTACCGCGAATCGGGTGTGGAAGACACCGTGACCGTTGAGACAACCGCACAATTGGAAGAAGCCATTTCGCGTGGCAAGTACGCCGTCACCGACAATCCCATGCTGCTTTGCGAGGCGGGCAACGTGGATGCGGTGATTGAAGTGACCGGAGCCATTGAATACGGGGCGCGGGTGGTGATGCACGCCATAAAAAACGGCAAGCACGTGATCCTGATGAATGCCGAAGTGGACGGCACCATCGGCTCGATCCTCAAAATGTACGCCGATAAGGCGGGTGTCACCTACACCGTTGCCGACGGCGACCAGCCCGGCGTAATCATGAACCTGTACCGTTTTGTAAAAGGAATCGGCGTGAAACCCGTGCTGCTGGGCAACATCAAAGGCTTGCACGATCCGTACCGGAACCCGACCACGCAAAAGGCATTCGCCGAAAAATGGGGTCAGAATCCGGCCATGGTCACTTCGTTTGCCGACGGCACCAAAATCTCGTATGAGCAGGCCTGCGTGGCCAATGCCACCGGAATGCGCGTGGGCAAACGCGGAATGTTCGGCCCGACGATGGAAGCGGGCACGCCCATTGAAAAGACGACCAAGCTGTTTCCCGAACTCTACAATTTGGACGAATGGCTGGCCGGCCCCGGCATCGTGGATTATGTGGTGGGTGCGGCTCCCGGTCCGGGCGTGTTTGTGCTGGGCACGCACGACCACCCGACCATGCGCCATTACCTCAACCTGTACAAACTCGGCGAAGGCCCGCTGTATTGCTTCTACACACCCTACCACCTGTGCCATTTTGAAATCCACAATACCGTGGCACGTGCCGTGCTGTTTGGTGATGCCACCCTCGCCCCCATCGGCGCGCCGTGCGTGGAAGTGGTAACCACCGCCAAGATTGACCTGAAGGCGGGCGAAACCGTGGACGGGCTGGGCGAATACATGACCTATGGCTTGGCGGAAAACTACGACACCGCCCGCGCCGAAAACCTGCTGCCCATCGGCTTGGCCGAAGGTGCGAAACTGAAAGCCGACGTGCCCAAAGACAAAGTGCTGACCTTTGACGATGTGGAGTTTCCTGCCGGACTGTTGAGTTTGGAATTGTACCGTGAGCAACTGGCAAAGTTTCCGCCCGCCCCCGTCAAGGTGCTGGCGTGATTAGAAGTATTGCACTGGCTAAAAAAGTAAAGACAAAAAAAGGCGTTGGCGGTTTAATTACCGCCAACGCCTTTTTTTGTGCGCAAACCAGAAAACGCACGTGAGCAGATATCCATGGGCGTATTACCCCTTCGGCACATACTACGCCGTGTTCGTTCGGAATGGCAGGAAATGCCGTGCATACAACTCATCAATAGCAGAAGTGTCGGCCAGCCGAAAGTAGGAACGGATAGCCACTTTGCAGCCCTTTTCAAAGTTATCGAAACTGCTGGCATCGCGCAGCCGGTATTCATGCCGTTCTATTTGCTGATCTTCGGGTTCGTATTGGCATACGGGATATCTTTCACTGAATTCCCTCTGTGCGAGGATTTCAACGGCGGCAGTCATTATTTCGATGGTGTGCATGATAAGCGAACCTGTTTTGGCTGGTTGAAAATCGTTTCATTCAGTAACCTGACTAATATGTAAAAAACCGTGCCAGACTTGACACACTCCCCGCCACGCGTTGCAAAACCGACCGTGAAAATCTACTCTCCGGATGAGGAGAACGATTTTTCCTGCCGTTCCAGCAAGCCACGCAGCGAATCAGGCAGGCCGGATGTATCTGCCAAGGCGTGGCCGTACAAGGCGAGCAAAGAGGATTCGGCTTGGCCGGCCATTTCCGCCAACCTTTCCGAATCGTTTCCCGTCCCGGCGGTAATTTCCGTCCATACGCGCTGGTGCTCATTGTCGCGGTTGGCCTCTGATTGGGCCGCATCGCCAAATTGCGCCAGTTCCTTGAGCAATTCCTCATTGCACCGGTGGCTGGCGGCGGCTTTACCCGCAAACTCACTTTTCAGTGCCGCATCCGTAGTCCGGCCTTGCAGGTTCCCGTAGCCATCGGCCCGGGTGGCGTGTGCGGCCATAAGTTCCTGAAGGGTGGCGACCGGGTTTTGTGTCTGGCTTTGCATGGCAAATTGAATTTGGATGAACAGACAGACGCTAAAAAACAGTGCCACCCGCCCAAGTTTCCTTTGCATCCTTGCTTTTTTTCGCTGTAATTTGTCGCAGTCAAATAAACGACAATGAATTGGTCTTAGGGGTGCCCAAAACGGGCTGAGATCACACCCTTTGAACCTGATCCGGTTAGTACCGGCGAAGGAAAAGACAATGCAACGTTTCCGAACGGACAAATCCATGTCCGGCGCGGAATGCGTTCCGTATGTATTCCATCAGGATTTCAGGGGTTTCAATTTACACGGACAGGTCTTGCCCCAGGCTTGCCCTTTGTCTCACCCGGTAAAATAGTATCTTTTGAAAACCCGAAACCTCCTTTTCCCGCTGGCATTGCTGCCGCTGTGCGCTTGGGCGCAATTCACCGTTTCCGGCTCGGTCACCTCCCAAAACCAGCCTTTGCCCGGAGCCACCATTTCCGTGCAAAACACATTCAAGGGAACGGTTTCCGATGCCGGTGGCGGGTATCAACTGCGCAACCTGCCAGCCGGGAAATACGCGTTGCAAGTCAGTTTTATCGGCTATGAGACAAGAACAAAGGAAGTGGAAGTGGTTGGCAACCAGACGATTACATTTGACTTAATCAAATCCACTTTGGTGGCGGATGAAATCGTGGTGACGGCCACGCGGGCCACTTCCAAATCGGCGGTGACGTTCACGAATGTTGGTAAGGAAACGATTGAGAAGCAAAATTTGGGGCAGGATTTGCCGTTTTTGCTCAACCAAACGCCTTCGGTGGTGGTTAGCTCCGATGCGGGGGCGGGCGTGGGCTACACGGGCATCCGCATCCGGGGCAGCGACCCCACGCGCATCAACGTGACCGTGAACGGCATCCCGCTCAACGATGCCGAGTCGCACGGGGTGTTCTGGGTCAATACGCCCGATTTCGCCTCGTCCGTGGACAATATCCAAATCCAGCGGGGCGTGGGAACCTCCACCAACGGCGCGGCCTCGTTCGGGGCAACGGTAAACGTGCAGACCAACCAACTGAACGAAAAACCCTACGCCGAAATCGGCAACTCCTACGGTTCGTTCAACACGTGGCGGCATACGGCCAAAGTCGGAACCGGCCTGATTGACGGCAAATGGGCGTTTGACGGGCGGCTGTCCAAAATCAGCTCCGATGGCTACGTTGACCGGGCCGCCAGCAACCTGAAATCGTTTTTCCTGTCGGGTGGCTACTACGCGGGCGGCACCATGCTGAAACTCAATGTGTTTTCGGGCAACGAAGTGACCTACCAAGCGTGGAATGGTGTGCCCGAAAACTTGCTGCGCACCAACCGCACCTATAACGCCTATACGTATGACAACCAGACCGATAACTACCAGCAGGATCACTACCAGTTCTTCTTTGCGCACGAATGGAACCGCCACTGGAACGTGAATGCGGCGTTGCATTATACCCGTGGACGCGGTTATTTCGAGGAATTCAAACCGGACGATGCGCTGAACGACTACGGAATTGCGGATGTGGTGATTGGCGCGGATACCATCCGCAATTCGGATATCATCCGCCGCCGCTGGCTCGACAATCATTTTTACGGGGCCGTGTGGTCGGTGAGTTACAACAGTTTGAAACGCTTGACGGCGGTGCTGGGCAGCGGCTGGAACAACTACCAAGGCGGCCATTTCGGCGAGGTGATCTGGGCGCGGTTTGCCGGAAACTCGGCCATCAGGCAACAGTATTACCAGGATGAGGCGCTGGGTGACTACGGAATCACGGACGTGGTGATTGGCGCGGATACCATCCGCAATTCAGATATCATCCGCCGCCGCTGGCACGACAATCATTTTTACGGGGCCGTGTGGTCGGTGAGTTACAACAGCC
>JANPIL010000417.1:0-20681 GCA_031424975.1 Sphingobacteriales bacterium
AGCCGCTTGCCACCATCACCGATCCGTACGGCGAGTCGCAGGTGACGATCAAAAGCCCGCACGACGGCTACATTATCGGCATCAACAATATGCCCGTCATCAACGCTGGCGACGCGCTGATTCATGTGGGGAGGTAAAAACATTTACCGTTTTCAGGTTTGGCGTTTTTGAAACATACTATTTTTTTGTCATCCCGACGCAGGAGGAATCGGGCGGTGACTTGCCGACAAGTGCGGAGTTATTGGGCATTTTAACACGACAACAAAGTGATGGAAAAAATCAACAAGATTTTGCAAGACTTAATTGGACTTCCATTGACTCGGACGACAAGAGCCGCAAATATGGAGTGCTTGAAATTTGGAACTCTATATTGCGAAGACGATGATGGAGATACCTGGAACTACGGGGAATTGGGACTTCACTTACAATGTCCTTGGCGTTTCACAAACGACAATGAAATAATTGTTGGCAGTAATGACCTTTACGAACAGGCGGACGAAACGGCAGAGTATGACGAAAATTTTAATTGGGACGACTCTAATGCAAACTTAAGAGACGTGAAACTTGACAGGTTTATAGCTGACAGGAACCACATTATTAGATCTGCAATTGCAGATAAATTTGGTGGACTGGAGATTTATTTTGACAGCAACGTGCTTTTGACAGTTTTTCCGGTTGTTGCATCAAAGGCTGACAACGAGTATTGGCGACTACTTGACAACAGAGACGAGACTAAAAATCATTATTTAAGCACATCAATAGGTTATGACTTAGACTGACGACAACCCGACGAAAAAAACGCCATATAACACGGGTTTTGCGTTGGTGGGTGGACAGTGCGAGTATAAACATCTGAGCAATTGACAAACATTAGTTCAGGCGGAAAGTTTAGTGTTTGAAAAGACGACCAATACAAAATTCGTAACAGTTCCGTCCGAGTTAAGGCCGGATTCCTCCTTTGTCAAAATGACAAAAAAGGTTTGGGCTTTTTGAAAGATACTATTTCCGCCTTCCTCAAAAATACGCTTCCAGCAAATCCCTGCCACCGCACGTGCCCTGCGTGGCTACGGGCACGAACCGGGCAAACAAATCCTCGCTGTACCAATCGCGCTGGCGGGTCATTTGCACAATGTCCTTGTGGAAGGTTTGCTGGTAGGCGAATTTTTTGACCGCCTCCGCATCCTGCCAAATGCTTACCGTGGCCTGCTGGATCAATGGCAACTCGCCCACACCCACCGAAAACAGCAAGCCTTCGGAGTTGCGGATGGCTTGCTGCGCCTTGGGCACGTTGCGCCAAAACTCCACCAGGCGGTTCATGCGGATGGTGGCACGCGTCAGCACGACAACTGGCAGGTGCGTGGCCGCAACCTTGGCGGTTTCCGCAAACGGGTTCACGCCGTTCCACTGCCCGTGCGACTGGACGGGCAGCAATTGCAGCGTGTAGGTCTCGTCGGTTTGGGCGATATAATCCCGGAATAAATCCGATTCAAAAAACTGCCCGGCCTGCGCCACCGACTGCCAAACGGCCAGCAGCGCGTACTGCGCGAAATCGGGAACCATGCTGAAGCCGCCCCTGCCGCTGCCCAGCATCTTGCCAAATGCCAGTCCGGCGGGCTTGGCGGCCAGCAATGCCGAACGGCCCATCTGCCCCAATGCCCACAGCCGCTTGCGCACCGGAAATTGAAATATGGAAAAGGTGACAATGGGCTGTTGCGCCTCAACAGGAAGCAGGATGCGGAATGGCATGGCTTTATAATTCAGAATTACGAATGCGGAAACCAGAAAAGTTTCCGTTTTCCCTTGACAATAACCCACGGTCAAAACCGTGGGGTGATGGATACGACGACTTTTCAGTCGTTTTAATGACTTTGGCACGTACACGAAATACCATCGGATTAGCCAAAGTGTTTTCGCCCGGAGGCGATAACCATCGGAAATAGTATCCTTTCAAAAACCCAAACCCCAAGCATCCCGCTTATTTTTGTCCGGGATCAGGAATGCCGAAGGCGGGACTACCAGATTTGCGACTCACTCGGCACTGCAAAACCTGCGGTTTTGGCACAAGTTGAAGCGTGTGCTACCGCCCCGCCGGACTTGGAAAGTCCGGCCACTTTCCAAAATAGCCTGCCTGTCGGCAGACAGGTATCTTTTAAAAACGCCAAACCCGCTTGTTTGTTAAAAACCAAGCGGGTTTGGCGTTCATGTTTCAATCGTGCCAGCTTATTTTATCCTGATTTCAAACGGCATCCGGGCTTGTATGCCTTGCAGGGTTTGCAGTTTTTGCAGGTCTTTCACGTACGGGGCAAGCGCACCCAACTGCTTTTGCATGGCTTGGGTCTGGGCATTTTCGCTGGCATCGCCGAAAATCTGCTCGATGGTGGATTTCTGGTCGGGCAGGTAGCGCAGGCGGTAGTCGTTGTCCTTGAGTTTGGCCAGTTTGCCGGCCAGTTTTATGGCATCAGTAAGGCCGCCCAATTCGTCCACCAAGCCGTTTTGTTTAGCCTGTTCGCCCGTCCACACGCGGCCCGAAGCAACTTTCTTCAGGTCGTCCTGAGTCATTTTGCGGCCTTCGGCTGCCTTGCGGGTAAACGATTCGTAGCCCTGATCCACGCGTTTCTGGAACCACTGCCGTTCGGTGGCGGTCAACTCGCGCGAGGGTTCGCCAAAGTCGGCGTAGGTGTTGGTTTTGGCTCCGTCCACGGTCACGCCCAGCTTGTCGTTGAGCAATTCCTTGACGTTGAACCACAGCGCAAAGATGCCAATGGAGCCGGTGAGCGTGGTGGGGTGTGCCACAATCTTGTCGCAGCCCATGGCCATGTAGTAGCCACCAGATGCCGCGTACGTGGACATGGAGGCCACCACGGGTTTTTTCTTTTTGGTCAGTTGGATCTCGCGCCACATCACATCCGAGGCCAGCGCACTGCCGCCCGGCGAGTTGATGCGCAGCACCACGGCTTTCACTTTCTCATCGTCGCGGGCCTTGCGGATGGCTTTCACGAAACTCTCGGAGCCGATGGACTGGTCGTCGCCGTCGCCCGAATTGATGTCGCCCGAGGCAATGATGACCGCAATCTTATTGTCCGAACTGCCCGATTCCGAATCTTTTTCGGCTTTCAGGTATTTTGACAATGAGATATATTCGATTTTTTTCTTTTCCTCCAGTTTCAGGTTTTTTTTCAGCAGCGATTCCACCTCGTCCTGATAGCCCACGTTGGTCACAAGCTTGGCCCGCAGCGCGTCTTCCGGCTCGCGGATGGTCAGCGAATCGGCCAGCCGTTGCAGTTGGTCGGGCTGGATGCCGCGTGCCGTGCCGATGGTCTGCACCAAATGGTTGTTTATCGAAGTCAGGTACGACAGCGTTTGCTCACGGCTCGGCTCGCTCATGTCCTGCCTGATAAACGGCTCGATGGCACTTTTATAATCGCCCACCTTGAATATTTCGGGTTTCACGCCCAGTTTGGCCAGTGTGCCTTTCAAAAACACCGTTTCCGACGACAAGCCGTTCCACTCGATGATGCCTTCCGGGTTCACGTAGATTTTGTCGGCCACGGAAGCCAAGTACAAACTCTTTTCGGTGTAGATTTCACTGTACGCCACGATGAATTTTTTGGATTGCCTGAAATCCACGAGTGCCGCGCGGATTTCCTCCAGTATCGGGTAGCCCGCGCCTTCAATGGAAAGATCGGGCTCCAAGTAAATCCCCTTGATATTTTCGTCATTTTTGGCCTCGGCAATGGCCTCGCGAATCTGCACCAAACCCACCGGCGTTGGCGTGCCGTTGAATACGCTGCCCAACTCGGTAAACGGGTCGTCTTCGCGGCTGCGTTCGGTGATGGGCCGGTCAAACTTGAGTTTCAGCACGGAATTGCTTTTCACGGTCACCTTGTCGCCCGAGGCGGCACCGATGCCCAGCAGGATGAGAAACGACACGAGCAGGAAAATAACCAGCCCGACAATGGTCGCCAATGTGTACTTCAGGAATTGCAGCATAGAGAAATGAAAGGGAAGCCCCCCTGCCCCCGAAGGAGGAGTTTTGAGAATAGTATGTTTTGAAAACCCCAAACCTGAGGCTCTTCCCTCCGAAGGCGAAGGGATTGTCTGCTTTGAACACCGAAATTACACAAACCGTTTTCCGTGCAACCCGTTTTTTACATCAATGGTTAATATCGCTTACCTGCTGCTCGGCACCAATTTGGGCGACCGCAGCCTGAACCTTTCGCAAGCCACCGCCATGATTGCGCAAACCATCGGCTTGGTCACGGCGGCTTCCTCCATTTACGAAACCGAACCGTGGGGCGTAACCGACCAACCGGAGTATTGGAACCAAGTGCTGGCAACCGAAACAGCTTTGGAACCCATGGCAATGTTAGCGCAAATCCACGAAATTGAGAAATCCTTGGGTCGCAAACGCCGCATCCGCTGGGAGGCTCGCTTGATTGACGTGGACATTCTATATTATAATGATTGGGTTGTGAACCAAGAAACCCTGATTGTTCCGCACGCACGCTTGGCCGAACGGCGTTTTGTGCTGGCTCCGCTGGCTGAAATCGCGCCGGATTTCGTGCATCCGGTGCTCAAAAAAACCAACCGGGTTTTGCTCGGCGAATGTCCGGATTTGCTGGCGGTTTCTAAGATGGATTAAGTTTTGCCACTGAGGAAGCCCGGAAAAACGGCAGGTTTGGCACTTTCAAAAGATAGTATTTTTTCATTTCCCCTGCGTTGGAAGGACAAGGGGGTTTGGGCTTTTGAAAACCTGCCTGCCGGTTTATCCGCCGTGGCGGGACAGGCAGGGATACTATTTCCGAAACATGAAAGTTCGCGGTTGGCCACGCGGATTTCATTTGCCGGTTTAACCGTTTTTTAATTGTTAGATTTGCAATTCAACAGACAGTTTGGATTTTGAAAAACATTTTGATTGTAGATGATGAGGAAAAACTGAGAACCCTGTTGGCAAGGATTATCAGCTTGGAAGGCTTTGAGGTGTGGCAGGCGGGCGACTGCAAAACGGCACTCAAAAGGCTGGAGCAGACCGACATTGATGTGGTGCTGTGC
The DNA here is from genome assembly GCA_031424975.1 of Sphingobacteriales bacterium. Lineage (GTDB taxonomy): Bacteria > Bacteroidota > Bacteroidia > Cytophagales > 172606-1 > Xanthocytophaga. The sequence continues at coordinate 5,053 of JANPIL010000417.1, forward strand.
GATGTAAAACTGCCTGATGGCAATGGAGTTGAGCTTGCCAAGAAAATCAAAAATGCACATCCGCTGGCCGAGGTTATTTTATTGACAGCTTACGGCAACATCCCGGATAGCGTGCAGGCGATTAAAAATGGGGCTTTCAACTACATTACCAAGGGCGATGACAATAACAGGATCATTCCGCTGGTTTACCAAGCCGTTGAGAAAGTGGCGTTGGCCAAACGCATCCGTCAGTTGGAAAAACAATTGGGCAGCCGCCATTCCTTTGATAAAATCATTGGCAAGTCGAAAATCTTCCGACAAACCATTGACCTGGCAAAAAAAGTATCCGAAACGGACACCACCGTTTTGCTGACTGGCGAAACCGGCACCGGAAAAGAAGTGTTTGCCCAAGCCATTCACCAAGCCAGCAAAAGGAACAACCAGAATTTTGTGGCTTTCAATTGTTCCGCCTTCAGCCGGGACCTTCTGGAAGGGGAAATGTTCGGGCACAAGGCGGGAGCCTTTACCGGCGCGACCAAAGACCAGAAAGGGCTTTTTGAAGAAGCCAACAACGGCACCATTTTCCTGGATGAAATCGGGGAAATGACTTTGGAAATCCAAGCCAAACTGTTGCGGGTGATTGAAACGGGTGAGTTTTTGAAAATAGGTGAAAGCAAGCCCACCCGCACGGATGTCCGCATTATTGCGGCTACCAACCGTGATTTGCAAAAGGAAATGGAGGCGGGCCATTTCAGGGAAGACTTGTTTTACCGGATTTCCGTTTTCCAAATCCGGCTGCCCGCCCTGCGCGAAAGAGTGGCTGATATCGAACTGCTGGCGGATTATTTTATGCAACTGTTCGCCGCCAAAACCAACAAGAAAATAAAAGGCGCATCGGCTGTTTTTCTGGACGCATTGAAGCAGCACCCGTGGAAAGGCAACATCCGTGAGTTGAAAAATGTAATGGAGCGGAGCGTGCTTTTGTCGGACGACGAGGAACTGACGCTGGACACCTTGCCTGCGGAATTGCAGAAACCAAACGCTTCGCCAAACAACCGGCAACTTTCGGCTTTCGACTTGGCAAGTGCCGAAAAAATCCACATCCAAAAGGTACTGAACCATACGAATGGCAACAAGACGGAAGCCGCCCGGCTGCTCAATATCGGCTTGACCACGCTTTACCGAAAACTGGAGGACTACCGCATCCATTGATGCCACCCTACCGAAACGATAGTGCGAACCCTTTCAAAATGAAAGGGTTTTTTGTTTTCCAAAAAAGTCAATCTCTCTATTAAACACTTGAAATACAAGCACTTGACTCAAATCCATAAAAGCTGGAATGGCAATTGGAATGTCATTGGCAAACAACTTAACACACAAGCGAATATGTCAACAATCATTTTCATCGTGCTGGGGCTTTTGGTTTACGCCCTGTTTTACAAATTTATTCACTGGTTCGAAAAAATATAAGTCCATGACCGCATTATTCATTGTCGCAATCGCAGTGTTCGGCTACATCTGTTACGTGCTGCTCAAACCCGAAAAATTCTGAATCTTATGAATACCGAAATTCTGGGAGTGATTTTCACATACATACTGACGGTGGCCCTGGCAATTCCGCTGGGGCGATATATTGGCAAGGTTTTCAACTATGAAAGCACTTGGCTCGACAAGGTTTTCAATCCTGTTGACAAGCTTTTCTTCAGGCTCAGCGGCATTGATGCCGCAACGGAAATGAACTGGAAACAGCATTTGGCGGCCTTGCTGACTATCAATGCGGTTTGGTTCATTGTTTCGATGCTGGTGCTTACCAATATGAGTTGGCTGCCCCTGAACCCCGATGGCAATCCTTCCATGCCGGGCGATTTGGCTTTCAACACTTCGGTGAGTTTTGTGACCAACACCAACCTGCAACATTATTCGGGCGAAGGAGGTATGTCTTACCTGGGCCAGTTGATACTGATGCTTTGGCAGTTTATCAGTGCCGGAACGGGCATTGCCATTTGTGCCGTTGTGTTCATGGCGCTGAAAGAAAAAACATCCGACACACTAGGCAATTTCTATTCCTTTTTTGTGAGGTCGTGCACAAGAATACTGTTGCCCATTACCTGTGTGGTGGCTGTCATTCTGGTGTTCAACGGCACGCCCATGACCTTGGAGGGCAAAGACACCATGATAAGTTTGCAGGGCGACACGGTGCAGGTGAGCCGTGGGCCGGTGGCGGCTTTTGTGGCCATCAAGCACTTGGGAACCAATGGTGGCGGGTTTTTCGGAGCCAATTCGGCCCATCCATTCGAAAACCCCAATTACTTCACCAACATTGTTGAGATAACCACCCAAATGCTCATTCCTATGGCCATGGTATTCGCACTCGGGTTTGTGATCAAGCGGCGAAAACTGTCGTGGATGATATTTGGTGTGATGAGTATGGGCTTTCTTATTTTGACCATACCCACCGTGATTGCAGAGATGAACGGCAGCCCTGCCATTGCCAACATGGGCATTGCGCAAGGCATGGGAAGCATGGAAGGCAAGGAAGTGCGTTTTGGAGCCGCCGCATCGGGCTACTGGAGCATTGCCACCACCGTGATTTCCACGGGCAGCATCAATTCAATGCACGACAGTTTCACGCCGATCAGCGGAATGAACCAGATGCTGGGAATGATGATTAACGCGTTTTATGGCGGCGTGGGGGTGGGAATACTCAATTTCTTCATTTTCATTATTCTGGCCGTGTTTATCAGCGGATTGATGGTGGGCCGGACACCCGAATTTCTGGGCAAGAAGATAGAGGCGAAGGAAATGAAAATCGCGATGGTGGTGGCGTTGCTGCATCCGTTTTTGATTCTGGTGGGCACCGCAACGGCGAGTCATCTATATACCGGAAACCCCACGGAATATGCGGGCTGGCTGAGCAACCCGAGCCATCACGGATTCGGCCAGATGCTGTATGAGTTCACTTCCTCGTCGGCCAACAACGGCAGCGGCTTTGAAGGACTTGGCGACAACACGCCGTTTTGGAACACGGCCTGCGGCTTGGTCATGCTTTTGGCGCGCTACCTGCCCATTATCGGCCCGGTTGCCATTGCGGGGGCATTGGCTGGCAAAAAATACATTCCCGAAAGCAACGGCACGCTGAAAACGGACACTGCCACTTTTGGCCTGATGGTGTTTGCAGTGATTGCCATCATCGCCGCCCTGGCTTTTTTCCCGGCCCTGACGCTCGGCCCGATAGCCGAATATTTCTCATTGCATTAGAGAAAGCCCCCACCCAGCCTCCCCCGAAGGAGGAGGAGTTAAAAAAAACAGTTGAAAATAGTATGTTTTAAAAACGCCAAACCCGCCTGTTTAAAAGCCCCCTCTTTCGGAGGGGATTTAGGGGAGGCCTTCTGAGGTTTTGCCTTTTCAAAAGATACTATTTTCCAATCAGTAAAAATCTCTGAATATACCGTTTTAAAGCACCCTGCAAAATGAAATCCAATACATCGTTGTTTCAAAAAGAATTGGTGCAAGAGGCATTCAGGCAGTCTTTTGTGAAGCTGAATCCAAAAATCATGTTTCGCAATCCGGTCATGTTTACCGTTGAAATCGGAACGGCCGTCATGCTTTTCGTTTGTGTCTGGATATTGACTGGCGAAACGTCGCAAGGTGGCTTCGCCTACAATTTCACGGTGTTCCTGATCTTGCTGCTCACCTTGCTGTTTGCAAACTTTGCCGAAGCCATTGCTGAAGCAAGAGGCAAGGCACAAGCCAACAGCCTGCGCAAAACCAGGGAAGAAACCCCGGCCAAACTGGAAAACGGACAAACCGTTTCGTCCTCCCAACTTCGCAAAGGCAGTGTTTTCATTTGCGAGGCAAACGACATTATTCCAACGGATGGGGAAATCATTGAAGGCTTGGCAACAATTGACGAAAGTGCCATTACCGGCGAAAGTGCGCCAGTGATACGCGAGGCCGGAGGTGATAAAAGCTCGGTTACGGGTGGCACAAAAGTACTTTCCGACCGCATAAAAGTCCGCGTCACAACCGAGCCGGGCGAAAGTTTCCTGGACAAGATGATTGCCCTAGTAGAAGGCGCGAGCCGACAAAAAACGCCCAATGAAATTGCCCTGACCATACTGTTGGCGGGTTTCACGCTGGTTTTCGTCATCGTCACCGTAACCTTGAAACCATTTGCGGACTATGCGGGCACGCCCATTACCATCGCGGCATTTATTTCCTTGTTTGTGTGCCTGATTCCGACCACCATCGGCGGGCTGCTTTCGGCCATCGGCATTGCGGGCATGGACAGGGCGTTGCGGGCCAACGTGATTACCAAAAGCGGAAAAGCCGTGGAAACCGCCGGTGATATTGACGTATTGCTGCTCGACAAGACGGGCACGATAACGATAGGCAACCGGAAAGCGACCAATTTTTACCCATCCGCCGGCATTGACGAAAACCACTTTATCAAGTGCGTGGCCCTGAGTTCGATGAGCGACGAAACGCCCGAAGGAAAATCGATTGTCGAATTGGCGGGCCTTTCCAAATCCTTCGCCAATGGCTTGCAATCCTCTCCTTTCAAAGAGAATTTGGAAGGAGCCGTTTTCATCAAATTCACCGCCGAAACCCGCAGTTCGGGCATTGACTTTGCCAATACCCGTATCAGAAAAGGAGCTTCGGACGCGATTAAAAACCTGAGCGAAAAAGTGGGAAACGATTTTCCGAATGATACCGCTGACTGGGTGCGGACTATTTCGAGCAATGGTGGAACGCCTTTGGTGGTGTCGGAAAATGAAAAAGTAATCGGGGTGATTGAATTGCAAGACATTATCAAACCCGGCATCCAGGAACGTTTTGAACGCTTGCGCAAAATGGGTATCAAAACGGTAATGGTGACGGGCGATAATCCATTGACTGCCAAATTCATTGCCCAAAAGGCGGGGGTCGATGATTTTATTGCCGAAGCAAAACCCGAAGACAAGATGAACTACATTAAAAAGGAACAGAGCGAAGGGCGGTTGGTGGCCATGATGGGCGACGGAACCAACGACGCACCCGCCCTGGCGCAAGCCGACGTGGGCGTGGCGATGAACAGCGGAACCCAAGCCGCCAAAGAGGCGGGCAACATGGTTGACCTTGACAATGACCCCACCAAACTGATTGAAGTGGTTGAGATTGGGAAACAATTGCTGATGACCAGAGGCACATTGACAACGTTCAGCATTGCCAACGACGTGGCAAAATATTTTGCCATTATCCCCGCCTTGTTTATTGTGGGCATTCCATCTTTGCAAGGCTTGAACATCATGCGTCTGCACAGCCCCGAAAGCGCCATACTATCAGCCGTTATTTTCAATGCCATCATTATTCCGCTGCTTATTCCATTGGCATTGAAAGGCGTGGCATACAAACCAATCGGGGCCAGTGCGCTGCTGCGCCGAAACCTTCTGATATATGGCTTGGGTGGTGTGATTGTGCCGTTTATAGGCATTAAGGCAATAGACATTTTGGTTACATTATTTACCTAAAAAATCACTGCAATGAAAAGCAACTTATTTCCGGCCATCAAACTCACGCTTATCTGTCTGGTATTCTTTTCGGGAATTTATACGGCTTTTGTTTGGGGCATCGCACAGATGGCATCCAATAACGGCAAGGGTGAAATCATTACGGCCAGCGGCAAAACCTACTACAGCAATATAGCGCAGAACTTCCCGGACGGCAAGTATTTCAGTTCGCGGCCATCGGCGGTTGGGTATAATGCGGCGGGTTCGGGTGGCAGCAACAAAGCGGTTTCCAATCCGGATTATTTGGCCGAAGTGCAGGCGCGGATTGACACTTTTTTGGCTCACAATCCGGGCATCCGCAAATCCGAAATCCCATCGGATTTGGTTACGGCCAGCGGCGCGGGTCTTGACCCATATATATCCGTACAGGCGGCTAATGTACAAGTAAAACGCATTGCAAAAATACGCAACCTCAGTGAAACAACACTGCTCGAACTCATCGCCCAGCACACCGAAAATCCTATGCTCGGAATGTTAGGTACTGAAAAAATAAATGTATTGAAACTGAACTTGGCTTTGGATGCGCTTAAATAGGCTTTGGGGCGGGCTTGCCGATGGGAAGGTTTGGTGCTTTGAAAAGATACTATTTTTGACCGCTGATTAAAACTGATTTTTGTAATTGCGCTGATTATCTACTTTCCTTGAAAGCTAATCAGCACAATCATTTCAATCAATGGAAATCAGTGGTTCAGACAGTGGGTTTCGCCTTTTACAAACATACTATTTTGCGGTTTTCATACAAGCCGAATTGTGTGTTACCGCCCTCGGGCAGCCACAAAGACAGTTCCCGCATTTTTCTGCGGCCTGCAGACCATTGTCTGTAGGTTTGCTCCATCATTCAACATTCTGACCATACCATGAAAAATCCAATCAATACATTTCGCACAGTCATTTGTTTGATTTTGACACTTGGCTTGTGCAATACAGTAAAATCACAAACCGTACTGACCGATGCAGAACGCCAACTGATTGTCCGGCAGGTAAAGAAAGACTTGACTGACAGTGCAAATACAGATGAAGCACCACAATTTTCAGACAACCTGAAAGTGTCGGGCTATCTTGAGACGTATTACAGTTACGATTTTTCCAATCCGGGTAATCACACCAGACCCGGATTTGTTTATTCGTTTAACAGACACAATGAAGTGAATTTGAATTTGGGCTTTGTGAAATTGGCTTACGGGGACGACAAAATAAGAGCTAATCTCGCCTTGATGACGGGCACGTATGCCAACGCCAACCTGGCAGCCGAGCCGGGAGTTTTAAAAAACATCTTCGAAGCCAATGTCGGCGTGAAAATTTCCAAAAACCAGAACCTCTGGGTGGATGGCGGCATTTTTGCTGCCCACATCGGGTTTGAAAGTGCCATTGGCAAAGATTGCTGGAACCTGACCAGAAGCATTCTGGCAGATAATTCGCCTTACTACGAAAGCGGCGCGAAAATATCCTACACTTCTGATAACGAAAAATGGTTTGTGAGCGGCCTGATCCTGAATGGCTGGCAACGCATACAGCGAGTGGATGGCAATAACACGCCCGCTTTCGGACACCAACTGACTTTCAAGCCAGACTCAAAACTTACTTTTAACAGCAGTTCGTTCATAGGCAGTGACACCCCCGACAGCACCCGGAAAATGAGATATTTCCATAATTTCTACGCGATTATGCAACTTCACGAAAAATTTGGCGTGACTTTTGGCTTTGATGTGGGCGTTCAACAAAAAGCGAAAGCAGTGTCGGAGTATGACACTTGGTATTCACCGGTTCTGATAGCGAGATACACGCCAACCGCCAAAATAAACATTGCCGCCAGAGGCGAATATTACAGCGACGCAAACGGTGTGATTTTTGCCACCGGAACAGTAAATGGCTTCAAAACTTTTGGCTATTCCTTAAATCTGGATTATGCCATCACGGATAGAACACTGTGGAGAATTGAAGGGCGCGGATTTAGCAGCAAAGACCAAGTGTTCACCTTGGACAATCAGCCAAGCAACCAGAATTATTTTGTCACCACCGCTTTGTCACTGTCATTTTAATGAGCGAAAAAGATAAAACGGTACAGCATTTTCTTGATTTGATAAAAAAATCGAGAAGAGGCAAATTTAAAATATACATTGGCATGAGTGCCGGTGTTGGCAAGACCTACCGTATGCTGCAAGAGGCTCACGCTCTGTTAAAAAACGGCATTGACATAAAAATAGGCTTTGTCGAAACGCATAACCGGAAAGAAACACACGAATTGTTAGGCGGCCTGTCGGTTGTGCCGAGGCGCAATCTTTTCTACCGGGGCAAGGAACTGGAAGAAATGGATGTGCAGGCCATTATCAATCTTCGTCCGGAAGTGGTGATTGTGGACGAACTGGCACATACCAACATAGAAGGCAGCAAAAATGAAAAGCGTTGGCAGGATGTGATGGAAATTTTGGACGCAGGCATCAATGTCATCTCGGCGGTCAATATCCAGCACATTGAAAGCCTGAATGAAGAGGTGAAAACCATCACCGGAATTGAGGTGAAGGAACGAATTCCCGACCGTGTTTTGGCCCAAGCCGACGAAGTGGTGAATATTGACCTGACCGCTGACGAATTGATTGCGCGGCTCAAGGAAGGCAAAATCTACCAGGCGGATAAAATCGGGACTGCACTTGAAAATTTCTTCAAAAACGACCATATCCTTCAGCTCCGGGAACTGGCCCTAAAGGAAGTGGCTTCGCAAGTGGAGCGGAAAGTGGAGACCGAGGTGACCAAAACCAACGCGATTAAGCACGAACGGTTTTTGGCTTGCATCAGCAGCAATGAAAAGACGGCAAAAACAGTGATCCGCAAAACGGCACGCCTGGCAAATTACTACCATAGCAAATGGTATGTGCTGTACGTACAGGTTCCGAAGGAAAGTGCCGACAAAATAGCTTTGGACAAACAGCGGCATTTGATCAACAACTTTAAGTTGGCTACCGAATTGGGTGCGGAAATTATCAAAGTGGAAAGCTCCACGGTTGCCAAAGCGATTGCGGAACAGGCCGCCGAACGCAACATCACAACAATATGCATTGGCAAGCCACACATAAGTCTGTTAAAGGTGATTTTGGCCACCAATGTATTCAACGAACTTTTAAAAAAACTATCTTCCAACGATATTGATTTGGTCATCCTTTCGTAAGGGATGTTCTGAAACCTGCTTTTGGTCTTTAAACTGCGATTGAGCCATTTTTCTGCAAATTATATAAACAGACAGGTTTTGCCATTTGAAAAGATACTATTTTTTAAAGCCCCCTCTTTCGGAGGGTGTTGCCTGCCTGTACGCCACGGCGCACAAATCGGCAGACAGGGGGGAGGCCTTTGGGAGCCTTTGTTTTTTTAAATAATTACAGACAATGAAAATCAAAACGAAACTCACGTTGGGCGTGGGTCTTTTCTTCATATTAATCATTCTGCTCGGACTGGTGGGGATATGGTATATCAACGCATTAAAATCTGACACAGAAAATATTCTGATAGACAATTACAAGTCGTTGGAATATTCCAAAAACATTCTTTCGTCTCTGGAAGACACTTCCCAAAAATTCATTGAAAACATTGGAACAAACATCGGGAGACAGGAAAAAAACATCACTGAAATCGGCGAGGGCGAAGCAACGGCTGAATTGCGCGATGATTTTTCACGGTTCACATCCGGCAGCTATAAGAATGTTGCCCTGAAGGAAATGCGCAAAAGTATTTTCAAGATTATGGATACGAATATGCAAGCCATTCAGAGAAAAAGCGAAGTGGCAGATGAAACTGCCCGTACCGCCGTATTTTGGATTGCAATCACGGCCACCCTGTGTTTTCTCATTGGCTTTACGCTGCTCATCAACCTTCCTTCCAGCATTGCCGATCCGGTGGAAGAACTTACGCGGAGCATCAAGCAAATAGCGGCAAAAAACTATTCGGAAAGGGTGGATTTTGAAAGCCACAGCGAATTTGGCGAATTGGCAAAGTCGTTTAACACAATGGCTGAAAAACTGGAAGAATACAATGACAGCAATCTCGCCAAATTGATGATGGAAAAAAAGCGGATCGAAACGCTCATCAACAATATGCACGATCCGGTAATTGGTGTGGATGAAAATCTTAAAGTCATATTTTCAAATGAAGAGGCGATAAAAATCATCGGCCTTGCACAAAAGGATTTGATCAATCATCCGGCACAGGAATTGGCGGCAAAAAATGATTTGATGCGGATGCTGATTCAGGATTTGGCGAATACCAATACTGTAACGGACAGTGGCAAATCAAAACCTTTGAAAATATTTGCCAATGGCAAGGAAGGCTATTTCGACAAGGAAATCCTGCACATTTCCATCATACCCACGGGCGAGCAGCACGAACAACTTATCGGGCACGTGATTGTGTTGAGAAACATAACCGAATACAAAGAATTGGATTTTGCCAAAACCAATTTTATCTCAACCGTTTCACATGAATTCAAAACGCCTATTTCGTCCATCCAAATGACGCTGCAACTTCTGGAAAACAAACAGATTGGTGATTTGAATGACGAACAGAAAAACCTGTTGGAAAGCATGAAAGGCGACACCAACCGGCTTTTGAAAATCACGGGCGAACTGCTGAACATGACTCAAGTGGAAAGCGGAAACATTCAGCTTTCCATTGCGCCCACAGACCCGCAGGAAATAGTATCGTATGCCCTGAATGCCAATAAGGCGCAAGCCGATCAAAAACAGATAATATTTGAGATTTCCCGCCCCGACAATCTGCCAAAAGTGCAGGCAGACAATGAAAAGACGGCTTGGGTACTGACCAATCTTATTTCAAACGCCATCCGTTATTCGTACGACAATTCAACCATTCATGTGAGCATTGAAAAAGCGGACAAAAAAGTAAGATTCACTGTCAAGGATACGGGACAAGGCATTGCACCACAATACAAAGACAAGATATTCGACCGTTATTTCAGGGTTCCGGGAACGAAAAAGGACGGTACAGGCCTTGGCTTGGCCATCAGCAAGGAATTCATGGAAGCACAAGGCGGACAAATAACGGTTGACAGCGAGTATGGCGCGGGAAGCACGTTTACCATCACATTGAACGCTTTGGCCTAACGAGTCAGGCATTTGCAACCCGGATGGCAGGTTGAAATAGTATCTTTTGAAAACACCAAACCTGTTTTAAGATTTACGCAAAATCTGTGTGGAAGCTTAGCTTGAGAACAAACTCTGTCAAAGTTCAAAACCTTGACAGAGTTTGTGCGGAAGTCCTGCATATGCAAATCACTCCGAAAAGCTGTACTGCACAAAGCTTTTGGCTTTGCCGCACGTGCCTTCGTTGCCAAACAGGCTGTCGCAGTGGTAGTGGCGCGATACTTTCGGCACCGACATCTGGGCGGCCTGCCCGCTGCTTTTGGAAGCCAGCATCTTGATAATCAGGCGGGTGCGTTCTTTTTGCATTTCCTCGCGCATCTTCACGTCGCGTTCCAGATCGTAATATACCGTACCTTCAATGATGGTTTTTTCGGGGCGGGCATAAATGGAGAGCGGATGTTCGTTCCACAATACCAGATCGGCATCCTTGCCCGCTTTTATGCTGCCCATGCGGCTGTCGAGGTGCAGCATTTTGGCGGGGTTGATAGTCACCATTTTCAGGGCTTCTTCTTCGGTGGTGCCGCCATATTTTACCGTTTTGCCGGCTTCCTGGTTCAGGCGGCGTGCCATTTCGGCATCATCAGAGTTGATGGCCACGTTCAGGCCCACCTTGCCCATCAGCGACGGACTATAGGCAATGGCATCCTGCACTTCCATTTTATAACCCCACCAGTCGGCAAACGACGAGGCGTTGGCTCCGTGGGCCTTCATCTTGTCGGCCACCTTGTAGCCTTCCAGAATGTGTGTAAAGGTGTTCACCTTGAACCCCAGTGAATCGGCCACGTGCATGAGCATATTTATTTCAGACTGTACGTAGCTGTGGCACGTAATGAAGCGTTTCTGGTTCAGGATTTCGGCCAGCGCATCCAGTTCCAGGTCGCGGCGCACGGGCGTGGCGTTCTTGTCTTTGGGGTTGTATTTTTTCAAGGCTTGGTCGTATTCTTTGGCGCGGATAAAGGCATCCATCATTACCTGTTCCACTCCCATACGCGTTTGCGGGAAGCGGGTGGAAGTTGAGGACGAGGATTGCTTCACGTTTTCGCCCAGCGCGAATTTGATGAATCCCGGCGCATCCTTGATTTTCAGGTTTTCCGGCGACTCGCCCCATTTCAACTTGATCATGCCCGACTGGCCGCCAATCGGGTTGGCCGAGCCGTGCAATATTTGCGAGGCGGTAGTGCCGCCTGCCAACTGGCGGTAGATGTTAATGTCCTCAGAGTCAATATTATCGCCGATGCGTACTTCGGCGGTGCTGGCTTGCAGTTCATTCACCGATTCGGTGGCGATATGCGAATGCTCGTCAATAATGCCGGGCGTGAGGTGCTTGCCCGTTCCGTCAATGACCCGCACACCCGCCGCCGACAGGTTTTTGCCCACCTGCGAAATCTTGCCATTGCGCACTAGCACATCGGTATCCAGCAGTTTGCCCTCCGCCTCCGAGGTCCAGACGGTGGCATTTTTAATCAGCAAATCCTCCGCTTTCAATTTTTGTTCCGAACCGAACGCTACAAATGGGTATATGACTTTACCCACATCCGCCGTTGAAGGTGCGGCCGTGATCGGAGGGGTTTTACCATTCTGGGAGATACTATTTTGGGCGGGCTTTTGGGGTTGCGCAACCACTGCCCGGTTGGTTGGCACGGCTTTCCATTTCACGGGTTTGCCATCGGCCAGTACGCCTTCGCCGCTCAGGTTGCCGGTTGCATCAAGCCAGCCGGTCAGCCGCGCGTCGGCCTTGTCTTTCTTGTCGGGTTTGAACGAAAGCGTGACCAGCGAATTGTTCAACACCGTTTTGGCCGGTGCCAAAGCCGTATCAGCCGTGCCGATTTTGATTTCCGGCTTGTCCGACGGGCCGCTCACGGCCATGGTGTAGTCCTTGTTGTCAACGGTGAGCGTGTAATACACTCCGCGCACCAGTTCCACGTCGGGCGTGGGCGACACCACGTAGCGGCGGCCATTGATCCAATTGTCGTAAATCACGTTTTTGGCCGAAAACAGGCTGTCGGACGTAACCAGGAAGTTGGCGTACGCGCCCGGTTTCAGCGTGCCCAGTTGGCTGGCCATGTTCAGCATCGCCGCCGGGGTTGCGGTCAGGGCTTTTAGGGCCGTTTGCTGGTCCAGTCCGTTTTCAATGGCTTTGCGCACATTGGGCATGAATTCGGCCTTGGTTTTCAAATCGGCGGTGGTCAGGGCAAAGCTGATACCCGCCTTGGCCAGCGCGGCCGGGTTGGCCGGAGCCATTTCCCAATGCTTCATTTCTTCCAAAGACACCATCACCGCATCCAGCGGGTCTTCCACATCGTAGGGTTTCGGAAAGTCGAGCGAGACAATGAGCGGCGCGTTGGTGGCCTTCACCTCGGCAATGCGGGCGTATTCGTCGCCTTTGGTCTTGATAATGTACTGCACGCCAAACTCATCGCCGATTTTATCGGCACGCAGCGTATTGAGCCGGGTGTTGGCCTCAAAAATGGCGGGCAGGCTCGATTGCTGGCCGAAAGCCTCCAGCGACAGGTTGCGTTCGGTTTTGCTGCCGCCCTTGCGATACCAGTCCGCATCCAGATACGTTTGCCGCACCAGCGCAATCGCGCCCATCAGCGCAATCGGATAGACTTGTTTGGACGAGCCTTTGTCGAACGAGAAGTGCGTGGTGGCGTTGGCTTTCAGCAGCACTTCGTTTTCGCGGCCCGCACCCAGATGCACCACCGCCCCCGTGCCCCGCGCAATACCATCGGGGTTGTGGGTCAGCACCGCGCCAAAGCCCAGTTTGCGCAGTTCCTCGGCCTTCTTGGCATCGGCAATGAAAATTTGCGCACCCGAATTTTCGGGCCGGATGGCTTCGTTCCAGTTATACGCGCCTTTCTTATTAGATTCGTACTGCGGCGAACGGCCAAAGAGAGCCATGAAACTGAACGCTTCCTTTTTTACTTCGGGCATTCCGTAATCGGCGTATATGTCCACCAAGCCGGGATAAATGTGCCGGCCTTTCATGTCGGTCACCACGGCTCCGGCGGGGATGGCCACTTTCGCGCCCACCGCCTCGACCACGCCGCCCCGGATTATGAGCGTTGCGTTGGAGACAACCGTCTGGTAATCAATGTGTACGGTGGCGTTGGTGAAAGCGTGCAGCCCGGCGCGTTCGTCGTACACGCCGTTGCGCGGGAAAGTGGTGGGTTGTGCCCAAGCCTCCAGGCCGGACAGCAAGGCAAGCAACAGTATCGGTAAAATCCTTTTCATATTCAGTGGGTTTGGTTAGGGCGTGATTCGGTAAAGTTAGAAAACCGGGGGTTTGCACCAAAAAAAAGATACTATTTCGGAATGTGGCCGGACTTTCCAAGTCCGGCGGCCCAGCCCACGGGCAAAGGTGGGTTTGGCGGTTTCGAAAGATACTATTTTGCCGGTAACCGTCAAACCGATTTGCATGAGGAGATCGCAGAAACGCGTGAACACCGTTGTTTTTTTACCGGCATTTCTGATTTTCCGCACAAAAAACCAAGAAGTCGCAAAAAAATCGGGCAATTATTAGAAAATCAGGCAAAGTTTTCGGATTTTACGCCCGTATTCTCACTTATTTAACCATCCTACCCAAAACAAAACCATACGAATGGCAAACCTACGATTCAAGGCGGTTGACGTTGCGCAGAGCCGCATCACCCCGGAGGTGACCGCACCCTCCACCAAAGTATCCGATTATTATGGCTGCAATGTGTTTGGCTTAGAAGCCATGCGCCAAAACCTGAGCGGCGAGTCGTTCAAGAAGGTTTCGCACGCCATCAAGACTGGCTCCAAGATTGACGAGGACGCGGCCGATGCCGTGGCCGCCGCCATGAAAACCTGGGCCATGTCCAAAGGAGCCACGCACTACACGCACTGGTTCCAGCCGCTGACCGGCTCGACCGCCGAAAAACACGATGCCTTTTTTGATGTGCAGCCGGATGGCAGCGTAATGGAAAAATTCAAGGGCAGCGCGTTGGTGCAGCAGGAACCTGATGCGTCGTCGTTTCCCAACGGCGGCATCCGCAGCACGTTCGAGGCGCGCGGCTACACGGCCTGGGATCCCACTTCACCTGCGTTCCTCATGGACCAGACGCTGTGCATCCCCACAGTCTTTGTGTCGTATACAGGCGAGGCATTGGACTACAAAGCCCCACTTTTGAAAGCATTGGATGCGGTGGACAAGGCGGCGGTGGACGTGTGCCAGTATTTCGACCGCGACATTACGCGCGTGGTGGCAACGCTGGGGCCGGAACAGGAATATTTCCTGGTAGACCGTGCCCTGTACATGAACCGCCCCGACCTGATTATGACCGGACGCACGGTTTTCGGACACTCGCCCGCCAAAGGACAGCAATTGGAAGACCACTATTTCGGCTCGATTCCGCAGCGCGTGGAAGCCTATATGCGTGATTTCGAGATTGAATGCTATAAACTGGGCATTCCCGTACGCACGCGCCACAACGAAGTGGCTCCCGGCCAGTTTGAGTGCGCCCCCACGTTTGAAGAGGTGAACTTGGCCGTGGATCACAACCTGCTGGTGATGGATGTGATGGAGAAAGTGGCCGAGCGGCACAATTTCAAGGTTCTGTTCCACGAAAAACCATTCGCGGGCATCAACGGATCGGGGAAGCACAACAACTGGTCGCTGGGCACGAACACGGGCGTGAATTTGCTCGGCCCGAGCAGCCGCCCCAAGGAAAACCTGCGCTTCCTTACTTTCTTCGTGAACGTAGTGAAAGCCGTGCATGATTATTCCGATTTGATGCGGGCCTCCATCGGTTCGGCGGGCAATGAGCACCGCTTGGGTGCCAACGAAGCGCCACCGGCCATCGTTTCCATTTTCATCGGTTCGCAACTGACCAGCGTGCTCAATGAATTGGAGAAAAGCGGCAACATCAAGCTCGACAAGGGCGACAATATGTACATGAAGCTTGGCATCGACAAGATTCCGCCGATTTTG
>JANPIL010000418.1:0-4707 GCA_031424975.1 Sphingobacteriales bacterium
CATGGGCATTGACAAGCCGGACGTGCGTTTTGTGATCCACTACGACGCGCCTAAGTCTTTGGAGGGCTACTACCAGGAAACCGGACGTTCGGGGCGCGACGGGCTGGAAGGTAACTGCGTGATGTTTTACAGCTACAACGACATATTGAAGCTGGAGAAATTCAACAAGGACAAGCCCGTCACCGAACGCGACAATGCCAAATACCTGTTGCAGGAAATGGCTTCCTACGCCGAATCGTCGGTGTGCCGCCGCCGCCAACTGATGCACTATTTCGGTGAGCGGATGCACGAAGATTGCGGCTTTTGCGACAACTGCCTCAAGCCGCGCGAGAAATTCGAGGCGCACGAAGACATTGTGCTGGCCATCCAAGCCGTAATCCAGACGGGCGAACGCTTCGCGGTTCCGCATTTGGTGGATGTGCTGCGCGGCCTGAGAAACGACTATGTGACGAGCTACAGCCACGACAAGCTCAGCCTTTTCGGTGCCGGTGCCGAAAAAGATGTGGCCTACTGGACTTCCCTTTTCCGCCAAGCCAACATCTACGATTTCCTGAGCAAGGACATTGACAACGTGAGCATCCTTAGCCCGACGGCCAAAGGGCTTGATTTCATCGAGAACACCTATCCCGTAACCCTGACCAAAGACCACGATTACCTGTCGGCCAGTGAAGACGACGACGATGAGGAAGAAGTGGGCAGCCCGACACCCCGTGCGGCCGACGAAGCCTTGTTTGAGTTGCTCAAGGCGTTGCGCCGCAAGATAGCCAAGGAACGCAACCTGCCGCCCTACGTGATTTTCCAAGATCCGTCGCTGGAGGAAATGGCAACCACCTACCCGACCACTACCGAGGAACTCTCGCAAATTAACGGCGTGGGCAATGGCAAGGTTGCCAAATTCGGCAGGCCATTCGTGGAACTGATTGTCAAGTACGTGGAAGACAACGACATCGCCACCGAATCGGATGTGGTGGTAAAGTCCACAGCCGACAAGTCGAAGACCAAGATTTTCATCATCCAGCAGATAGACCGCAAGATAAACTTGGAGGAAATCGCCGAAACCAAGTCCATGTCCATGACCGACCTGATTGAGGAAATCGAACACATCTGCTACTCGGGCACGCGCCTGAACCTGGATTATTACCTGGGCCAGATGATGGACGAGGAACGCCAGGACGAGATTTTCGATTACTTCATGAACGCCGAAACCGACAACATCGCCGTGGCCCTGCAAAACCTGGGAAACGACGACTTCAACGAAGAGGAACTGCGGCTCATGCGCATCCGGTTCATGTCTGAAGTGGCCAACTGAGGCGGCCCGGCATTTTTCGCCCTACGCGGGCATTGTCAAAATAGTATGTTTTGAATATGCCAAACCCTCCTTAAAAAGAAAAACCCTCCCGTTAACGGGAGGGTTTTTCTTTTTAACCGCCAAAGCACTGTCAAACGCCTTTCAGCACTTCGCTCACGCGGGCGGCGGCATCGCGTAGCTGCACGGCGGAGAATACTTTCAGTCCCGATTCGTCAATGATTTTCGCGCCTTCCTCGGCGTTGGTTCCTTGCAGGCGCACAATGATGGGCACGCGGATGTCGCCGATTTTCTTGTAGGCTTCCACCACGCCATTCGCCACGCGGTCGCAACGCACAATGCCGCCGAAAATGTTGATCAGGATCGCTTTCACGTTCGGATCCTTGAGGATGATGCGGAAACCGGCTTCCACGGTCTGGGCATTGGCCCCGCCACCCACATCCAGAAAGTTGGCCGGTTCGCCGCCCGAAATCTTGATGATGTCCATGGTTGCCATGGCCAGACCCGCACCGTTGACCATGCAGCCCACGTTGCCGTCGAGTTTCACGTAGTTCAGTCCCGACTGGCTGGCTTCAATTTCCAGCGGATCTTCCTCGTTCAGGTCGCGCAGGTCGGCGTAGTTGGTGTGGCGGTAGAGGGCATTGTCGTCTATGTTCACCTTCGCATCCACGGCCAGAATCTTGTTATCCGAAGTGCGCAGCACCGGGTTGATCTCGAACATGGACGAATCGGTTTCCACGTAGGCGCGGTACAGTGCTTGGATGAATTTCACCATTTCCTTGTGCGCCTCGCCTTCCAAACCCAGCGCAAACGCCACCTTGCGTGCTTGGAACGGCTGCAATCCGATAACCGGGTCAATGCGTTCCTTTACGATTTTTTCGGGGTGGTGTTCGGCCACTTCCTCAATGTCCATGCCGCCTTCGGTGCTGGCCATGATCACGTTGCACGAGTTGGCGCGGTCCAGCAAAATGCTCAGGTAATACTCTTTGGGTTCGGCGGCACCGGGATAATACACATCCTGCGCGACGAGTATCTTGTGTACTTTCTTACCTTCCGGGCCGGTCTGGTGCGTGATGAGTTGCATACCCAGGATTTTCTTGGAAATTTCACGCACGTCGTCAAAGCTCTTGCCCACTTTCACGCCGCCGCCCTTGCCGCGCCCTCCGGCGTGGATCTGGGCTTTGACCACGTAAAAATTGGTGCCCGTGGAGGCGTGCAGTTGGCGGGCGGCTTCAACGGCTTCGTCGGGCGTGTTGGCCACAATGCCCTCTTGGATACGCACACCGTAGCCTTTCAGTATGTCTTTGGCTTGATACTCGTGGATGTTCATGGAACGGGAAAAATGGTTTAATTGGGTGAGGTGAATACGCTAAAAATGGTCGGGAAAGTTAAGGAATAAATAGCCGGAAATAAAAGTAACCGCCAAATTTTCGGATATTCGCGCGGCTGCCGGGAGCCTGAATCCCTGCCTTTGCCTTACGCGAAACCATGCTTCCATGCGAATGAAAATACTGTTTAGCGTGCTTTTTGCGCATTTTCTGTTGGCGGTTCCGCTGGCGGCGCGTGCCCAAGTGCAAACCCGCGCGGTTGCCGCCAATGCCATCCCGAAAACCGCCATTCATCAAGGCGCGGTAGTGCGGGCCTTGTCATGGACGGACAAGAACGGCGGCAATATGCTGCTGCTGACCGAAACCGACGAGATTTGGGACCGGCACCGCGAAAGCCGCACCCGCGAACTGTATGCCTACCACTACGCCAACCGCAAAACGGCCACCTACCGGTTGCTGCGCCAGATTTATGATTTTGAAAAAGATTGTCCGCTCGATATTGCGCTGGCCCACCTGCCCAATTCGCTGACCGTCACGGATTTGGACAAGGATGGCTTTGCCGAAATCACTTTCCTGTACACCAATGGCTGCAAGGGCGACGTAAGCCCGGACGCGCTGAAACTGATGCTCTTAGAAAACGGCGCGAAATACGCTATCCGGGGCGAAACCACGCTTTACCAAGGCGGCAAGCCCATGGAAGGATATGGGAATGGCGTGCCCAAAACCGTGGATGCGTCGTTTGCGCAAGCACCCAAGGCGTTTCTGGCCCACGCCAACCGGCAATGGGAGAAACACTGCATCGTGGAAACGGGCGAAGGCACGGGCGAGTGAGCCAATCTTGTATCCGGGGAAAATAGTATGTTTTGAAATGCCCAAACCCCTTTTTTGTCATTATTGACGCAGAAGGAATCGGGCTTGCACTTGTGGACAAGTCCGGGTACTAGTGCGCGATTACCGCCGGATTTGTAATCCGCACGCCATGCGCCGTACTGCGGGACTTGGAAAGTCCCGCTACCCGAAAACAGTATCTTTCAAAAACCCCAAACCCGCCTTGTGAAAACCTCCCGCCTTTTTGCCTACCTGCAACTGATGCGTCCCGCCAACATCGTCACCGCCATGGCGGATATTTTGGCGGGTGTGGCTGTGGCAGCCAGTTCTTTAATTCACATTGCGAAGCAAGGGCCATTAGTTAAAGAGTCTTTAGTTGTAGGGGGTAGCGAAAATTTTGTTCTGAGTATTCCTCTGCTTCTACTTGCTACAACCGGGCTTTACGGCGGCGGCGTGGTTTTCAACGATATTTTTGATGCCGAACTTGATGCGGTTGAAAGACCAGAACGCCCGATTCCCAGCGGACGGGTTTCGCTGCGGGGCGCAATTATTTTGGGTGGGGTTTTGCTTATTGCGGGGATACTATTTGCCTTTTGGGTTTCCCCGTTGAGCGGAGCGGTCGCCATCGCCATCGCCTTTTTCGCGCTACTCTATGATAAGATAGGGAAACACAAACCTTGGGGGCCGCTGAACATGGGCTTGTGCCGGGGATTGAATTTGTCCTTGGGAATATCCCCTCTATTTGTATGGGAGAGGTTATTTTATCAGAATTATATTCGTGACTATTCCATTAATGTGGAAAATATATCTGTAATACCTGGATGGCATTACGCACATCCCATAGAAAGCATTGTATATATAATGGGAAATATTTGGTACATTCCACTTATCCCCATCCTCTACATCGCGGCCATAACATCCGTGAGTCGGGGCGAGGTGCATGGCGGCAGCAAAAAATCATTCTATGTGCCGTTCGCTTTGTACGGCACGGTGGTTTCGGCAATCTTGGGGATACTGTTTTTTACGCGCACACCCGTCTGGCAGAGCCTGCCGTTTCTGGTTTTCTTCGCGCGGCTCATTTTTCCGCCGCTCATCCGGGCGTACCGCGATCCGCAGCCGCGCCACATCGGGCTGGCGGTGAAAGCCGGGGTAATCGCCCTGATTGCGATGGATGCGGCCATTGCGGCGGCGTTTGCGGGCTGGCTCTACGGGTTGCTGGTGCTGGCGCTGCTGCCGGTTTCGCGG
>JANPIL010000419.1:0-3805 GCA_031424975.1 Sphingobacteriales bacterium
TTCTGCTAATCAGTCATTTCTACACTCCTTCGGCTACCACTTCCTTTACTTCGGGCAGCATCCGCTTGAACAGATTTTCAATACCCGACTTCAAAGTGATTGTGGAAGAAGGGCATCCGCTGCAAGAACCTTGCAGCAGCAACTTGACCACACCGTCGTCGTAAGAGTGGAAATTGATGGCTCCGCCATCCGATTCCACCGCCGGGCGCACATATTCGTCCAGCAAATGCTTGATTTTCTTGACCACTTCCGGGTCGTCGTCGTTGTACACCGCCGATGGATTTTGGCTTGGTGCGGCCAGCAAAACGGGCTTGTCGGCTTCCAAGTATTCCTTGATGAAATCGCGCAGTTGCGGAATCACCGCCGTCCATTCAGTAACTTCGTCTTTGGTTACGGTCACAAAGTTGTTCATGCAAAACACACGCTTCACAAACCCGAACTTGAAAAGTTCGGCGGCCAGCGGCGCATTTCCGGTGGCTTCTGCATCGGGAAAGTCGAAACTGACGTTTTCGGGCACCAACAGGTAGTTGGCCACAAACTTCATGGAGTTCGGGTTGGGGTTGGCCTCGGTATAGATGGTTACGTATTTGGCGGTCATGAAAGCAATCGTTAAATGATTCGGATGAATGATGGGCTAACAGATTTCCGGCCGTATTGGTTTGCCTCGCCAAAGCGGCCGCGTCAAAATAGTATGTTTCAAAAACGCCAAACCCGGCTGCCGGCAACCGGAAAGTTACGCTGGACTTGGAAAGTCCAGCTACCCTTTGCAAAAATAGTATCTCCCGGAAACGCCAAACCCGCCCCGGAAAAGCCCGCGCCGAACCGTTGGACTTGAAAAGTCCAACCACCCTTGCAGCACGCACAAACCGAAAAAGCACAAACCGGGGGTTTGTGCTTTCCAAGAGATACTATTTCGAAAGGCGGTTTCCGAAACGGCTCGAATACTTATTCAGCCGCTACGGGTTGCTGCGCCATTGGTGCAATGGATACGAACGAACGGTTCTTGTAACCTTTCGCAAATACCACCGTGCCATCAATCAGGGCAAACAGCGTGTGGTCGCGGCCAATGCCGACATTTTCATCGGGATGGTGCTTGGTGCCGCGCTGACGCACAATGATATTGCCCGCCCGCACTACCTGCCCGCCAAATTTCTTCACGCCCAAGCGTTTGCTGTGCGATTCGCGTCCGTTCCTGGAACTACCGGCTCCTTTTTTGTGTGCCATATCAGTAAGTCAATAAGGTTAATTCAACGAAATGTTTTCAATCATGATCTTGGTGAATTGCTGGCGGTGACCGTTCTTTTTACGGTAGCCCTTGCGACGCTTCTTCTTGAAGACGATCACTTTCTGGCCTTTCACGTGTTCCAGCACTTTGGCTGCAATACTGGCTCCCGAGACTGTCGGCATTCCTACCGAAATCTCCCCGCCGTTTTCGACAAGCAAAACCTTGTCAAATGTCATGTCAGCGCCGACTTCCGCGTCCAACCGGTGGACATACACGTAGCGGTCTTTTTCAACTTTAAATTGCTGACCTGCGATTTCTACAATTGCGTACATGGATTTTTTTATGAACAGTTTTTCAAAAATGGATGCAAATATAAAGTTTCCCGGCGCAATTAGCAAAACAATATGTTCATTTTCCAACGCGACTGGCTCTTTGCACTGGCAAGAGACCAGAAGGCTTGACGGATCACTTGAAAAATATAAACGATAAATTTCGTTTAAAAACTATAAAAATAGTTTAAAAACTAAAAAACTCGTTCTATCTTTGGCACATGGAAAAACTGACCGCCAAAGAAGAGGAAATCATGCAAGTGCTGTGGCAGGCCGGCAAAGGGTTTGTCAAAGACCTGATGCCGCTGCTGCCCGACCCAAAGCCGCACTACAACACCGTTTCGACCATTATCCGCAACCTTGAAGACAAAGGCTACGCAGCGCACACCGACTACGGTGGCAGCCACGAGTATTATGCGGTAGTGAGCAAGGAACAGTACCGCCAGGCGTTCATGACAAAAGTGGTGGCAAACTACTTCGACAATTCTTACAAGAATCTCGTGTCGTTTTTTGCGGATCAGGAAAAACTTTCGGCCGGGGAAGTGCAGGAGATTCTGGACTTGATCCAGCAGAAAAGCCGAAAATAGTATGTTTCAAAAACCCGAAACCCCTCTGTTTCATGGAACCGTTCGTGTACCTGCTCAAAGCCAGCCTTGTGCTGGGCGTGTGTTATGCTGCTTACTGGCTGCTGTTCCGGCGCGATACTTTCCACCAGATCAAGCGTTTTGTCCTGCTGGCCGGTCTAGCGTTGAGCGTGGCTTTGCCGCTGCTGCAACTGGCCGCGTGGCAAACGCCCGTTTCGGTGGAGCCTACGCGGGCTACAGCCATTCCGCTGGAATACTGGCTGCTACTGCAACAGGCGCGGCCCGTGGAAAATAGTATGTCTGGAAAAGCCGAAACCTGCCTGCTGGCTTATGGCGTGGTGTGTGGACTGATGGCGCTTGGGCTGGCGGCGCGGCTGTTCAGGCTGTTTCGTTTTCTGCGAACGGCACGTTACCAGACGGTTGCCGGATGCAAAATGGCTGTTCATCCGCAGGTGCAAACGCCGTTTTCGTTTTTCCACTGGATGCTGCTGCCCGAAAAATTACCGGATGGTACGCCGCGTGACCAGATTGTGACGCACGAGGCGGCGCACATCCGGCAATGGCACACGCTGGACATTCTGCTCATGGAGTTGTATCTGGTCTTTTTCTGGTTCAATCCGGCAGCGTGGCTGCACCGCCGCCAAATGCGCCTGAACTTGGAATATCTGGCCGATGCGGCAGTGCTGCAATCCGGAACCGGAAGTTCGGAATACCAGCTTAACCTGCTGAGAATCAGTACAGCATCCACACATTTCCGGTTAGCCAACCATTTTCATTTTTTCTCACTCAAAAATCGCATACAAATGATGAACCGCCCGAATTCCCCGCTGCACGCCCGTTTGAAATATGCCCTGCTGCCAGTGCTGCTTACTGGCTTGGTGGTAGCCTTTCACCTGATCCAAGCCAAGCCAGTTATCGAAAGGGCTTCCATCCGGGTCATTGCCTCCCCGATACCGACCGGCGGAACCGACAACCGGAATAGTATCGGCAAGAAAGGCACAACCCGCCCCACCAAGCAGATGACCCGGCAAAAAACAGCCATCTGGCCAAAGGATTTCAAAGAAGTAACCATCCGTCAAGACACGTCACAAATGAAGCACGCCATTTTCATTGTGAACGGAACAAGGATGCCGGAAAGTGAATTGAAAAAGATGAATCCTGATATGATCCAGTCAATGGATGTATTAAAAGGGAAATCCGCAACCGACGTATATGGCGAGGAAGGCAAAAACGGCGTGGTTTTGGTTACTTTGAAAGGCAACAAAGAGTCCGAACCGGTCAAGTTCCGCAAACCGCTTGCCTTCCACTCGGCAACCATTCCACTTTACACAGTAGACGGCAAGGAAACTTTAGCGGAAGACGTAGAAAAACTGGATCCGAACACGATTGAAAGAATTGACGTGCTCAAAGGCGAAGCGGCGACCGACAAATACGGCGACAAAGGCCGCAACGGTGTGGTATTGATTGTGTTGAAGAAAAAATAAGCCGTTGGATTGAAGCCAAGCCCCGCCAGGTTCCCAAAACTTGGCGGGCTTTTTTGTGCCGGTACGCTACCTTTGTGCCATGCTCCATTTCAGCCAACTGCCCGAAATCACGGGCGGCAAAATAGTATCTTTTGGAAAGCCCAAACCCGCCGCCATTGAGCATCTGCTCATTGACAGCCGCAA
>JANPIL010000420.1:0-2062 GCA_031424975.1 Sphingobacteriales bacterium
AATAACACCATTCTTTTGTTTGCTATCCGTCCGGCGTGTACTTTTGGGCGAAGCACGCCATTGAAGCCGCCGGATGGATGGCGGAACAGTGTAGTGCCTGTCTGCACGCATTGGTGCGAAGCCGAGAATCATCACAAAAACCCAAACCTGAGCCTGCAAATACTATGAATTGGTTAGTAAACGCCCTTACGAGTACCATTGGCCGCAAAATACTCATGGCCTTGACGGGCTTGTTCCTGATATTGTTTTTGGTGGCCCACTTGGTCGGCAACCTCCAGTTGCTGAAAGGCGATAACGGCGAGGCATTCAATATGTACGCGCAATTCATGGGTCATAACCCGCTGGTGCAGACCATTTCGGTGCTCAACTTCAGTTTCATCCTGCTGCACATTGTGGTCAGCGTCATCCTCACGCAGCGCAACCGCAAGGCCCGCCCCGTGCAATACGCCCACGAACGCAACCACAGCACTTGGAATTCGCGCAACATGGGCATTCTGGGTACCATAATCCTGGCATTTCTGGTGGTTCACCTGCGCACATTCTGGTATCGCTCCAAGTTCGGCGAGATGAACATGATAAGTTATGAAGGGGTGGAAGTGAAGAACCTGTACGAAGTCACCGTGGTGGCTTTTCAGGAGTGGTGGCTGGTTGCCTTGTACGTGTCCGCGATGGCGGTGCTGGCTTTCCACTTGGCGCACGGGTTCCAGAGTGCCTTCCAGACTTTCGGGCTGAACCACCCCAAATACACGCCTTTGATCAAGAAACTGGGCTTGGCGTTTTCAATCGTGGTTCCCGCCGGGTTCGCGGTGATTCCGGTGTATATGTTTTTGGCGGGTCAGGGCGTGTTTTCTTAAAATAGTATCTTTTTCAAAGTCCAAACCTCCCCCTCACTTCTCAGGTTATACCAAGCAAACCGATGGCCAAAACAGCATCCAAACGTTTCACTATATGAAATTAGAATCAAAAATCCCCGAAGGTTCGCTGGTTGAAAAATGGACCAAGCACAAGTTCAACCTCAAGCTCGTCAATCCATCCAACAAGCGCAAATACGATGTCATTGTCGTGGGCACTGGCTTGGCCGGGGCTTCGGCTGCCGCATCGCTGGCCGAGTTGGGATACAATGTCAAGGTATTCACGTTCCACGACAGTCCGCGCCGCGCCCACTCCATTGCCGCGCAGGGCGGCATCAACGCTGCCAAAAACTACCAAAACGACGGCGACAGCGTGTACCGGTTGTTTTATGATACCGTGAAGGGCGGCGATTACCGTGCCCGCGAAGGTAACGTGTACCGGCTGGCCGAAGTGAGCGTGAACATCATTGACCAGGCCGTGGCGCAAGGCGTTCCGTTTGCCCGCGAATACGGCGGCTTGCTCTCCAACCGTTCATTTGGCGGGGCGCAGGTGTCGCGCACGTTTTATGCGCGGGGCCAAACCGGCCAGCAATTGCTGGTGGGGGCATACAGTGCGCTGAGCCGCCAGATTGCCAATGGCAAAGTGACGCTCCACACCCGCACCGAAATGCTGGATTTGGTCACGATGGATGGCAAAGCCAAGGGAATCGTGACGCGCAATCTGGTTACCGGCAAGGTAGAATCGCATTCGGCACACGCGGTTTTGCTGTGTACGGGCGGCTACGGCAACGTATTCTACCTGTCCACCAATGCCATGAATTGCAACGCGACGGCCGCATGGCGGTCGCACAAGAAAGGGGCGTTGTTCGCCAACCCTTGCTTCACGCAAATCCATCCGACGTGCATTCCCGTTTCGGGCGATTACCAGTCGAAACTGACACTCATGTCCGAATCGCTGCGCAACGACGGACGGGTTTGGGTGCCCAAAAAAGGGGGCGACAGCCGCTCGCCGGATCAGATTCCGGAAGATGAACGCGATTATTTCTTGGAACGCCGCTACCCGTCTTTCGGCAATTTAGTGCCGCGCGATGTGGCCTCGCGCAATGCCAAGTACGTGTGCGACGAAGGGCGCGGCGTGGGTGTGACCAAACTGGCGGTGTACCTTGATTTTGCGGATGCCATCAAGCGCGACACCGAAAAAGTGATTTCCG
>JANPIL010000421.1:0-3467 GCA_031424975.1 Sphingobacteriales bacterium
CACGCCGGTTTCCCGAAGCGTTTTGGCTGGGCCGCCGAACTCAAACCGCTTTCGCTCATCAACCGGCAGATGATGCAGGTGCACACGTTTTTCATTGCCCTGTTAGTTGCGCTGAACGGACTGCTGTTTGTGTGCAACGCCGAAGATTTGCTGCAACCCTCGCCGCTGGCCAAGTCAATTATCATCGGTTTGCTGGTTTTCTGGGGCTTCCGGCTGTTTTTTCAGTTTTTCGTGTACGATTCCGCACTTTGGCGGGGCAAACGGTTCGAGACTTCCGTACACGTGCTGTTCGGGCTGCTGTGGATTTATTGCTTGGCGGTGTTCGCGCTGTTGCTGTCCAACCAACTGGAAATGAGGGTTTGACGGACTAATTGAAACGGAAAACCGAAAAATAATGCGGGGAGGTTTGGCCCCCGCTAAAGACGGGGCTTTCAGCTTTTTGAAAGATACTATTTTCAGGATGGCTCGTTTACGGTCACCAGCACCTTGTCGATCCGGTTGCCGTCCATGTCCACTACTTCCAAATCCAAGTTGCTCCAGCGGAATTTCTCGCCGGTCTTGGGTATCTCGTTGGCGATGCTGAAAATCAGTCCGCCCAAGGTGTGGAAGCCCGTACGTTCCTCGGGATCCACGTCTGAAATTTCGAAGTATTGCAGGAATTCCTCAAACGAAATCAGTCCGTCCACCAAGTACGTGCCATCCTCGCGCGGCACCACGCCGTAATCCTCGTCGGTAGGCTGTTCAAGTTCGCCCACCATCGCTTCAAACAAGTCCTTGAGTGCCACCACGCCCTGAATGGTACCGAACTCATCCACAACCATCGCAATCCTGATTTTCGATTGCTTGAACTGTTCCAGCACCTTAAACGCCTTGGTGGTTTCGGGGATGAAAAGCGGTTTTTCGGCAATGGCAAGCAGGTCAACCGTGCCGTTTTGCAGCAGTGTCTGCAAAAAATGCTTGGTGGAGATGATGCCCAGCACATTGTCCAGCGAATCCTCGCATACCGGAAAATGACTGTAGGGAGCGTGCAGCACCGCTTGTTTGGTTATTTCAAAATCGTCGCTCAGGTCAATCCACTCAATGTCGAGTTTGTTGGTCATGATGGATCCCACGCGCCGGTCGCTGAGCATAAACACCCGGTCCATGATTTCCTGCTCCACTTCTTCAAATATGCCCATGTTGGTGCCCTGCGCCACCAGCGACTTGATTTCTTCTTCCGTCACGGAGGGTTCGTCGGAGGCTTTGACGCGGAAAAGTTTCAGCAGCAAATCCGTGGAACCGCTCAGGAGCCACACCACCGGCGAGAACAGTTTGGACACGGCATTCATCGGGATGGCCATGGTGCGGGCAATGCCCTCGGGGTTGCGCATACCCAGGCGTTTGGGAACGAGTTCGCCGATGACCAGCGATACAAAAGTGATGGCGACGATGATGGCTGAAAATGCAACCGACTCACTGTAAGGCTTTAGGGGTTCGATTTGGACAAGCTGGGCCTGCAAGGGTGCGGCCAATCTCGCACCACCGAAAACACCCGTCACAATGCCGATCAGCGTGATGCCGACTTGCACCGTGGAAAGGAACTTGTTGGGGTTGTTGGCCAGCGACAAGGCCGTTTGCGCCTTTTTGTCGCCTTTTTGGGCGGCACCTTCCAGACGCGACTTGCGCGAGGATACAATGGCAATCTCAGCCATTGAGAATATTCCATTGATAACAATCAGCAGAAGGATGACAAAGACCTCAGAGGCCATGTACGGTATGAAGTGGTGGCAGGGCGCAATATAGGAAATTATGCGCGTATGCGCGATACAATTGATTTTTGAAAGACTTCCTGACCTTTCCGTGGTGTTTGTCGGCGTGGGCAAATCCGGTTGGGACTGGCTGCCCGCCTTGGCGCCAGGGAAAAACAGTATCCTTTGAAAAACCCAAACCCCGTTTGGTTGCGGAGCGACCCGCCACCGGGGTGAAACGCATTGCGGTTTCTCTCGTAGCGGAATTGATTGAAAAACTACATGGTAAGAAAGCACGGTGAAACGCAGGTGTGCTGAGGTAAATGCTTGCCACTTTTGAACAAGTCTTCGGGTCGAGACCGGGGATGGGTGTAAATTGTAATTTCCACCTGTATGTCAAGCAGTTACGTATGGGTTTCAAGGATATTTTTCAATGTTATTCAGTATTCATCATGGCCGTATCCGCAGCGAACGGCTTATTTGCCAAAGTCATGCAAAAACACATACTACGCCTTTTGTCATTGTTGGGTTGCCTTTTGCTTTTGGGCGGCTCGGTATCTTACGCCCAAACCCGCTACTGGGTGGGTAATTCGGGCAGTTGGAACGATACCAACCACTGGTCGCTGACATCGGGCGGGGCTGGCGGGGCTGCCGTGCCCGTTGCCGCGGATGCGGTTGCCTTCAATGCCAGTTCTTTTACGGCGGGCGGGCAAACCGTGACCATCACCGCCGGTGCCATCTGCGCCATCATGGACTGGACAGGGGTGGCCAACACGCCCACGCTGGCACTCGCCAACCCGCTGACCATCACCGGGGCAGGGGCAACCTTTGCCGATAATATGTCGGTGAGCGGCACGGCCAAAATTACGTTCAGCAGCACCGCCAATGTGACACTTAACCTTGGCAACACCGCCAAGACTTTCGGCGACATTGAGTTTTCGGCGGGTACGGTCAGAAACGTGACCATGAATACCCCGGCTGCGGCCACGCTTACCATGGGTGTGCTGACAGTTGGGAACAACGGTGCGGTGACCATTAACGGCGCAGGCAGCAAAGTGTACGGGGGTTTGAGTTTTGGAAACGGTACGGTCAGGCCGTTGAGTAACGGCATCGTAAACGGACCTGTTACGTTTGCTGGCACTGGATTCGGAGGTGAATATTGGGGGGTTAACGGCATGGTGTTTAACGGACTTGTTTCCCTTTCCACTTCCGGCGCAAGCCGTATCCTTGCCTCAACATTCAATGGCAATTTGACTCTGGGGTCTGGTTTTGAAATGGCAACCACCACTATAAATGCCAATCTAAACATAAATCCGTCAGTGATTTTCGTATCTAGTTCCCCAAATGGTAATGTGTACAGTGGGGCTACCGTCATTACCCTTGGAAACGGTGCTCGATTCGACCACAGCGGCAGCCATACGTTCAACAATAGTTTTACGGCGCAAGACAACGCCATCCTTGCAATTGCTACTGGCCACACCTTTGGTGGTAGCCTCACGCTGGGCAACAGCGTGACGGCCACTTTTTCGGGTACTGGAAACAATGTGTTCAATGGTAACATCACCACCGGAACCGCAAACAACATCACCTTCAGCAACAGCGGCACCAACAGCTACCAGAACGTGACGGTGGGTGCGGGCAGTACTTGGCGGTTCAGCACGGGTGGCACTTCTACGGTGGCGGGAAATTTCACCACCAACGGAACCTGCGCCGCGCCGGTAAACCTGAACTCCAACACCG
>JANPIL010000422.1:0-11106 GCA_031424975.1 Sphingobacteriales bacterium
CCTCACACAACACCGTAGGCTTTGTATTCCGGCAACTGGATACAAAACTAAAAATACTTGGCGATGTGTCCGAAAGAACTGTTTGTTTTCTTGAACCTTCAACAATTCAGTGTTGAACAGCAATGTGCTTAGAGACACGGACTGGGTGAGCAGTACAATACTGGCATCTGCTAATTAAGTGCCTATGCTAGTGGGGCGGGCCTTTGCTCAGGGTGAATTCGGATGCAGAGAAAAGCAATCACCGACTTCTTAAGCGTTACTCTCCTGCCTTGACTCTCAAGGTGATGCTGTGATCATCCATGACTTGTGAGCAGGGGGCGGCCG
The DNA here is from genome assembly GCA_031424975.1 of Sphingobacteriales bacterium. Lineage (GTDB taxonomy): Bacteria > Bacteroidota > Bacteroidia > Cytophagales > 172606-1 > Xanthocytophaga. The sequence continues at coordinate 325 of JANPIL010000422.1, forward strand.
TGTTGCTAATGGGATAAGGAGGCAAGTGCCTTTTCATTCAACAAAGACTATAGCTGCGTTATAAACCGTCAATGACTGGAGGCAATGCGGGAAATCTAGCTTTGAGGGGCACAAGTGGAAAGGGTTCGGTTCGAACCCCTATATATGCGTGCAGTATATGCGTATCGAACTTATGATGCTGGACAATCTAAGAAAAGTGGATAAGGAAAAAAGATCAAATAGAGTTATTATGTACTGAAAATCAGCGGATTGAGTCTAAAATTAGCCAAAATTGAAGTGATTGAAACAAAACACAAAATGATCGCTAACATCCCCAGAAACAGGAGAAATAACAAGAAAATAGAGACTGTTTTCGCTTGGCTTGACACATACAGGCGAATCCTGAATCCTGATACGCTTTGAATACAGGGCCCGGAGTCTCAAGTCATGGCTGTATTTGGCATCAAGCCTGATAAACCTGAGAACAAAATTCAACTAAATAAGTCCATTATAAATCCCAGCTATGTCAGCAAGGATAAGGCCAAAGCCTTCGAGTTAGATGCGGTTAACATGAAAACGAGAAACAATCGTAAATCTTAATGAATGAAGATGTATGAGCATAGCCAACTTACAAGCATTAACACCTTCCTTAAACAAAAGCTGGCTATGGACGAAAAGCATTACGGCACTTGGAAATAACAGCAAAACATATCCTAAGATCAGTATTATAACTCCTTCCTTTAATCAGGGCAACTATATTGAAGAGACCATACGGTCAGTGCTGTCACAGGAGTATCCAAATCTCGAATATATCATTATTGACGGGGGAAGCACCGATGGGTCTGTTGATATTATTCGCAAATATGAGAGATACCTTGCCTACTGGGTAAGCGAATCTGATGGTGGTCAAAGTGAGGCAATCAATAAAGGGCTTGCTCGCTGCACAGGAACAATATTTAATTGGCTATGTAGTGATGACTACTTAGAACCCCGTTCATTATTTCGTATTGCAGAGTTATTCAGTTCTTCGCAAGTAAATGTAGTAGCTGGGAGGGCACGTCTATTAATTCCCAGCCAAGCTCACACTTTTGGTATAACATCTTCTTTTGAAAGCATTGAAGAGATGGTATATGCAGCCCACATATGCCAACCATCTACTTTTTTTTCAATGGATGTGGTGATAAGGCTTGGGGCTTTAAACCATAAGCTACACTATATGATGGATGCTGAATGGTGGCTAAAATACCTACTCCTTTATGGAAAAAGAGAAATTTTATGGACTGACGAAATACTTGCCAATTACCGTTATCACGATACTTCGAAAAGCGTAAGTCAGGTGCAGGGCTTCTTAGATGATAAAGCTGAACTCGATTATGCAGTCACCAAAGTTTTTCAACTTTCAAAGTTGTTTCGGCCCTTTCTCAAAGTTAAAGGGAAGTCAACATTGTATTCTTGGGCCAAGAAAGAGAGGTCTAAGGTATCCATAAACAGAGAGCATTTGACATGGCTGTATGCTAAAGAGGCAATGGCAAAGCTTCTACAGAAAGGAAACAGCAAAAATTCTTGGAACTATGTGCTTTTATACTCACTGTCTGTGGCGCCTTTTTCATCATTAGGACGCTTAAATATTATTTATAAGCGATATTTCTTACATCATCTTTACCATTTCTATAAAAGAGTATTCAAGCGTCATCATCAAACTTTTTAATTGCTGCAACAAAGCCGATATGCGATAGCAATCAAAAAGCTATGCATTTTAGAACTGTGTATTAGAGCGTGTTGGGAAATTTTATTTCGTTTTTCATGGAATATCAAAACATGATTTCATATCTGCATGGAGCGGCATCCATTGCCTGTATCATCGTCTGTCCTGCCAAACGGAAACAATCGGGACCGGATATTCCGGTCATAAAGAAACATGGTTTTTTGCGGTAAATGTCTGACTGTCAATGTTTTGAAATTCCCCAGCACGCCCTAAGAGAGCTTTTTGCCCTGAAAAATGGAAATATTTTTCTTCAAGACCAAAAACTGCTTCCAAAGGTTTACTGCTTTCTACAAAAGTCTATTTATTTTGGAAGGAGGTATAATACAATGTCAAAGAAATGCTCAAAAATATCCATTGTTACGCCTTCTTACAATCAGGCACAATACCTTGAACAAACCATATTGTCGGTTCTGGGGCAAGGCTATCCCAACCTTGAATACATCATCATTGACGGCGGTAGTACCGACGGATCGGTTGACATCATCCGCAAGTACGAAAAGCACTTGGCTTATTGGGTGAGTGAACCGGATAATGGGCAGAGCCATGCAATCAACAAAGGATTACAAAAATGCACCGGTGAAATTTTTGCTTGGCTTTGTAGTGATGATTACTACGCAGAAAATAGCCTGTTTGCCATTGCCGAAGAGTTTCAGCGGGAGGATATATACCTTGTCTCGGGTGTCTCCACTATGTTTTTCGAGGGTACCGGTAAGACAATGCTACTCAACTCAGGCCATGTGACTTTTGATTCTTTGTTACGTATTTGGAAACTTCACTTTTGTCCGCCTCAGCCCTCTATTTTCATCAGAAAAAGCGTTTTAGATGAATTGGGCTATCTGAATGAGGAATTGCGTTATGCTATGGACTACGAACTTTGGCTACGAATTATTCAAGAGTACCCTTTTCATTTTCTAAATAAGAATTTATCTTTTTATAGAGTTCATAATCAGTCAAAGACTGGCTCTGAAGGAGGTTTTGGAAAATTCATGCCTGAATGGCAGATGCTAAGTCAAAATTATGTAACAAAAGCAAAGTCCATTCAGAAGATTCGCTATTACTTCGTTCTTTACCTATATAAATTAAGCTGCGACTTACAATGGAAGCTACGTTGGACTTCGAGAATGATCCGAAAAGTAAAACACCAAATCAAAAGGCATCTGATGCTTTGGATTTAAAAGTTAGTATAGTGATCCCATATTACAACTCAGGGTTGTACATTAATGAGGCATTACAAAGCATCAAATTATGTCCCAATCCGTCCATTTATGAAGTTATTATCGTCAATGATGGCACCAAAGACCCTTATTCTTTAGCTCAATTGGAATTGCTTGAAAAACAAGGATATACAATACACCATCAGACAAACAAAGGTCCAGCCGGTGCGCGGAACACTGGTATCAGGCACGCCCTCGCAGAATATATTCTTTTACTGGACAGCGATAACAAAATCCGCCCAGAATATATAACCATGGGCATTCGGATTTTGGATGAAAACCCTGACGTGGGTGTTGTGTACGGCAACCCGCATTTTTTCGGTGAAGTAGGCGAGGAGAGGTTTGGAAAAGCGGAACCGTTTGATATAACTCGAATGATTGTTGACAATTACATAGACAATTGTTCGGTTATACGTAAGAAAGTATGGGAAGAGGTCGGCGGGTTTGATGAGGCCCGCGTTTTGTTTGGGTTGGAAGACTGGGAGTTTTGGCTCAGGGTTGGTCAAACGCAATGGAAATTTCAGCCGGTTGACGAAGTGCTTTTCGATTACCGGATTAGGAAAGGCTCTATGATTACGCAGGTTACAGAGAGACATCGTGAGGCCTTGCGTTACATACACACTAAGCACCAATCTCTGTATCTTGATTGTTTGCATATCCTCCATAAGGAATTGTTAGATACGAGATATTTGCTAAGCAAGTCTAATAAGAAAGTGCAGAGGCTTGAACATCAGTACTATTCGTTTAAAATAAGCACGTTGCCCCTTGCCAAGGCACTGGTGAAAAGCATGGTAAAACGAATCATAAAAAAGTAAATTTTTGCTTCGCAACCCTATCGTGTTTCTTTCAATTAAGAAGCCACTTTTGTTGCACACCTTTGAGGTTGCTAATCGTTTTTTTAGTCAATGTTATCCATCATCATCTGCTCCAAAAACCAATCAGACTTGCAAGCTGTGCAAGGGAAAATCGAGCGGACGGTTGGTGTGCCCCACGAAATCATTGCCATTGACAATTCAAATGCCCGATACAGCATCTGCGAAGCCTACAACCAAGGTGCCAGCCAAAGCAGGTACGAATATTTGTGTTTCATGCACGAGGATGTGTGTTTTCATTCGAATGATTGGGGTGTGAGGATTGTGGAAGCATTGCAAAATCCGGCGGTGGGTTTGCTGGGCATTATGGGTAGCACGGCCAAAACCAAGGCTCCGTCGGGTTGGTCGCTGGCAACCGGTATGGATTTGACCCGCCTCAATTTCATTCAGCGGTTCCCCAACGGCGAGTCGCGGCATTCGCTCATCAACCCGGATGGCGGGTCACTGGCCGAAGTGGTGACCTTGGATGGCTGTTGGCTTTGCACCCGCAAGGATGTTTGGCAGAAAATATCCTTTGATCAGGACACCTTCCGAAATTTTCACTTTTACGACTTGGATTACGCCTTGCGCGTATTCAATGCCGGTTACAAAGTTTGCGTTCTGTACGGGGTAATGATCGAACACCTGTCGCTTGGCAATTTCGATGGCCAATGGATAAAAGAGGCATTGGTGTTTCAAAAAAAGTGGCGTGGACAACTTCCCGTACATCTGCCCAGTGTCCGGAAAGATGATTTGCGGGAGACGGAATTCCGCACCCGGAAGAAATTCGCGCAGTTGCTCATCACAAACAAGTCTGCCAAATTGTTGGTTTTCAAGCACTTGCTTCGTTGTTTCGCTTTTGGCCGGATGGACAGTCAACTTTGGTATCTTTGCACCCAGTTCCTGACGGGCAAAAACATCAATCCTTTGGCAAGTATCCGTAACAAACTGAAAAACCAGCCTGACAAGGCATCCACCTGAACAATTCCCTTGAAAACACACCTGCTGGTTATCAGCCACGAAGCCTCCCGGACGGGGGCGGTCATTGTCCTGCTGCATTTGCTGCGGTATTTGGGCAAACACCACAACTATCGCTTTACCATTGTACTCTATCGCACCGGCGAGTTGGAAGGCGAATTCCGGCAACTTGGCGAAACCCATGTTTGGCAGCCGGAAGAGCATCCGGCGGGTGGGCAATATGGTTTCTTCAACAAAATCCGTGACAGGCTGGGCACACGCCGCCAGCGTAAAAACCTCCTCAACAGCATCTCCGCCCATTCCTTTGATGCAGTGTATGTAAACACCACCTTGGCGGCACGCATCGTTCCCGACCTGGTTCCGTATTTGGCGTGTCCCGTCATCTGCCACGTACACGAACTTGAAACGGTGCTGCAAACCTATTGTCGGCTCGACAGATTCAAACAGGCCGAACCGCACATCACCCAATACATTGCTTGTGCCGAGGCAGTCAAATCAAACCTGATTGCCAATGGGCACGTGGATCCGCAAAAACGCGTGGATGTGGTGTACGAATGCATTTCCGTGGAGAACACAAAACACGCCTTGCGGTCGGCGGCGGCGGTGCGTCAAGAACTGGACATCCCGGAAGATGCCTTTGTGGTGGGTGGCTCCGGCTTGGTGGAGTGGCGCAAGGGAGCCGATTTGTTTGTCATGGTGGCGCACCGCTTGCGGCTCACCCACCAACTGGAAAACACTTGCTTCGTGTGGGTCGGTCACTTGGGCGAGCATGACCGGGTGAAACTTACCTGCGAACTAAAAAATGCCGGTTTGGAGAACCGCGTCATTTTCACCGGACAAAAAAGCAATCCTCAGGACTATTACCAAACATTTGATGTGTTCACGCTTACCTCCCGCGAGGATCCTTTTCCGCTGGTAGTTCTGGAGGCTGCCGGTTTGGGCAAGCCCATCCTATGCTTTGAGCGGGCGGGTGGCATTCCCGAATTCATTGCGGGCGGTGGTGGCATTTCCGTTGCCTACGCGGACACCAACGCAATGGCGGCCCAAATAGTCAGTCTTCGAGAGAATCCTGAAAGACTGCAAGCCTTGGGAACGCAAGCCGCTGAAAACGCAAAAAAATACGATGTGTCTTTGGCAGGCGGAAAAATAGATGTCCTATTGCGCGAAGCCATTGAAAGGCACAAACAGGCTGTAAAGTGATGCCCCTCGTCTCCGTCATCATCCCCAATTACAACCACGCCGCCTACCTGCCGCAGCGCATGGAAAGTGTGCTTGGGCAAACTTTGCGCAACACTGAAATCATCATTCTCGACGATTGCTCCACCGATGGCAGCCGCGAAATCATCAGCCGGTACGCCGCCCAGGATTCCCGGATCCGCACAATATTCAACGACCACAATAGCGGCAGTCCATTCAGGCAATGGGCAAAAGGCTTGGCCGAAGCGCAGGGCGAATACATCTGGATTGCCGAAAGCGACGATTATGCCGACCTGTTGTTCCTTGAAAAAATAGTATCCGCGCTGGAGGCCAAACCCGCCGCCGGGGTGGCTTACAGCCAGTCGTGGCTGGTGGACAGTGCGGGGCAAAAAACGGATTCGTGCCGCAACCTGTATGCCGTTCCCGGCGTGTCGGGGATTTATCTTGGTCGTCAATTGATCGAGGAACGCATGGCCGGAGCCAACCTGATTCCGAATGCCAGCGCGGCAGTGTTCCGGCGCGACTTGGCGTTGCAACTTGACGATTCGTATCAGGATTTCCGTTTTTCAGGCGATTGGTGGTTTTGGTGTCAATTACTGGCCGTTTCCGATTTAATTTACTTGGATGAGGAACTGAACCATTTCCGCTCACACCCACAAAAAGTAACGGTGGCCTCACACCGGAACCACACGTTTGTCATTGAAACCCTGCAAATCCTCGCCCTGCTGCGTGCCAAAGGCTGGATTTCCAAGCAAACGTACAGAAACAAGTCCAAGAATGCGGCGGTGCAATTGGCCTCAACGCAACGAGCCGGAACACAGCCGCTGTCGCCGCAAAGCATCCGGAAAATCATGCAGTACGCCTTTCGTCACAACCGCATCTTTTTGCTGCAGGCCGCCAAGTGCTGGCTCCGGTGAGCAGCTAACTCCCGAAGGGGAAGAAGCCCAACCCGAAAGCCCGCCTGCCGGACGGACAGGGGAGGGGAGTTTCAAAAGCCCCCTCTTTCGGAGGGAGTGGGGGGAGGCCTTGGGTCTTGCCGTTTGCAAAACCCTTGCCTTTCGGCTACCTTCGCCACCGAACTGTTTCCTTCCTTTATGCAGCAATACCACGACCTGATGCGCCACATTCTGGCTCACGGCATCCGCAAGGAAGACCGCACCGGCACGGGCACGCTCAGCGTTTTCGGCTACCAGATGCGATTTAACTTAACCCATGGTTTTCCGCTGGTCACCACCAAGAAAGTCCACACCAAATCCATCATCCACGAACTCTTGTGGTTTTTGCAAGGCAGCACCAACATTGCGTACCTGAAACAAAACGGTGTGGGCATCTGGGACGAGTGGGCCGACGAACACGGTGAACTCGGCCCGGTCTATGGCAAGCAGTGGCGCAGTTGGCAGGGAGCTGGTGGCGAAACCATTGACCAGATTACGCAGGTAATCGGGCAGATCAAACGCAACCCCGACTCGCGGCGGCTGATTGTCAGTGCGTGGAACGTGGCGGATGTGGAAAAAATGGCGTTGCCGCCATGCCATGCCCTTTTTCAATTCTACGTGGCTGGTGGCCGCCTTTCGTGCCAATTGTACCAGCGCAGTGCCGATGTGTTTCTGGGCGTGCCGTTTAATATCGCCTCTTACGCGCTGCTCACGCACATGGTGGCGCAGGTATGCGGCCTGCAACCCGGCGAATTCATCTGGACGGGCGGCGACACGCACTTGTATGCCAACCATTTGGAACAGGTGGAAACGCAATTGTCGCGCCAGTTGCGCCCCCTGCCAACGCTGAAGCTGAACCCGGCCATTACGGATATTTTCAACTTCAAATACGAAGACATTGCCATTGAAAATTACAATCCGCACCCGGCCATCAAAGCCCCGGTGGCGGTGTGAACTGAAATAATATCTTCTCAAATGCCCAAACCTCCCTTTCCTTCTTGACCAAAAAGCAACGCGTCGTTTTCTTGGTTGTTCTGGCCGCTGTTTTGGCCGTGGCCGGGTTGTACTGGTGGTGGCAAAACCGCGTTTCTCCGGCGTGGAAGGCCATTCCCGCCAGCGCGGTGCTGGTCGTGGAAACGGATAGTCCGCTGCAAACCCTGCAAGCGTGGCGGCAAACGCCCGCCGGACAATCATTGGCGTTGCTGCCGTATTTCCAAAACCTGCTTGCAAGGCTGGAGCAATTGCGTGCCTACCCGGAAACCGGGCGGGTTCTGGCAAAAAAAAAGATACTGTTTTCGCTGCACGCAACCACGCGGCAGGATGTTGACTATGTGTTTTTTGTGCCGCTGACAGATGCCGAGCAGCCCGGCCTTGAAAAAATACTGCGAAACTTCCGTAAAAACGCCGGTTACCGCACCGATACGCGGACGTTCGGAGGCAAAACCATCACCGAAATCACGCATATTGCCTCACGCCAGCAATTTTCGTACATCCTGCACGACCATGTTTTCATTGGCAGCTACACGTCTCTGCTCGTGGAGGATGTGATTCGGACGGTGAATGAAAACGCCATCACGCGGACGGCACCATGGGCCGGTTGGCGGGAAATGGGCAATAACGGCAAACAGTCCGTGAAACTGTACGCAAACCTGGCGGCCATGCCCCGGCTGGTGCAAGTGCTGACGGGCAGTGCGTCGGAGGCGGGCATACTGGCGCATTTCGGGCGGTTTGCCGCGCTGTCGGCTTTGCCCCATGAAAATACCGGCGGGCAAAATAGTATCTTTCTCAAAGGCCAAACCTCCGTTGCCGACCTTGCCGAAACCGGTGAATACCTGCGTGTCTTTGATGGACAATCGCCGCAACCAATCAAATGCCTGTCGCTGGTTCCCAACCAAACCTTGGTTTTCTACCATTGGTCGTTCAGCAACGCCGCCGAATTTCTGCGCCAGCACCGCGCCCATGACCAAGTGCACAACCCGCGAAACTCTTCCGCGAAGGCACTGCCCGGCTGGGTGGGCAACGAAATGACATTGGCACTCATCGAAACCACCTCAGACCTGCCAGACCGGCTGCTGGTGGTGCAAGCCCGGTCGCGGTCGGGTGCTTTGCAGGACTTGAACCGGTTGGCGAACAACCTCGACAACGGGCAAAATACGGATCCGTACTCCGAAACCTACGCTGGCGTGCCGATCCGGCAAATGAATGAGCCGGATTTTCCGGCCAGTCTTTTCGGGGCCGAAATCAATGGTTTTGGCGAATGCTTTTACACAGGCATTGGCAACCATGTGGTATTTGGCAGTTCGGTTCGGGCACTCAAAAACCTGCTCGACAACCGGACCAACGGCGAGGTGTGGGGGCAATCAGCGCAGAAACGCAAGCTGTTTGAGAACCGGAAACCGGCACTTTTTACCGTCCATGCGGATGTGGGCCGCGCCTGGGGAATGTTTTTGCGCAACGCCTCGCCCCAGTGGCGGCAACTGATGCAGCAGTATGGCAGCGAACTCAAAGATTTTGAGGCGGTTACGGTTCGCATACACAGCCAGAAAAAAGAGCGGTTTGAAACCGAAATCACGCTCCGGCACCACGAAAAGCCAACGGCGGCGCGGTTGCAAAACCGGTTTTTCAATAATTGGCGCACCAACGCCGACACGCTGCTGACCATGCCGCCCGCCGTGGTGCGCAGCCACTTGGACCGCAGCCGCGAAACAGTGCTGCAAGATGCCGGAAACCGGCTGTATCTGGTAAGCGAAGAGGGTAAAATCAGGTGGCGGCGATGGCTCGAAGGCCCGGTGAAAACGTCGATTTTTCAGATAGACTACTTGAAAAACAACAAGTTGCAGTATCTGTTTGCCACCAAAAACGCCCTCCAACTCATTGACCGCAACGGCAGTCCGGTAGCGCCGTATCCGCTGAAAATTGGCGCGGCGGCAGGTTTGCACACGCTGTCTGTGATTGATTACGAAGGCGATTTGGACTACCGGTTCCTGGTTTCAGACCTGCTCGGCAACCTGTATATGTACGACAAGGCCGGAACGCCGCTGGAAGGCTGGAATCCGTTGCGGACGGGCTACCGGCTGCAATGCGCCCCGCAACACATCCGCTTGGGCGGCAAGGACTACTTTGCGATTCTGCAAGCCAACGGTCAACTGACGCTGGCAAACCGGCGCGGACAGGCGCAGCCCGGCTTTCCGCTGAACCTGAAAGCCCGTACCGAAAGTGCGTTCCTGATAGAAAACGGAACCTCCATGGAAGAAACCCGCCTGGTGGTGGTGACCAACGATGGCGAGATACTGCGCATAAACCTGCGGGGCGAAACAACGGAACGCCGCCAACTCAACCGTACGGCGGGCGGCAACCGGTTCCGGCTGTGTGCCGAACCTGGCAACCGCGACTGGGTGGTGGCGCGGCTGGACAACAGCAAGATTGGGCTGCTGGACAAAAACGGGAAACTCCTCTTTGAAGCCGATAGCCACCCGGCGGGCGAACAATACGTGCAGTACTACAACTTCGGCAGTGGCTTGCAAGTGGTGGCCATTACGCAGGCGGCAACCAAACAGACATTTGTGTACAACCTGAATGGGCAACTCGTTGGCGGCGAGCCGTTTGGCAACCGGCTGCCCATTGCCGCCCTGTACGTGGATGCCTACCGGAAATTGCTTTTGCACTACGCCAACGGCAGGCAGGCCGGTGTGCTGTCGGTAAAGGTAAAATGACCGGCAGGTGGGTTTAGCACTTTCAAAAGATACCATTTTGCTTCCTCCTTCGGGAGCGGCGGGCTGCTACCTATTCCGGCGTTTTTCCCGCTTTTCCTTCTTCCTGATTTCGCCAAGCAGCTTGTCGGCTTCCTTGTGTTGGTCTGATTT
>JANPIL010000423.1:0-20324 GCA_031424975.1 Sphingobacteriales bacterium
CAGGCGGTGGTGCCGTTTTTTTCGCTCAAGCTGCAACACCATTATTTCATCACGCCGGAGCCACGGTTTTTTGTCATCCGCAGTGAAAGGCCGCGCCACCCCGATGCGTTTCCCATCTACCTGTCCACGTATTTTGCCAACATCTTCTCCAAGGCAATTGCGATTAATGCCCCGTGACCTTCCCGAAATAGTATCCCCGCTAAAGACGGGGCTTTCAGCTTTCCGAAAGCCCAAACCCGCCACTTTGAATCCCTGAGGTTTCTGAAACCCCACGGGTTTGGCAAGTTGTCCGGGATTGGCCTTTCAGGCAATCCGGGGGAAAAATAGTATCTCCCGGAAAGCCCGAACCCGCTCCCTGCTGACGGCACGGACGCTGGCATCTCGCATAAAAATCCAATCATCAAATATTCATCCTAAAAAGTCAAGTTACATGAGAAATCGAGGTCTGATTATTTTCATAGCGGTGATTTTCGCCGCCATGAGCCTGTATTACCTGTCGTTCACGTTCATTTCGCGTAGCATCGAAAAGAAAGCCAACGCGTATGCTGTCAAGGGCGGAAAACTGAACATTTCACGCAAGCAGTCATATCTGGATTCAATTTGGAACGAAAAGGTTTTCGGCCCATTTACCTACAAGCAAATCAAGGATCAGGAAGTGAAACTGGGCTTGGATTTGAAAGGCGGTATGCACGTGACCATGGAAGTATCGGCTGCCGATGTATTGCGCAGCCTGTCGGGCGGAAACCCCGACCCGGCCTTCCTGCAATCGCTGACCGATGCGCAAAAGGCCCAAGCCACCCAGCAAGGCAGTTTTACCAACCTGTTTTACGGTGCTTTCCAGAAACGCGCACCGGGAGCAAAACTGGCGACAATCTTTGCCAACAGCACCAACCAAACCGCCATCAATTTTGACTCGCCGGATGCCGATGTGCTCAAATACGTGAACGGTGAACTGGAAAAGACGATTGACCTGTCGTTGGAAGTGTTGCGCCGCCGCATTGACGCATTCGGCGTGGTGCAGCCGTCCATCCAGCGTTTGCAGGGAACCAACCGCATCCAGATTGAACTTCCCGGCGTGGACGACCCCAAGCGGGTGCGCAAATTGCTGCAAGGCATTGCAAAACTGGAGTTTCACGAAGTATGGGAAATGCAGGAATTCTACCCGTATTTCCTGCAACTCAACGATTACTTGGTAAGGCAGGAAAGCCTGAAAAAGAAGGACACCAAAAAAGACAGCCTGCTGGCACAATTGGCCTCGCCGGGCAAAACCGCCGCAACCGACACTGCCAAAGTGGACGCTGGCAGCCTTGCCGACCAGTTGGCTAAAGGCAAAACCGGCGGCGATTCGGCGCAAAAAGCGGCCAATCCCAACGAAAGTTCGGTGCTCACACGTTTGTTCACGCCCGGCCCATCGGGTTTGATGGTGAATGTGCGCGACACCGTGAAAGTGAACGAACTGCTGGCCCGCCCCGATGTGCGCCGCGTGTTTCCCGCCAACCTGGTGTTCATGTATGACCACAAGCCGGGTGAGGCCGATGCCGCAACGGGCAAGCAGATGATTTCGCTGAATGCCATCCGCAAGGGGCGCAACCAAGCGTCGCTGCTCAGTGGCGAGGTGATTTCCAATGCCCGTCCCGACTTGGATCCGATTACGGGCAAACCCGAAGTGAGTATGCGCATGAACCCCGAAGGAGCCAAGAAGTGGAAGAAAATCACCGGCCAGAACATAAACAAACGCATTGCGATTGTACTCGATAACGTGGTGTATTCGGCTCCGGTGGTGCAGGGCGAGATTCCGGGTGGCAACTCGCAGATTTCGGGCAATTTCGACATGGAAGAGGCCAAGGATTTGTCGAACGTGCTGGTGGCGGGCAAGATGCCCGTGCCCACGCGCATTGTGGAGGAAGAAGTGGTGGGCCCGACGCTGGGCCAGGAATCCATCAACAAGGGTCTGCTTTCCATAGTGGCCGGCTTGGTAATCATTGTCCTGTTCATGATCGGCTACTACAGCAGTTCGGGCTGGATCGCCAACTTGGCCGTGCTGCTCAACATCCTGATGATTATGGGCATTTTGGTGGCCTTGAATTCGGTGCTGACCCTGCCCGGCATTGCGGGCATCGTGCTGACTATTGGTATGGCCGTGGATGCGAACGTGCTGATAAACGAACGGGTAAAGGATGAGTTGCGAACGGGGAAATCGGTGCTGGCGGCCACTTCTGAAGGCTACCGGGCAGCATCGTCGTCTATCTGGGATGCCAACATCACCACGTTGCTGGCGGGTTTTGTGCTGGCGTTTTTCGGGGTGGGTGTGGTTCGCGGGTTTGCCGTGACGCTGATTATCGGCATCGCGACCTCGCTTTTTACCTCCATTTACGTGACGCGGCTCATCATTGACAGCCGTTTGCGCCAAGGCAAATCGTTCAGTTTCTTCACCAATTTTTCGAAAGACCTGTTCAAGAATGTCAATTACGATTTCGTGTCCAAGCGCAAAATTGCCTACATCTGCTCCTCCATTTTTATTGGGGCGGGCATTGTGTCCATGATTGTGCGCGGCTTTGATTACGGCGTGGATTTCAAGGGCGGCTGGACGTATGTGGTCCGGTTCGACCAACCGGTAAATACCACGCAGGTGGGTTCGGCATTGGCAGCGCCCTTGCAAGCGACACCCGAAGTAAAAGCCTACGGCGGATCTAACACGCTGCAAATCACGACCACGTACCTGATTGACGACCTGAGCGAAACCGCCGGTGACCGCGTGGAGCAGTCGTTGCAAAAAGGATTAGCTTCGTTGGGCACCAAATACCGGATTGAAAGCAGTGCCAAAGTAGGCCCCACTATTGCCAACGACATCAAGCGTTCGGCCATTTACGCGGTGGTCATTGCCATGGTTGCCATTTTTGGTTACATCCTGCTCAGGTTCAGCAAATGGCAATACGCCACGGGAGCCATTATTGCGGTGGTTCACGATACGCTGGTTATACTCTCGGTGTATTCGCTTTTCAAGGATTTCATGCCGTTCTCGCTGGATGTGGACCAGAATTTCATCGCGGCGGTGCTCACCATCATCGGCTTTTCGGTGAACGATACGGTGGTGGTCTTTGACCGTGTGCGCACCTCGTTCAAAGAGAACATCCTGAACCAGTCGCCCGCTACGGTGGTGAACAAGGCCCTAAACGACACGTTTTCGCGGACGGTCATTACTTCCACAACCGTGTTTCTGGTGGTGCTAATCCTGTTCCTGTTTGGTGGCGACACTATCCGCGGACTGTCGTTTGCGCTGCTGGTCGGGGTGGTTACCGGCTCTTATTCAACCATTTACATCGCGCTGCCTTTTGTGGTGGATGCCTACAAGCGTCCCAAGGAAGCGGAATTGGTAAGCAAGTAACGGAATTGGTTAGCCCAAAATAGTATCTTCCAGAAACACGAAACCCCCGGCCAGCGGCCGGGGGTTTCGTGCTTTCAGGGCATGGCAATCGGCGGGTCAGGTTTTCCGGAGAAAGCCCACGGGAACAGTATCCCTGCCTGTCCGGCAGGCAGGTTTCAAAAAGTCCAAACCTGCCCACTGTAAACCCGCCTCCGCCCGCCGGACTTGGAAAGTCCGGCTACGCTTGCCAAAATAGTATCTTTCGGAAAGCCCAAACCCGGATGCCCGCCCGGAACCATCCGTCTGGGTTGCGGCCTTTCCTGTCAATTCCGAAGTCTTTTGTTTTTCACACAAACAGGGTGGCGGTGATTTCATCGGCCAGCAGCCGGCCGGTTCTGGTAAGCCTGAGGATGCCGTTTTCCAGCACCAGCAAGTGCCTTTGCAGGCACTCGACGATGTATTGACGGTTGGTTTCCAGTAGGTTATGGTTCCATTCGGCTTGCAACACGCCCAAGTCGCAACCCCAGCGGGTGCGCAGCGAAGTGAGCAGGTAGTCGTTAATCTGCTCGGATACCGTGAGGGTTTCGGTGATTTGCGGGATACTATTTTTTTCTATCGCTTTCAGGTATGGCGAATTGCCGGCAATGTTGTGTTGCCGGCTCACTCCGTTGAATGAATGCGCGGATGGCCCCACGCCCAAATATTTTTTTCGCAGCCAATAGCCGCTGTTGTGGCGGGCATACCTGTCATTGCGGGCAAAATTGGAAATTTCGTATTGCTCGTAACCGGCGTTTTCGAGTGTGGCGGTCAGCATTTCGGCTTGTTCGGCGGCAAAATCTTCGGTCACGGGTTGTATTTTGCGCTGCTCCATCCATTTGCCAAATACGGTTTTTGGCTCCACTGTGAGGCAGTAGGCCGAAATGTGAGGCACTTGCAGTGCAATGGCTTTTTGCAAATCGCGTTGCCAAACCGAATGATCGGCGTGCGGAATGCCATAAATCAGGTCAATGGTGAGGTTTGCAAAACCGGCATCCTGCGCCGATTTCACGCAGGTTTCGGCTTCGGCGGCATTGTGCGCACGGTTCATGTGGCGCAGGTGCGGCTCGTGGAACGACTGGATGCCGATGCTCAGCCGGTTGATGGGCGATGCGGCGAGCTGGCTGAGTTTTTCAGGAACCAAGTCGTCCGGGTTGGCCTCCAAGGTGATTTCCGCGTTTGCATCCACGGAGAAATTTTGGAAAACCGCATCAAAAACCGCCGCCATTTCTGGTGCGTCGAGTAGGGAAGGGGTTCCGCCGCCGAAATAAACCGTTTCCAGTACGTTGCCGTTCAGGTAATCCTTTTGCAACGCGATTTCACGGCAGATGGCGGCCACCATCTCGGTTTTGCGCCGTTGGTTCGTACTGAAATGAAAGTCGCAGTAGTGGCAGGCTTGCTTGCAAAATGGGATGTGGATGTAAAGGCCGGACAATTGGGGATAGCGGTTTGGTCGGGGGATTGTGGCCTTCAGGAAAATAGTATTCCCGCTAAAGACGGGGCTTTCAGCTTTCAAAAAGCCCAAACCCGCCCCGATTGATGAATGCGTTGGCGATAGGCGGTGAGCCGTGAAATCACCACCGCTCGGTACTTTGCCAGATAATTTTGCCGTTTCTTCGGATATACGTCTGCTTTCCGTTCAGAATAATGCAAGCAATGTTGTTTTTGAAGCTGCCATGGCCCAATATCGGTTCACGGGCTACGTCGAATTTAAAGTCGAAAACGTTATTGCCTTCTTTATCTATGTAACTGTAGGAAGGTTCAGGAGCCTGATCGTAAAAGTAAGCCCGGCTGCCGGGCGATGCTTTTTGGATCACCGCCACTCCTTCGTAAAAGGGAAACACCTGCGTTGCTGGCAATTTCAGCACGGTTTTGCCCGTGGCGTTGATGGCGTAATATGTTTTGTCGTAAGAAGATCGGGTCCACGCCAGCCCATCGCTGAACGGGGCCGCCGTGAAGCCCACCGGAATGGTAATGGTTTTGTTTCCTTTCAAATCCACATAAAAAAAAGCGTTTTCCTCTTCAACCAGGCACAACCCTTCCGAAAAGGAGACATTGTAAAGCGGCGGCGCAACCAACGAGTCTGTAAATGGCTGAGTGTATTTTCCCTTTACCAGAAAAACACCTTTTGTATCCACCAAACCGGCTTCCCGGTCGGTTTTTACCCACGCATAACCCTGGCTGAAGCCCGAAAATGGATGCACGCCCGGTCGGCTGCGCTGGCCCGCATACCCGATGAACAAGGGCGACAGCACAAAATCGCCCCGCTTATCAATAAATCCCATTTTTCTGGTCTTGGAGTCTTCCACCGCCGCAAGGTTTTCCCGGAACGGATGGATGGGCCAGTATGATCCATCGGTCGGGTAAGTCTTGTCGAAAACGGGCTGCCCGTCAGTGTCAATGTAAAAGGCTTCCATACTGCGGTTTTTACGCTGTATCACCGGTGCCATGCCTTCGCTGAAATCGCGCACCGACTCGTATATGGCGGGAATCACCTCCCGGCCTTGCGCATCAATGAAGCCCCATTTGCCATTTTTACGCATTTTTGCCAAGCCATCCGCAAAAACACCCACCCGTTCATAGGTGGGCTGGATCACCGATTGGCCGCCGCCGTTAATGAATCCCCACAAGTCGCCTATCCGCACCGGCAGCAAGGCCGACAGGTTTTGCAACTGTTGCTTCGCCTTTTCGGCGTAAGGGCTGTTCGGATTTTCCTTAATGTACTTTTCGTAAGTGCTGGTATTGGTGCTGGTGGCTACGGTCTGTTCGAAAAACAATTTCTCATACTGTTCCTTGGCTTTTGCCCGGTAAGAACTTTGCGGGTAGTTTTTGTAAAACTTCTCGTATTCCTGCCATTTGCCCGTTGCGGTCAGGCCGGTGTAAAGCAGTGAGTCGTATTTTTCTTTGGCTTCCTGAACCTGTTTGGCGGCGGGATACCGGATGAAAAAATTCTGAAACGACTGGTAAGTATTCAGGCGGGCGGCTTCCTGAAAAGCGATCTGGTGTTTGAGATCGGTGGCTGCCGCTACAACCTGCGGTAAGTCGGAAAACCGCCCGATGATTGCGTCTATTTCAGCTTGGTTGCCGGAAGCGGTTGCTTTTTGCAGTGCTTGCTGCCCGATGTTTTGCTTGCGTTGTTTTATTGCTTCGGGGGTCACACCCAGTTTCTTCAAGTTAGCCGCCTCCCGCGTGGTAAGTGCAGAATGGTATTTCTCGGCTAAGACCGCATAATCATACGCCTTCAGGTAATCGTACGGGCGGTTGTCGGCATCGGAATAAAACAGCGACAGCGCGTAATAGCCACCCGGATCAGAGGAGTTTTTGGCCACAATCTGCTCAATCAGTTTTTTGGCCGCGTTGAAATCCTTGGCACGCAACGCGTTCAAGGCTTTTTCCAAGTCGTCTGCTTGCGATACCATGGAGGTGAAGCCGAATAGCAGCAGGCAAAAAGCTGACAATAAATGTTTCATTTCAGGTGTGTTTAACAGCCAAGCCCGAGCCTTCCATCCCGTATGGTGCAAGCGGAAAATTGCAGGATCCGGTGTGGCGGCAGGCCATGTTTCCTTATGGAACAAGAATCCGAACCGATGTCGGTAAGGAACCTGCAAGCTAAGTTATTGCTGAAAAAAGATTGGGTTTTTTTGTAATTTCGACGTTAGAATAGGTCGGGAGCCAAGTAATTGCGGGAGGAACAAAACCTGTACCTGAAACTCGGCTCTGTTTTTCCGGTGAATGTGGGGCTTTCAAAATAGTATGTTTCAAAAATGCCAAACCCCACCGGGTTATACGTCCTTGTGTGGGTTGGCAAGGGTAATGGCTTGAAATCCGAAAACCAACTCCGCCGGAACCGACGAGGTTGGTTTTTTCACATCATTTGGTATCATTTGGCACTTTATTGCGGCAGGTTTCGGGTTTACTGCTCTGGTTGCGTATCCTGCTGGTAATTCACCATTTTACTCAAATCCTTCGCGCCCGCCCGTTCGCCAAATTCATCCGAGGATACGGCTTGGGACGAGTGGTAGATGATTTTCATGTTCCTGTCGAAAACGATTTTTACTTTGGCCGTAATGGTCTGGTGTTGTTTGGCTGTTTTTCGGTAACACTTAATCACTTCCATGAAATCGGCCTGATATCTGCCACCTCTGACCGGAGAAATATCCAGTGTTTTGCTGTCAATGGTGCTCACCGCGTCCTGAAAATCAGTGTAATAGTTGTTCTGTATCTCTTCGCTGATGGTTTGCGGGGAGATGTCGCGCAGGTTGAAAAACCGGTCTACCTGTTTGGCATAGTACCGGTTTGCGTCAAATTTCTGGTTGCTCAAATCGCGGTAATACGAATTCAGGATTCCTTTGAGCGAGATTTCCTTTGAATTCATTTCGGGTTTGGAAGAATTGTCTTCCTTGGGAAAACCGTTTTCCGTTTTCTTGGCTGCCTTGTTTGCGTTATCATCCTCAATTTTCCGGGCCGCCGTGTTGTTGGCAACCACTTGGTTCTGGGTATCGGCCACGGGAACTTGGCGGTTGCCAGCGCTGGCTGCCATGCTGTCTTGGAATATTGTTTCGGTGCCTGCTACATCTTCCTGAAATCCATCGCCATTCATGTACACGCCGCTGGTGTCAAGCACGGACATATCCGCCAAGGGCAGATCCGACTTGCCGAAAATCCCCTTTTCCAACTGCACCAGACCACCCGCCAGCAACACATTGAATGTGCAGCCGATTATGAGTACCAAGCCACCGGAAATCAAATAACGCATTCCACGGCCATTGACCCGGCCTATGAGGAAATTGTTTGCCAAGCGGGGCAACAACACCCCTGCCATGATGGGTATAATGCAAAGCAGGACAAAATTCACATCTTTGGAAAGCGTTAAAACATACGAGAGCACACACGCCAGCAAAATGCCGATTGCGCCACCGATAAGGTAATCGCGGCGCACAAAGGTCTTTATTTCTTGCAAAAACCGGTTGGCTTCGCGATGGTCTGGCCGTAAGGAGAGGATTTTTTGCACGAATGGGTATGCCTTGTCAAATTGCTTGTACAGGAGCAGGTTCTTGGTTTCATTGGAATAATACCGAATCACCTCTTCGGGGTTGTCGTACACATCGCCCGCCGTAATGGTCTCGGTATTGGTCACATCCACTGTTTCGTTGGAAACTCTGGTGCCGTCAATCAGGATTTGCTTCAGGTGGTCAAACTCCCCTTGCGTGATTGCCCCCGCTTCGAGCAGGTCTTTCAGGGTCTTGAGCTCCTCCAGTATAAATTGGTTGTACATAGCCATGCCGTCAATGTATGTATGTTAGTAATTTATCTCTCAAAAAGTAAACACTTCGCAATGACACAGCAAACAGGAAAAACGTTGCATCAACTGCGGTATATTTACGAAAATATTTGCCCGGATAGTTTTTACGGGCAAGCGTGACATTTTGCGTTTAAAAAGTACATTGCAGCTTCGGGGTGTAGGATAGCCCCAACGCAGACTAAACAAATATACGCATTACGGAAATAAAGCGCGAAAAAATCCGCTTTTTTTAGATAGACACGCCTTTTATCTTGGTAAAATATAATTTTATGAGGATAAAATTGTAACCCCGATTTGTCCGAACCTTCACTGTATCCCTGCGCAACCGTTGGTTTTCTTACATGACAAGTGCGCCTGCGCAGTCTGCTTGGGTTTGTTTGGCTGGTTTCACGTTTCCATGATGGAAACGGTATCATTTCGGACTTGTACGAGTGGTGTATCCGAAAACCATGCCCGGCGAGGTAATTCCAAACCGAAGACGTTACTGCTCCCGCCTTTCTACATTCGCCGCATGCGTCACATGATCAAATGGCTGGCACCGGTTTTTCTGCTGCTTGGCGGCCATGCCCAAGCCCAGCAACGGCACATGGCCTACAAAATGGAGCCGCAGGAAGCGGTTTTGGGTCATTCCCTGCATCTGAAAAATTCCGCCACCGATTCAGTGGCGGGTTTGCGACGTTTGAAAGATACTATTTTTAAACTGCACCGGAACGGATACCTGACTGCCTCTGCGGACAGCATCCGGTGGGGAAAAGACACGATGATTGTTTTCCTGCACATCGGCAAGGCTTTCCGGTGGGTGCGCCTGCAACCGGGCAACGCCAGCGAAACTATGCTCCGCGACATCGGATTCCACGAAAAACTGTACCGCAACCGGCGGCTCAACCCTCTCGACCTGGCCGAACTGGAAAAGAAAATACTGGATTATTCCGATACTCATGGCTATCCGTTTGCTGCCATCCGCTTGGATTCGGTCGGGCTTGGCGGGCAAGGCATTTCCGCAATACTGGATTACCGGCCCGGCCCGCGCATTGTGCTGGACACGATGCGCATTGTTGGCTCGGCAAAACTGCGGCGGCGATTCTTGGAAAACTGGCTTAAACTCAATCCTGGCCAGCCTTACAGCCAAACCCGGCTCGATCAAGCCTACCGGTTGCTCGCACAACAACCCTACTTGGTGCTGACGCAGCCTTACGAAGTGGTTTTTAAGAATGAACGCGCCTACCTCACTTTTTATGCCGATGCCGGAAAAGCAAGTGAAGCCGACGGCATTGTTGGTTTCCAGCCGAATGAACAAGAAAGAGGCCGCCTGCTGCTGACCGGCGAACTGAATTTGCGGCTGCGCAACTTGTTTGCTTCCGGTGGGAGCCTTGCTTTCAACTGGCAGCAGATCAGGCGGGGTTCGCCGCGGCTTTTTGCGAGTTACAACCAGCCCGCGTTTTTAAAAACACCGCTCGAACTTGGCGCGTCGTTCCAGTTGCTGCGCGAGGATTCCGCCCAGCGCGTCCGCAACGGTTTTGTCACCTTGAGCCAGCAGGCAAACGTTTTTTACAATCTTGGCGGCAACAGCCGGATTGGCGTTGGCGTTGAACGCCGCACGTCGCGCTTGGCCGACAGCATCCGCGCCGATGCGGGAAATGGTGTTTTGCCAAGGGAAGCCAACACCAACTGGCTTTCGTACAATGTACAGTACAGCTACACGCGGCTGGATGATTTTTTTTACCCGCACCGGGGTGTCGCGCTTACCGTGAGTGTGGCAGCCGGCAATAAGCAGATTGTGGCCGACGAACGCATCAATGCCCGAACGCCAGGCGTGCAACTCACCAGTCCGCAAGTGGTGTACCGGGCAACAGTGCGCAACTACACGTCACTCGGCCGGCGTGGCGTGCTGCTGGCTCAAGTATCTGGCGGACAGATACTTAACGCGAATCTGTTTCGGAATGATTTGTTCCGCTTGGGCGGATTGGCCACTTTGCGGGGTTTCAATGAGAACTTCTTTTTCGCTTCCGATTATGCGGCGGCAACGCTGGAATACCGCTTTTTCTGGGAGCCGAGTTCATACCTGTTCCTGTTTTATGACCAAGCGTGGCTACAGACGCGCATCTTGGGCGAAACCAGCCGCGACGCGCCGTCGGGAGTGGGGGCGGGCATCAGTTTCAGCACCAAAGCGGGCGTTTTCAATATTGCCTACGCGCTGGGCAACTCCCGCGACCGGACTTTGGGTCTGAATTTCTCAAAAATCCACTTTGGCTTGGTGGCGCGGTTCTGAAAAGGCGAAACCCCGTTTCCAGCAACGGGGTTTCGCCTTTTCAAAAGATACTATTTACGGTTGCCGGAACCCATGCGTTTGGACCGGCGGAGGTTTGGCTCCCGCCCAATGCGGAACTTTCAGTTTTCCGAAACATACTATTTTGCGGCAAGCCGGTCGGTTACTGATTCGACAATGCTTCCGCACCACCCACAATCTCCAGAATTTCCTTGGTGATGGCCGCTTGGCGCGTCCGGTTGTACACCAGTTTCAAGTCCTTGATCAGTTCCTTCGCATTTTCGGTCGCCTTATCCATTGCCATCATCCGCGCGCCGTTTTCAGAAGCGTTGGAGTCGAGCAGGGTTTTGTAAAACTGGATTTTCAAGGATTTGGGAACCAATTCCTTGAAAATTTCCTCTTTCGACGGCTCGTATATGTAATCGGCTTTCGTCTGTTTTTGCGTGGAAGCCGGCGCGGATTGAATGGGCAGGAACCGCTCGGTGCGGATGATTTGCGTGGCCACGTTCTTGAACTCGTTATAAATGATTTCCACCCGGTCGTAGCTGCTTTTCACAAATCCATCCATGGCAAATTCGGCGGCTTGGCGGGCGGCACCGAAACTCAACGCCGTAAAAATGCCCGTAAACTCCCGGTGGACGGTATAATTGCGCTTCCCAAAGAAATCAAGCCCTTTTTTGCCTACCGTCAGCAAATGCACATTGCCCGATTGGGCTTGCACCGCGTATTTTTCCGAAATCAGGTTGTTGGTCGCCTTGATGATGTTGGCGTTGAAAGCCCCGGCCAAACCCCGGTCGGAGGTGATCACGATAAGCAGCACTTTGTTCACCGTCCGCTCAACCGCGTAAGGGTTTTCCACGTTGTCGTCAATGGAGGCGGAAATATTCTGCAACATCAGTGAAAGCCGTTGCGCATAAGGGCGCATCTGCGTGATGGCATCCTGCGAACGGCGCAGCTTGGCCGCCGCCACCATTTTCATGGCCTTGGTGATTTGCTGCGTTGAATTTACGGATTGTATCCGGTTGCGTACTTCTTTCAGGTTGGCCATACAAAACTCTGGTAACCAGCATTATGCGCTGATATAATTGTTCCTGAAACTTGTGGGGTTTCGGGTTTTCAAACGATACTATTTTCCGTTCCGCTTATCAGTTCTTATACCGCGAAGCCACTTCCTTCGCGGCTTTTTTCAAGGCTCCCGTGATGTTCTCATCATATTTGCCTTTTCTCAGTTCGGTCAGTGTGTCTTTATAGTCGCCGGTCAGCAGCAGCATGAAGTCCTTTTCAAACTCACGGATTTTATTGACGGGCACATTGTCCGTCAGTCCATTGGTGGATGCGTAAATCATCGCGATTTGCTGTTCCACCGGAACCGGCGAGAATTGTGCCTGCTTCAGTACTTCCTGGTTGCGGCGGCCCCGTTCAATGACCAGTTTGGTAGCGGCATCCAAATCCGAACCGAATTTGGAAAACGCTTCCAGTTCGCGGAATTGCGCCTGGTCGAGTTTCAGCGTGCCCGCCACTTTTTTCATGGATTTTATTTGGGCATTGCCACCCACGCGGCTCACCGAAATGCCCACGTTGATGGCCGGGCGGATGCCGGAGTTGAACAAATTCGATTCCAAGAAAATCTGCCCGTCGGTGATGGAAATCACGTTGGTCGGGATGTAGGCCGATACGTCGCCCGCCTGCGTTTCAATGATCGGCAGGGCCGTCAGCGAGCCGCCGCCCTTGATGCGTCCTTGCAGCGAATCGGGCAAGTCGTTCATGGCCTGGGCTATCTCGTCGGAGGCGTTGATTTTGGCGGCACGTTCCAGCAGGCGGCTGTGCAGGTAAAACACATCGCCCGGATAGGCTTCGCGTCCCGGCGGGCGGCGCAACAGCAACGATACTTCGCGGTATGCCACGGCCTGTTTCGACAAATCGTCATAAACCACGAGTGCCGGGCGGCCCGTATCGCGGAAAAACTCGCCGATGGCCGCACCCGTGAACGGCGCGAAAAACTGCATCGGGGCCGGATCGGCGGCCGTAGCCGAAACCACAACGGTGTAGGGCATGGCTCCGCCTTTCTGCAACGCATTCACTATCTGTGCCACCGTCGAGGCCTTCTGGCCGATGGCAACGTAAATGCAGAACACCGTTTCGCCACGGTCGTAAAATTCCTTTTGGTTGATGATCGTATCAATTGCCACGGCGGTTTTGCCTGTCTGCCGGTCGCCGATAATCAGTTCGCGTTGGCCGCGGCCAATCGGAATCATCGCGTCAATGGCCTTGATGCCGGTTTGCAGCGGTTCGTTCACCGGCTGGCGGTAAATTACGCCCGGAGCCTTGCGTTCCAGTGGCATTTCAAACATTTCACCATCCAAGGCCGGGCCACCGTCAATTGGCTGGCCCAATGTATTCACCACGCGGCCTACCATGCTTTCGCCCACCTTGATGGAGGCGATTTTGCCGGTGCGGCGCACGGTGTCGCCTTCACGGATGCTGCTGTATTCGCCCAGCAACACTGCTCCCACATTATCTTCCTCCAAGTTCAAGACCAGGCCGGTCAGCCCGTCGGCAAATTCAATCAGTTCACCGGCTTGCGCCTTGTTCAGGCCGTATATGCGGGCCACACCGTCGCCAATCTGCAATACGGTTCCTACCTCTTCCAATTCGGCCTCGGTGCTGGCATTGGCTAACTGCGCCCTCAAAATGGCGGAAACTTCATCCGGTCTTATGGCTGCTGACATATCTTTTTCGCGTAAATGGGCAATGGTGGATGTTTTGTTGCTTGGGGAAAATAGTATCTTTTAAAAAGCCGAAACCTGCGGTTTCGCACAAGCTAAAGCGTGTGCTACTGCGTGCGGCTGAATTGCTGTTTCAGCTTTTGCAGCTTTCCCTTTACCGAGTTATCTATCTGGCGGTCGCCGATTTGCAGCACGAATCCGCCAATGAGGCTGGCATCCGTCTTTTCGTGCAACTCCGGTTCCTTGCCGGTATTCTTACGGACAACTGCTTCAAACTGGTTGCGCAGGGCATCATCCAGCGGAAAAGTGGTCGTGACCTGTGCGGTTTGGATGCCTTTGTAACCGTTATACAACGCGTGGAATTCCTTGGCCACGTCAAACAGGATTTCCTCGCGGTTTTTCCGGGTGATGATTTCAAAAATGGAAAATGAAACCGGGTGGACGAGGCTCTGGAAAATATCGCGCAACACGGCGAATTTCTTATGGTGCGGTACAATCGGGCTTTCCAGCAAGTTTACCAAGCCGCGGTTTTCCTCGCACACTTGCGCAAATAACTGCATATCGGTATGCACCTGCTCGACCAAATTTCTTTCGGTGGCCAAGTCCAGTAATGCTTTGGCATACCGGGCGGCGGCTCTGCTGTGTGCCATGGTTTGTTTTCGGTAAATTATTTGGATGCCTTACGCTCTGCAAAGGCGCAGTTCTCTAATTCAACTTCGCATCGTTAATCAACTGGCTCACGAGTGTGCGCTGGGCGGGTTCATCTTTGAGTTGGCCGCGCAATACCTGCTCGGCGATTTCCAAGGACAGCGAGGCCACTTGCTGCTTGATGTCCTGGATGGCGGCTTGGCGTTCCTGCTGGATGGCGAGCCGGGCGGCCTCCACAATCTTGTTGCTTTCGGCGGCGGCTTTTTCCTTTGATTCCTCCACAATGCGGTCGGCGGTTTGCTGGGCTTTTTTCATCATTGTGTCACGTTCCGCACGGGCTTCGTCCAGCAATTTTTCGTTGTCATTTTTCAACTTCGCCATTTCCAACCGGGCTTGTTCCGCCGATTTCAGGGCATTGTCAATGTGCGCCTCGCGTTCTTTCAGGGCTTCGACTATGGGCCGGAAAGCGTATTTCCGCAGGATGAGGAATACGACGACAAATGTCACGAATGACCAGAAAATCAAGCCTAAGTCGGGGGAAACTAACGGATTGTCCATTGCTTTATGCTTTGTCTTGAATGTTTTGTGCGGGGTTTTCCCGCCTGTCGGGTACTTGAATTATGCCGCGCCCCTGCCTATTGCTGGGGCGCGGCATATAATGTGTGCCAAAAGGTGCGTTGTTAAACTATCTTGACTTGCGAAACCAAGAAACAAGCCAACACGCCAATCAGGGCAATAGCTTCAATCAGAGCAGCCACGATAATCATGGCTGTCTGGATTTTGCCAGACGCTTCCGGCTGACGGGCAATGCCTTCCATGGCACTGCCACCAATGCGACCGATACCCAGACCCGCGCCTAATGCGACCAAGCCAGCACCGATACAAGCACCCATCACTGCCAAGCCTGTGCCGCTCTGGGCTGCCTGCAATAAAATTGAAAGGAACATAATTGAATTGAATTAAGTGAAAAAAAGGAAATGGAACTTCACTGTCTTATATATCATGTATTGCATGTAAACGTTTGCCGCTTGCAATTTGAAAATCCGCGCCGCAAAATAGTATCTTTCAAAAACCCCAAACCCGCGTGTTTTACCAGAAGCCGATACGCGATACCGGTCTGACACACAGTGTCTGACCTGCATTTCTACAATCAACTCAATGCCCGTAATCCGTTTCGCCGTGTTCTTCCACCGCGCTGCCAATGTACATGGATGAGAGCAGCGTGAAAATGTAGGCTTGCAGGAATGCCACCAGCAATTCCAGAAAGTTCATGGCCACTACCAGCGGGATGCTGGCTCCGGCAACCAATACGTTCTTGAACAGGAAAATCAAGCCCAGAAAACTCAAAATCACTATGTGGCCGCCCGTAATGTTGGCGAACAGACGGATCATCAAGGCCAGTGGCTTGGTGAAAATGCCCATGATTTCGACGGGAACCATAATGGGCAGCAGCCACACGGGTACGCCCGGCGCGGCGAATATGTGCTTCCAATAATCGCGTTTGGCATTCAGCAGCGTCAAAATCAGCGTCAGGATTGCCAGCGTGAAGGTGACGGCAATGTTGCCCGTTACGTTGGCCCCGCCCGGCAGCAAACCCAAAAGGTTATTGGTCAGGATGAAAAAAAACAGCATGAGCATATACGGCAGGAACCGTTCGTAATGTTTTTCGCCGATGTTGGGTTTCACCACTTCATCGCGCAAAAATACAATGATGGGTTCCAGCAACGCTTGGATGCCTTTGGGGGCTTGGTTGCGGTTTTTCTTGTAGCGGTTGGCAATGGAAATGAACAGGATGCTGATCAGCGCGAGGCTGACAAACATGGACATCACGTTCTTGGTGATGGAAAAGTCGTATACCCGGCGGGCTTCGTCCACGGGCTTTATCTTGTGCGTCTGTTCATCAATGTAGTAGCCCTTGTAAGCGTGCTGGGCTTTGGCTCCCTCGTGCGCTTCGCCTTCGCTGTGGAAATTGTGCGACGTGAAAATTTCCAGTCCCCGGTCGGGCGAGTAGAGGATTACGGGCAGCGGGATTGTGTAATGTGTATGGCCGATTGTTGCCAAGTGCCACTCGTGCGAGTCCGTCACGTGGTGGATGATCATTTCTGAAAAGTTGAACGGCTCGCTTTCGGCTCCGTGTTCGTTGGGGGCGTGTTGCTGGGCGTAGGCTACCGGGGTCAGTAGCAGTAAAAAGAGAGCTAAAATATTGTGGGTGAGCGGCTTATATTTAAAAATACTGCGCATGAAACAAGGCTATTTGAAATTGCGCCGCAAGTTACTCACTAACCAATAGATTTCAAAACCGGCGTAAAAGAAATAAAGGAGAAAAAAGTCGCGCAGGAAAATGTAGGGCTGCGGAGTGCCGTTGAGTACGGAAACAATGACGAACCCGGCTCCCAGCACCAACCGGAACACCATGACGGCCATGTAAGGATTGACCCAGTTGTCGGGGCTTTTGCGGAAGCGGCCTTGCAGGAAAAAATGCCCGGCCAGCGACACGGCGCACATGAATCCGAACACAACCCATACCTGCGGGTGCAGCCAATCAGGAAAAATAGTATCCGACAGAAGGCACAAACCCGCCAATGCCGCACTGAACGCAATGAATTGGAACATGGACGATAACTGTTGTGGGGAAATTGCCGTGGGAACCAATCTTTTGCCAAAGCGGGCTGCCCGGCTCGTGAGAACTCAGTTTTTGGGCAGGCTCCGCACCAATCCGATCAGCGAACCTACCACCGCCGCCAGCAGCAGCGTGACCGTCCAGACCGGAAATTTCCAGCCGAGCCACCCGTCGAGTTCAGTGCCGCCCCACATGGCCAGGGCAATGGCCGCCAGCATCTGGAATGCCAGGCCCGAATAGCGCAGGTAGTTGTTCGGCTTATTTGAGGGGTTGCTGTTGTTCGTTGAGTTTTTCATTCAGCCTGTCGCCTATCTTGTTGTCTTTGACCGCCATGCTGCCCATTTTTATCGTTCCGTTCCAAACGGCTCCCGCTTCCACAATCAGTTTGCCGGTCACGATGTCGCCGTGGATGTTGGCCGTGGCTTTGAGCGAAAGGATGTCCGACACGTCAATCGTGCCTTTGACTTCGCCGGCGATTTCGGCGTTTTGCGCCACGATGTTGCCTTCAATGTACGACGACTCGCCCAAGGCGATTTTTGTCTTGGATTTGATGTTGCCCACCACCTTGCCCTCGATGCGAAGGTTGCCAAACGTGTCAATACTTCCCTCAATGGTGGTTCCTTTCATTATTTGCGTGCTGGCATTGCTCAGTTCCGCAGTGTCTTGGGTTTCTCGGTTCCGGTTGAACATGGTCGGGGAGGGTTTTGGATGAAAAAATGGATTTTCGGAGTGCCTGTCGGCTTTACCAGCAATAATGGGGCTTTTTGCCGGTTAAAACAGTATCGTTGAAAAACGCCAAACCTGCCATGGCTTCCGGGCCATGTCAAAACGCGATGAAATCCTCGGGGTTCATGGGGTTTCCGTTGTACCACAGTTCAAAATGCAGGTGCGGGCCATTGGTCAGCTCGCCGCTGTTGCCAATAATGGCCACGGCCTCGCCCGCCTTCACGAAATCGCCGGCTTTTTTGAGCAGTGCCGAGTTGTGCTTATACACCGAAATCAGTTGGTTGGGATGCTGCACGGCAATCACGTTGCCGCTGTCTTGCGTCCACGATGACAGCACCACCGTGCCATCGGCCACCACGTGGATCGGCTCATTTTTCTTGGCCACCAAGTCAATGCCCCAATGGCTGGTTTTGGGGTTGAACTTGTCGGAAATTACGGGGTTGCGCAGCGGCGAAAACAGGAACTGGGTTTGCGGTATGATTCCGGTTTCGGCGGCGGCTTGGGCTTTGTTTTGGCTTTCAAATTCGGTGCGGAACTGGGCATCCACCGGGTTCACCGCTTTCAGGTCCACGGGCGGGCGGTTTGCAGGCTTTGCGGTGCGGGCGGTTTCGTGGTTGCTCTTTTCCAAGGGTTTGTCATCGCCCTGGATGGTTTTGCGCAATTGTGTCAGGTACTCGTCGCGGGCGGCTATTTCGCCTTGCAGCGAATCCACGGTTCCCGACAGGTTTATGAGGCGGCGGTTCATCTGCATTTCCTTGCTGGCCGGATGAAACCACCGCGACAACGCGAAGTTAGACACAAACAGGCTCACCGAAAACACCAGCACCAGCACGGCAGTCATGATCACGAGCATTTTGGCATACGTGAAGCCAACGGTGGTTTTCTCCGCAAAGTTGTCCTCGTTGCGAATCACCAGCAGGTAGCGTTCGGTCAGGCGGGTCCATAATGTGCTTTCAGGTTTCACAGCATAAAATAATCAGAGGGTGTTTGCCGTTCCATACGTGGCGTGGCCGGGCAGAAAACAGTATCTCCCGCACGGCTGAAACCCGCTTTTTCGCGTTGTGCAAAGGCGGAGACGGCTTGGGGCGTTGCCCCAAAAGTAAAGGTAATCGCTATATTTGACAATGGCTGCGGAAATGTTTGCCTAAACGCAGAACCTGCTTACGGGTTTCGGCAAAAAGGCTTTTTTTTATTTGTAGCCTTTGAAATCCGTTGACTTCCAATAAATTGCATCATTCACCCTGGCAAAATAGTATGTTTCCCAAAGCCCAAACCTTGCTTGCCCACACCCGTGCGTCCATCAAAATCGGGCGGGTTTGGCCTCTGGCGGCGATACTATTTTTTCCGGCCTGCTCGCAGTACAGCCAAGGCCCCATCAGCGTGGGCTTCCACGATTTGAACTCGCACTACAACGCCCAGTTTCTGGCCAACCAAAAGATAGCGGAAGCCGAAAAAGTGCTTTTCGACAGCCGCAAGGACGATTACAACGAACTGCTCGATGTGCTGATACCGATGGATACCACGCGCGGGGCCGCCGTGAAGGCGCAAACCGAATACGCAGTCCAGAAAGCCTCGCTGCCGGTGCAGCACCACAAAAACAGCCATTGGCTCGACGACTGCTACCTTGCCCTTGCCCAAGCCCGCTACCTGCAAGGCGATTTCCAGAACGCGACCGAGACTTTCAAATACGTCAACTCCGAAAGCAGCGACGATGCCCTGCGCCAACGCGCCCTGATCGGGCTGCTGAAAACGTTTACCGATACCAAAAACCACGATTATGCCACGGCTGTCATCAGCCGGTTGCGGAAGGAAAAACTGGAAAAACGCGATTTGGTGGCGTTTTACGAGGCAAGGGCGCAGTTTCACAAGTCGCGCCAGGAATACGACCAGACGCTGGCCGTACTGAAACAGACCGTGAAGCGGATGCACGGCGGCGAACACCGGGCGCGGCTGCATTACATTATCGGGCAGTTGTACCAGCGCAATGGCCGCACCAAGGAAGCCTACGCCAGCTTTGCCAAGGTGAACCGCAGCAACGGCTCCTACGAATTGTCGTTGCAGGCGCAGTTGCAGATGGTTCAGCTTTTTACGGGCAGCGGAGCCAAAGCCGAGAAAAAGCTGGCGCGCCGCTTCAGGAAAATGCTCCGCGACGAAAAAAACAAGGATTACCAAGACCGCATTTACTACACCATGGGAATGTATGAATACCGCCACGAACGGTACGACAAATCCATGCCGTATTTCCAGCAGGCCACGCAAGCCAAAGCCAGCGACCCGCAACAAAAAGCGTTGGCTTTTCTCAGGATGGCCGAGATTTACTACGACAAGAAGCAGAACTACCCGCTGGCCAAAAACTATTACGACAGCACCATCAACGCCGGACTGCCGCCAAAAGCACCCAATTACGCCACAATCCTGAAACGCCAAAAAGTGCTGGGCGACTTTGTGACCCACTTTACTACGCTCCAGACCGAAGATAGCCTCCAACACCTCGCCAAAATGGACGGCGCAGCGCGTGACAAACTCTTTGACGAAGTGCTGGACAATAAGGAAAAGCAGGAACGCGCCGCCGAACGCCGCCAAGACGATGCCATTTCGCAGCAGGCCGGTGCCATTTTCGGCGACTTGGACACCAA
>JANPIL010000424.1:0-3754 GCA_031424975.1 Sphingobacteriales bacterium
TTGATTTGGGTCTTGACTGGCTTGGCGGGGTCGCCGGCCAGTATCCGGCCTTTCATCATGGTGAGTGCCACCACGCCCAGCTCTTCGGGAATGCCAAGGAAATAGATGTCGCTGCCACCTTTGCCCCCCGGACGGTTGGAAGAGAAATAGCCTTTCTTGCCATCAGCCGACAGCGCGAAGTAACTGTCGTCATGAACCGAATTGACGGGGCTTCCCAAGTTGGCGGGAACCGTCCACTTGCCTTTCTCGTAAATGGTGCGGAAAATATCGCTGCCGCCCATGGCCGTCGGGCCATCAGAAGTGAAATAAAGCGTCTTTTTGTCGGGGTGGATGAACGGGGCTTCGTCGTTGTATTTCGTATTGATTGTGGGCCCCAAGCTCACAGGTGCGCCCCACGTGCCATCAGACTGCTTTTCGGCCTTGTAAATGTCCATGCCGCCCAAGCCGCCGGGGCGGTTGCTGGCAAAATACACCACTTTCTCGTCGGAGGTGAAAGCGGCACTGTTTTCCTGATACGTCGAGTTTACTTCGCGCCCCAGCTTGGCGGGCACGCCCCATTTGTCGCCCTGCAATTGCGCGGCGTAGATGTCGCCCGAGTTGCCGCCCTTGCCAATGTACACCAGCAATTTCTGACCGTCGGGCGAGAGGCCCACCGAACCGATATTGCTGCGCACACCGTTCACCACCGGTGTCGGGATGGCCGCACTTTGGGGCGCACTCCACTGACTGCCGCTTTTGCGCGTAACCATCACGTCCTCATATTCTTTCATGGCCGCCGCACCGACCGCCGCATTTTTCTTGATGGTTGTGTATATCAGCACCGACTCATCGGCTGAAATCACCGGGCCGTATTCGGTGGCGGGCGTGTTCACCGCGTCCACGCTCTGCACCAGCACCACTTCGGGCTTGCCGGTCAGCGCCTTGGCCACTTGGCATTGCGCCACCAATTTGCCAGCTTCGGCCACCAGTTCCACGTTGTTGTCGCTCTGGCGAAAGTTATTGAGCGAGGTGATGGCCTCGTCAAACTTGCCGCTCAGGTGCAGTGCCTTTCCGTAGAGAAAATGCGCCTTGTTGGGCACGTTCTCGCTTTTGCTTCCAATGGCCGATTGCAGGTATGGCAATGCTTTCTGGGGTTCGCCCATGTTTGAATAGCACAAGCCCAATGCGTAATGGTTCTCGGGATCGTTGGGGGTCAGTTTGTCGAGTTCCAGATATACCGGCAACGCCATCTTATACTCCTTGATGGCCATGAAACCGTCGGCTTTCTTTATTTTTTTTTCCACCTCGGGGCTTTTGGTCTGCGCGCAAACGTGGGTGGGCAAAAAGGCCGCGCTGATAAGCAGGGCAAGCAACAAATACATTTTGGTCATGGGTTCGGGGTTGTGATTCCGGGAGTTGGCGTAGCGCGGACGGAAACAATTTTCCGCCCGCATTCCGCATTGATTATATTTAACACTTACTTTGTCCAATCACCTGTGCAATATTAGCGCATCGGCGGTTGCGGCGCGGGTCACAATCCGCCGATTCTCTGCACAGCTAATGTTTGGGCGGTTTTAGTTTGGAAATAGTATGTTTTCAAAGTGCCAAACCCCCCACGCGGCAAAACCGGCGGCTGAACCAAATGTAATAGTCGATTGGTTTTCGAAACGGCGGCAGCGGATTTTGGCGAAATAAAAGCCGGTTCCGCAAAATGGCCTTTCGCAATCCGGTTCGGGTTGTGGATTGAGGGAGCCGTTTTTTGAACGCAGGCGGCCAAGAACCCGAAAGCCGAGAAATCCGTTTCCAAACAAAACAGTATCCTTTCAACATGAGAAACCTCCTGTCTTCCCTTCTTATCTTTTTCGGTGCAAGCACGGCCTTGTGCGCCCAAGTGCTGGTTCCCGCCCAATGGAATTATGATGTTTCGGTGAAGGAAGTCAAGGCTGGCGGACAATTGGATCTGGTTTTCCGGGCCGACATCCAGCCGGAGTGGTACTTGTACTCTTCTGATTTCGACCCGAACTTGGGGCCACAGGTCACCACGTTCACCTTCAAGCCCAACGATGCGTACGAGTTGGTGGGCAAGGTACGGCCCGTGAAACCCAAGAAAAAATACGACGACCTGTGGGGCGGTGAGTACACGTATTTCACGGCAAAAGCCGAGTTTCGCCAAACCGTGAAAATCCTGAAAGCCAGCCCGCAAATCAAGGGTACGATTGAGTTTCAGGTATGTTCGGACAAGGACGGCAAGTGCATTCCCGGTGAGGAGGAATTTGCCTTCGCGCAGATTAAGTTGTTGGCGGGCACGGCCGGGAGTCCGGCAAGCCCGTCAGTTGTGCCAGAACCGGACTCCGGAAATGGAAAAACGCAACTGGAAAATAGTATCCCCGCAAAAGGCCTAACCCCCAAATTTGAAAACCCGGCAACCAAAACCGGCAAGAAAGAAGAGTCGCTGGGCGGATTTTTGCTGCTGGCCTTCCTGTCGGGTTTTATTGCGCTGGCCATGCCGTGCGTATATCCACTGATTCCGATGACGGTTTCGTTTTTCACCAACCAAGGTGGCTCGCGGCGAAAAGGGATTTTGAACGCGGTGATCTACGGGCTTTCCATCATTATTATATACACACTTATCGGCAGTGTGTTTTCGCTGGTTTTCGGGAGCGATAGCGCCAATGCCCTGAGTACGCACTGGCTGCCAAACTTGCTGTTTTTTGCGGTCTTCGTCGTGTTTGGATTATCGTTTCTGGGCTTGTTTGAAATCGTGTTGCCCAGTTGGCTGGTCAACCGTGTGGATCAGGAGGCCGACAAGGGCGGCATTTACGGCATCTTTTTCATGGCTTTCACGCTGGCGTTGGTGTCGTTTTCCTGCACCGGCCCCATTGCGGGCAGCCTGCTGATTCTGGCCTCCGAAGGCGTGAGCCTCAAATCGGTGCTGGGCATGGTGGCCTATTCGTCGGCGTTTGCGGTTCCGTTCGCGCTGTTTGCCATTTTTCCGGCTTGGCTCAAGAATATGCCCAAATCGGGCGGCTGGATGAACACGGTGAAAGTGGTGCTGGGTTTTTTGGAATTGGCCTTGGCGTTCAAATTCATCAGCAACGCCGACCAAGTGTACCATTGGGGCCTGCTGGACCGGGATGTATTTCTGGCGTTCTGGATTGTGCTGTTTGCCTTGCTGGGGCTTTACCTGATTGGCAAAATCCGGCTCCCGCACGACGACACGCCCGACACGGTGAGCATTCCGCGTCTGGTCATTGCCATCTTTGTTTTCGCCTTTACCATCTACCTCATTCCCGGCCTGTTTGGCGCGCCGCTCAAGCCGCTGGCCGGACTGCTACCGCCCCAAACCACGCAGGATTTCAATCTGCAAACCCCGGCGGCAGGTTTGTTCGTTTCAAAAGATACTAATTTGCCGCCCCGCAAACACGCCGCATTCCTGAAAACGCCGCACAACCTGCCCGGATTCTTTGACCTGAAAGAAGCTACGGCCTACGCCAAGCAAGTGAACAAACCGCTTTTTCTTGACTTTACGGGCCACGGATGCGTAAATTGCCGCGAAATGGAAGCCCGCGTGTGGTCTGAGCCGCAGGTGCAGCGGCGGCTGGCTAACGATTATGTAATCGTATCGCTGTACGTGGACGACAAGACAGAACTGCCACAAAGCGAATGGTACACTTCGGCCCGCGACGGTAAGGTAAAAAGAACCATCGGCGCGCAAAACTTTGATTACCAGATTACGCAATTCAATTATAATGCGCAGCCACTGTACGTGTTGCTA
>JANPIL010000425.1:0-34469 GCA_031424975.1 Sphingobacteriales bacterium
AAATTCTACATCCGGCTGCCGATTTTGCTGGCCGTTGCCTTGGCGGGCGGCATTTTTATCGGGGCCAAGGTGGGCGGCAACGGCAACACGGGCGGCGTGACAAAAAACTACCAGAAATACCGCGAAATCCTGTCGCTCATTGACCGCGACTACGTGGATACGGTGAACATGGACGACCTGGTGGATTATTCGATCTCGAAGATGCTCGAAAAACTCGACCCGCACACATCGTACATCTCGTCTAAGGAAATCCACATGGCAAGGGCGCAATTGGAAAGCGATTTTGACGGCATCGGCGTGGAATTCAACGTTTTCCGCGACACGGTACACGTGATTTCGCCGCTGGCGGGCGGGCCGTCGGAAACGGTGGGCGTGCGGGCCGGCGACAAAATTGTGGAGGCCGACGGCAAATCGCTGACCGGCAAAAATACCGACAACACCACGGTTTTCAACAGCCTGCGCGGGCCGCGCGGCTCCAAGGTGAAACTGGGCATTGTGCGGCGCGGTGTGAAAGGCGTGATGTATTTCACCATCACGCGCGACAAAATACCGCAGTTTTCGGTGGATGCGGCGTACATGGTGGACAATGCGACGGGATATATCAAAATCAACCGGTTTGCCGCCAACACCTACGACGAGTTCAAAAAATCCCTGGCAAGCCTGAAAAAACAGGGTATGCAGCAACTGGTCATGGATTTGCGCGGCAACCCCGGCGGCTACATGGATCGCGCCACCAACATGGTTGACGAACTGCTGGCCGGCGAAAAGCTGATTGTCTATACCGACGGCAAGGAAGCCCGCTACGACCAGAAAATACGCGCCTCGCAGCCGGGAATCTTTGAGAAAGGCGCGGTGATTATACTGCTCGACGAAGGCAGTGCGTCGGCCTCGGAAATTGTGGCCGGTGCGCTGCAAGACAACGACCGGGCGTTGATCATCGGCAGGCGTTCGTTTGGCAAGGGCTTGGTGCAGGCCCCGATTCCGCTCGAAGACGGTTCCGAACTGCGCCTCACCATTTCGCGGTACTATACGCCCAGCGGCCGCAGCATCCAGAAGGAATACCTGCACGATGGCAGCGGCGACTATGAACGCGACCTTGAGAAACGCTATTCGCACGGCGAATTTTTCAATGCCGACAGCATTAAGCAGAATACGTCCAAGATATACAAAACCACCAAGGGGCGCACCGTGTACGGCGGCGGCGGCATTATGCCCGATGTTTTCGTGCCGCTCGACACGGCCTACAACACCAAGTACCTGACCGAACTGTTTGGCAGCAACGTCATCCGCGAATACGTGTTCGAATACGTTTCCGGCCACCGGAAGGAACTGGAAAAGATGGCTTTCGCCGATTTCAAGCGCAAATTCTCGGTCACCGAACCCATGCTGGCCGACTTGACGGGCATGGCCACCCAGGCCGGGGTGAAGTACAACGCGGTGGGTTTCCAGCGTTCCAAATCCTTCCTTGCTAACCAGGTGAAGGCATTGGTGGCGCGCAGCATCTGGCGGCGCGAAAAAGACGGCTTGAGCAACGAATACTACCAGGTAATCGCCGAGCAGGATGCCGTTTTCAAGAAAGCCTTGCAGTCGTTTGCGCAGGCCGCCGCCTTGGAAAACGGCCGGATTGCAGCCAGCAAATGACCTGAAAATAGTATCTTCCAAAAGCACCAAACCCCGGCACGGGTGGGCAAGCAGCCCCATCCGTGCCGGGGTTTTTCATACGCAAAATCTGCAACATTGTTGCAGTAAAAATAGTATCTTTGCGATTTGCCAAACCCCAGCCATTTGATTGTGACCCACCGCCAATGCCACGCAACCCGCGCCACGCCGGGCCATACAGCCGCTTGGCTGCGCCGGGTGGCAACCTTACAGGTGTGGCCGCACAAGCGAAGCGGATTTTCGCGGCGGGTTTGGCATTTCCAAACCATACTATTTTTTCTGGCTGCTATTCCGGTTTTGGCGCAGCCGGACTGCCGCCTGTCGGTGAGCGGCCGCGCTACGCATTCGGGCGGGGAACCGCTGCCGGGAGCCGCGCTTTACATCACTGAATTGCAAAAAGGCGTGGTGGCCGATGCGGCGGGCAGCTACAAAATCAACAACCTGTGTCCGGGCAAGTACACATTGGTCTGCCAGTTTGTGGGCCACCATGCCGATACTTTGCGCATCACGCTCACGCAGCCGGTTCGCAACGCGGATTTCAATTTGAAAGAAACACCCGAAACGCTGGAGACGGTGACCGTGCAGGGTAACCGCAACGCCGCCCCCACCTTGCTTCCGCAACAGTCGTTGGAGGGGGCGGTTTTGCAACGCGTATCGGGCACATCGCTGGGCGAGATGCTGAAAACGCTGCCCGGCCTCAACTCCATCCAGACCGGCCCGAGCATTTCCAAGCCCGTCATCCACGGACTGCACAGCAACCGCGTGCTGGTTCTGAACAACGGAATCCGGCAGGAAGGCCAGCAGTGGGGTAGCGAACACGCCCCCGAAATAGACCCGTTTGTGGCCAAACGCATCACCGTGGTTAAGGGCGCGGCGGGCGTGCGCTACGGAGCCGATGGCATTGGCGGCGTGATTTTAATTGAACCCGACCCGTTGCCACGCGGCGGCCCGCTGGCGGGCGAGGTGAATTTGCAGGGCTTTGGCAACAACCGGCAGGGCACGGCAGCGGCGTTGCTGCAAGGTGGCGCGGGCAAGTGGAAACACTTTGGCTGGCGGCTGCAAGGAACCTACAAGCTGGCCGGAACCACCCGCACCCCGGATTACTGGCTGGCCAACACACAATTCAGGGAGCGGAACTTTTCGGCGGCGGCGGGCTACCAGACTGACAAATTTGGTGTGACCGCGTTTTTCAGCCGGTTTTCAACGGAAATCGGGATTTTCCGGGCTTCACAGACCGGCAACATCCGGGATTTTGAAAACGCCATCCGTGCCGAACGTCCGCTTGTGGCATCGGAGTTCTCGTACCAAGTGGGCAAGCCGTACCAGGATATTTCGCACAATTTATTGAAAATGCAGGCCTATTATCAGTCCGGCAAACTGGGCCGGTTCAGTTTCATTTTCGGCTACCAGCACAATCTGCGTGAGGAATACGATTTCTTGCGCAACTCGTCGAGTACTTTGCCCGCCATCCGTTTCCGCCTGAACACCTACACCACCGAATTGCTGTGGGAACACCGCCCGATTGGCAAAAGCATTATCGGAACCGTGGGCGTGTCTACAATCTACCAAGGCAACAATGTGCGTTTTGGCAGGCTGATCCCGAATTTCAACAACCTGGGCTTGGGCATTTTCGCCACCGAACGCTGGGCCAAAAACCGCTGGGAACTGGAAGCCGGGCTGCGATACGACTACCGGCACCTGAACGTGTACCGCTCGCCGCCGGGCCGCGGCGACATTGTGATTGCCCCGGCCTACACCTACACCAACCTTGCCGGAACGCTGGGAGCCGTGTACGAGCCGCGCCAAAACACAACCGCGCGGCTTACCCTGTCGTCGGCGTGGCGGCCGCCCAACACCGCCGAACTCTACAGCAACGGCGTGCATCAGGGCGCGGCGGCATACGAGCGGGGCGACAGCACGATACGCACCGAACAAGCCTACCACGCCACGCTAAGCCTGAACTGGACGGCGGGCAAACTGACCACCGAAGTCGGGGCGTACCTCAATTACATGCCCGGCTACATTTACCTGCGGCCCGATACGCTGCCAATCCTGACCATCCGGGGGGTGTTTCCGCAATATACCTACACGCAGGTGAACGCACTTTTCCGGGGCGTTGACGCAACGGCAACGTATGCCTTCACGCCGCAATTTTCGTGGCAAGGAAAGCTGGCTTTGGTGTGGGCCGACAACCGGAACACCAGCGAATACCTGCCGTTCATACCGGCCGGGAGGCTCGAAAACACGTTGCGCTACGAACGCGCCAAGTGGGGCAAACTGTCGGGCATCTACTTAGCGGCCAGTGCGTTGAATGTGGCGCGGCAACGCCGCGCCCTGCCGGTTTCCACGCGTACCGCCGAAATCCTGGGCATCAGCCGAACGGTTTACATCAATGATTATCTGCCGCCCCCGCCAGCGTATATGCTTTTCAACGCCGAGACGGGCTTCTCGTTCCTGATATCCAAACGTACCGCCGACGTGGGCTTATCCGTCCAAAACCTCACCAATGTCCGCTACCGCGATTACCTGAACCGTTTCCGGTATTTCTCAGATGAAACCGGAAGAAACATCACGCTGCGCCTCAAATTCAGGTTCTGAGTTTCCAATATGCCAACCCGAGAAACCCAAGTCAGACACTGTGTGTCAGACCGGCATCGCGCATCGACTTTGGGGAGAACAGGTGGGTTTGGCCTTTCTGAAAGATACTATTTCGGCAAGCGTAGCGGGACTTTCCAAGTCCAGCGACTCGGATTATGGCAAAGGCGGGTTTGGCATTTCTAAAAGATACTATTTTGCGGGCGTGCCAGCATCGCTGAAACGAATTAATACCGTTCAGGCTTCCTGCATCCCACAATTGAAAACAATTACGGTCTTAGGGAGAATATCCACACAAAATCATTTTTGCAACATTGTAACAAACAGGATTTTCCTTATGTTTGCAACAATATTGCAAATTGTCCAACCTAATCTTTTCAACCCATGACAAACCGACCCGCAAAAACCCTGCTGTGGCTGGCAGTTGCCGCATCATTGGCCGTAACCGGCTGCAAGAAAGAAGACGAACCCGAGCCAAATGAAGGCGAACTGATCACCACCGTGGCGCTGTCGCTGACCAAAGCGGGCAGCATCACACCCGTAACCATCACGTTCAAAGACATAGACGGCCCCGGTGGCGCGGCCGCAACCATGACACCGGCAACGCTGGTTTTGGATGCCAATGCCACCTATACCACCAAGGTGCGGTTTCTCAACGAATCGGTGACCCCGGCCGAAGACATCACCGAGGAAGTGGAAGTGAAGGAACCCAACGAACACGAGGTGTTTTACCAAGCGACTGGCGCAAACCTGTCTTTTTCCAATTTCAACACGGACAAGAACACGCCAGCCCTAAAACTGGGCACCACGGCCACGGCCACCACTGCCGCCGCAAGCACAGGCACGTTGACCGTTACACTCAAGCACAAACCCGAAGACAATGCCGCAACCCGGAAAGCCGCCAACGATCCGGTTTCCAAGGGCGAAACCGACAGCGAAGTGGTTTTCCCGGTTTCAATCAGATAAAATTTCTTGCGCCTGAAACCGCGTGGCTTCCGGCACAGCATAGGCTTCAAGAGCCATGCCGTGCCGGATTTTTTGTTTTGAGTGGCCAATGCGTCCGTTTGTCCGGGGCCGTGTTGCGTCTTTGAAAAAAACACGCGTGGCAACATACATTCGCCTACCTTTGGAAAACTCCGACTCCCGGCTTCGGAGGGCGAGCCTCACAACCGAAAACCGGTTTTCAAGCACCGAACCATTTGGCGGACAATCATTTGACAGACAAGCCCATGTGGAAGGAAGAAGACAACAAACTCAAAAGAACGTTCCGGTTCAAGAACTTCGTGGAGGCTTTCGCCTTCATGACCAAAGTTGCCATCGAGGCCGAACGCCTGAACCACCATCCGTGGTGGGCCAACGTCTATGACCGCGTTGACATTGAACTCAGCACCCACGACGCGGGCGATATTGTGACCGACAAAGACCGCAAACTGGCCGCAGTAATTGACGGGCTGGCAAATTAATAAATGAGTGAATGGGCGAATGCGCAAGTGCGTAAATAAAAATGGACGCTTCTGGAAAACAGTATCTTTGCGGCCAAAACCCATTGCATTTACTCATTTGTTCACTTGCTCATTTACTCATTGAATTCATGCTCACCCTTGTCCCCACGCCCATCGGCAACCTGGAAGACATCACACTGCGCGCCATCAGGATACTGAAGGAAGCCGATGTGGTGCTGGCCGAAGACACCCGCGTGACGGGCGTGCTGCTCAAGCACCTGAACATTCAGCGGCCGTTGCAAAGCCACCACGCCTTCAACGAACACCACACCGTGGACAAACTGATTGAGCGGATGCGCAAAGGCGAACGCATGGCCCTGGTCAGCGATGCGGGTACGCCGGGCATTTCCGATCCGGGTT
Source organism: Sphingobacteriales bacterium (assembly GCA_031424975.1). Taxonomy (GTDB): domain Bacteria; phylum Bacteroidota; class Bacteroidia; order Cytophagales; family 172606-1; genus Xanthocytophaga. The sequence goes on from JANPIL010000425.1 coordinate 6,117, forward strand.
TCCTGCTGGTGCGTGCCTGCCTGCAAGCCGGCATTGTTGTTGAATGCCTGCCCGGCCCCACGGCTTTTGTGCCAGCCTTGATCAAGTCGGGTTTGGCCGCCGAACGGTTTGTGTTCGAGGGTTTCCTGCCGCAGAAAAAAGGCCGCCAAACGCGCCTGCGCCAACTGGCCGACGAAGAACGCACCATGATTTTCTACGAGTCGCCGCACCGGTTGGTAAAGACTCTGGAGCAGTTTGCCGGTGTGTTCGGTGCCGACCGGCCCGCCTCCGTCTCGCGTGAACTGACCAAGATGTTTGAGGAAACCACCAACGGAACCCTGACCGAAATAGTATCTTTTTACAGGCTCAAACCCCCCAAAGGCGAAATCGTGATGGTGGTGGGCGGCAAAAAGTGACATTGCGGGCTACAACTCAGCCAGGTTACAGAACTACCGCAGAGATTTAGCCCGCACGGCGGAACACCGGATTCTCAATCCGGCAGGCAAGCGGGTTTGGGTTGTTTTTTTGATACTATTTTCCGGCTGGCTATTTTGGCAACCGCAATCCGACAACCCTACAAACCCGACCGCATGAAAATCGTGACCCTGACCATGAACCCGTCCATTGACAAAAGCACGTCCGTAGACCGGATTATTCCCGAACAGAAAATGCGCTGCCAAAACCCCAAGTTCGAAGCGGGTGGCGGTGGCATCAACGTATCCAAGGCTATCCGGCGGCTGGGCGGCAATGCGATGGCGATTTTTCCGGCGGGCGGGCCTTCGGGTCAGTTGCTCTCCGATTTGCTGCGCGGTGAGAACGTTGACTGCCAGGCCATTGCCTCCCAACAGTGGACGCGCGAAAACTTCATCGTGGTCGAGACCCTGACCAATTCGCAGTTCCGCTTCGGCATGGCCGGGGCCGAACTCACCGCCGCCGAAGCCCAAGCCTGCCTGGATGCGGTCAAGGCTGCCAAGCCCGAGTATCTGGTGGCCAGCGGCAGCCTGCCTCCCGGCCTGCCCGACGATTTTTTTGCGCGGGTAGCCAGATTAGCCAAGGAAATGGGTGCCAAATTCATCCTCGATACCTCGGGCGAACCATTAAAACTGGCTGCCAACGAAGGTGTGTTTCTGCTCAAGCCCAACCTGAGCGAACTGAGCCGGATGGTGGGCGTGGAAGCCTTGGAAATGGATCAGGTGGACGAGGCCGCCGCCGAAATCATCGACAAGGGAAACTGTGAGGTGGTGGTGGTTTCGCTGGGGCCGCTGGGTGCCCTGCTCGTAACCAAAGACGGCTACGAACACGCCCCCGCACCCACAGTACACAAGAAAAGCACGGTCGGCGCGGGCGACAGCATGGTGGCGGGCATGACGTGGAGCTTGGCGCAGGGCAAAACCTTGCGCGAGATGGTGCGCCTGGGCGTGGCCTGCGGTTCGGCGGCAACCATGAACCCCGGAACCGAACTTTTCAAGATGGCCGACGTGGACAAACTCTACGGTTGGATCAATGCGCACGCCAGCCGTCACGCCCTGAGTTTCGGCGGGTGAGGGCTTGTTTGGGAAAGTAACTTTGCCAAAGTGGAAAGCATTTCCAGTCCGTGTCCGCACCGGATGAAGACCCTTGTATCCCGCTAAAATTGCATTATTCAAATAATGCATTTACTTTTGAGGGCTGGAAAACGTGTGCAACCAATCCGCCAAAATAGTATCCTCCGGAAAGCCCAAACCCGCCCGCGCCAATGTGTGCCGCCACTGCTCTTGAACCTACCCTTAACGCCGTTGCATCCCAACCATGAAAAAAAGTCTTTTCGTTATTGTTGCGGGCACTCTATGCCTGGCCGCTTGCAATCCGTTCAAGAAGGAAACCCGCTTCCAACTGCTGCCTTCGTCGCAAACGGGCATCACGTTCAATAACCTGATTGCCGAAAACGACACGTTTAATGTGTTGCGTTTCGAGTACATCTACAACGGGGCCGGGGTGGGGGTGGGCGATGTGAACAACGACGGCCTGCCCGATGTGTTTTTCACGGGCAACCAGGTTTCCAGCCGGTTATACTTGAACCGGGGCGATTTCAAGTTTGAGGACGTGACCGAGAAGGCGGGCGTGGGCACCCGGCTCTGGTGTACGGGCGTGGCCATGGCCGACATAAACCAAGACGGACTGCTGGATGTGTACGTGTCAACGGTGCAGCCGATGAAGGAGAAAAAAGCCGTTCCCCACCTGCTGTTCCTCAACAAGGGCACGGATGGCCAAGGCATCCCGCATTTCGAGGAGGTGGCAGCCAAAGTGGGCCTTGCCGACAGCAGCTACGCCACGCAGATGGCCTTTCTGGATTATGACCTGGATGGCGACATGGATGCGTACCTGCTCAACAACGCCTTGGAAAGCTACAACCGCAACAACCCGACGGGGCAGCGTACCGATGGCGGCGGCAGAAGCGTGGACCGGCTCTACCGCAATGAGGGCATTGGCGCGGGCGGACTGCCGTTTTTCACGGACGTGTCCAAGCAGGCGGGCATCCAGACGGAAGGCTGGGGGCTGGGAATCGTGGTCAATGACATAAACCGGGACGGCTACCCGGACGTGTATGTGGCCAACGATTTTCTGTCCAACGACCACGCCTACATCAACAACCGCGACGGCACCTTCACCAACCAGATACACACGTTGTTCAAGCACACCGAACACAATGGCATGGGCGTGGACATTGCCGACATCAACAACGACGGACTGAACGACGTGGTGGCCATGGACATGATGCCCGACGACAACCTGCGCCAGAAAACCATGTTTTCGAGCATCAACTACGACCGTTTCTACGAAAACCGGACCCGCGGCTACCAAGACCAGTACGTGCGCAATGTCTTGCAACTCAACAACGGTAACGGCACTTTCAGCGACATCGGCTATCTGGCTGGCGTGAATGCCACCGATTGGAGCTGGAGCAGCCTGTTTGCTGACTTTGACAACGACGGCTACCGCGACCTGCTGATTACCAATGGCTACCGCAAGGATGTGACCGACTTGGATTTCATTACCTACAGCCGCGAATCGTCGATGTTCGGCACCGATAGCACCCGCATGAAAACCTCCATGACTGCCGTGAACGCACTGGAAGGCGTGAAAAAACCCAATTTCCTGTTCCGCAACAACGGCGACCTGACCTTTGCCAACCAAGCCGCCGAGTGGGGATTGGCGCAGCCATCGTATTCCAACGGCGCGGCCTACGCCGATTTTGACAACGACGGCGACTTGGATTTGGTGATGAACAACATCAACGACGAGGCATTTGTGTACCGCAACAATCTGATAGACAAGGCAGCCAAGGAAAAACCGGCAGTGGGCAACAATTTTCTGCGGCTGAAGCTGAAAGGCACAAGTGGCAACGGCCAAGGCATGGGAGCCAAGATATGGGTGTATGCCAACGGAAAAACCCAGTATGCCGAACACCAGTTGCAACGCGGCTATAAATCTACGGTGGAGGAACACGAACATTTCGGGCTGGGCAATTTGCAGAAAATAGACTCGCTCCGCATCACGTGGCAGGGCGGCAAAAGCCAATTGCTGAAAAACGTGGCCGCCAACCAAGTGCTTACGCTGGACGAAAAAAACGCGGGGATGGAAAAATACACAACCCCACGTCTGCCTGCCAATTCCGAAATCCGAATTCCGAAATCTGGAATTTTTTCTGAGGCCGCCCAAAAATACAAACTGGCTTACACGCATCAGGAAGACGACTTCGTGGATTTCCGGCAGGGGCAGCCCCTGCTTCCGCACAAACACTCGCAGGCCGGGCCGGGCATTGCCGTGGGCGATTTGGATGGCGACGGACTGGACGACTTTGTGCTGGGCGGTTCGGTGCGCAAGCCCGCCAAATTGTTCTACCAGCAGTCCGGCGGCACGTTCCGCCCCGATTCGCTGCCCGTGAAAACCGCCGAGGATATGGGTCTGCTGCTCTTTGATGCCGATGGCGATGGCGACAATGACCTGTATTGCGTGAGTGGCAGCACCGAGTTTGGCCGCAATGTGAAAGAGTACCAGAACCGGCTGTACCGCAATCTCGGCAAGGGCAAATTGCAACTGGACACCGCCGCCCTGCCCCGCACCGAAAGCAGCGGCAGTTGCGTGGTGGCCAGTGATTATGACCATGACGGGGATTTGGATTTGTTTGTCGGCGGGCGGGTGTCGCCGATGCGCTATCCCGAGCCTCCGCGCAGCTACCTGCTGCAAAACGACGGCAAAGGCCGCTTCACCGACGTGACCGAAATAGTATGTCCCGGATTGGCCAAACCCGGCATGGTCACCGCCGCCTTGTGGACTGACTACGACAACGACGGCTGGACGGACTTGCTGCTGGTTGGCGAATGGATGGCTCCCACTTTCTTTAAATGCCTCCCCCCAACCCCCTCCGAAGGAGGGGGAGTCAGGCTCGTTCGGATGCAGAACCCGTTTGTCACGCAGGGTGACAAAAGCCCCCTCCTTCGGAGGGGGTTGGAGGAGGCTATTGGCTGGTGGAACAGCCTTGCGGCCGGTGACTTTGACAACGACGGAGACATGGATTACGTGGCGGGCAACCTCGGCCTGAATTCGCTTTACAAAGCCTCCGCAACCGAGCCGGTCTGCGTGTATGCCAAGGATTATGACAGCAACGGCACGCTGGATGCCATTCTTTGCCGCTACATACAAGGCAAGGAATATCCGACGCACCCCCGCGAAACGTTTACCGACCAGATTGTGGGCTTGCGGCGCGTGCTGGGCAAATATGCCACCTACGGCAAAATGTCGTTCCGCGATATATTTCCCGAAAACCAAACCAAGGACGCACTCATGTACCAAGCCAATTACATGGCCTCGGCCTACATTGAGAACGTGGGAAAAGGCGGTTTCCGGCTCCGGCCGTTGCCGGTGGAGGCACAAGTGTCGCCGGTTTTCGGCATGGTCGTCACCGATTACAACCGGGATGGCAACCTTGACATCTTGGCCACGGGCAACTCGTTCTCAACCGAGGTGCTGACCGGGATGTACGATGCGGGCATTGGCGTTTGCCTGCAAGGCGATGGCCGGGGCAATTTCAAGCCCGTCCACGCCAACAAATCGGGCTTTATGGTGGATGGCGATGCCAAAGGGTTTGCCGAACTGACGCTTGCCAACGGCGCGGCTTTGCTGCTGGTAACCCAAAACCGGGGCAGTTTGGGGGTGTTTGAAAATAGTATGTTTCAAAAAGCTGAAAGTCCCGCATCGGGCGGGAGCCAAACCCGCCCCCTGCAACCCGGTGATACTTATGCCGAAATCACTTTCACGGACGGCAGAAAGCGCAAGCAGGAATTTCAATACGGCTCCACGTACCTGTCGCAGTCCTCGCGTACGCTGCGCATTCCGGCGGGAGCCACCAAAGTGATGGTGGTAAATGCCACCGGCACGCGCCGCGAACTACCCCTGCGCTGACCCGCCGTACCCGAATTGCCGCGAACACCCGTACTTCTAAAATAGCCAATGCGATAACGATAAAGTAGTCCGGCAAGCCATAAAATTATGGTTGAGAAAAAAATGTAACGCACTGAAAATCAATTACTTAATTTTGTAAAATTTTTTCAACTAAAAAAAATGTTGTTTTGTCTGTAAAAGGTACAAAATGATATTGTAGTTTTATGGTGAAATACATCACTATTCCCTTTTTTATTGTCCATTAACTTAACCGTTAACAACTATTATGCGGAAAATCTATTCCAACAATCCCAGAGTCAAATGGCTGCTGCTGACCATCTTCATGTTGGTTGTGCAGCAACTATCGGCTCAGTCCACCCTGAGTGGCAAAGTGACCAGCGAAACAAGCGAAGGCTTGCCAGGTGTGAGCGTGTCGGTAAAAGGCACTACAAAAGGTACTACCACCGCTGCCGATGGGCGTTACACGCTGTCGGGCGTGGAAGCCAATGGCACACTTGTGTTTTCGTTCATCGGCTACGTGTCTGAAGAGGTAGCCGTGGGCAACCGCTCCGTTGTAGATGTGCAACTGGTGCCCGACTTGAAATCGTTGAGCGAAGTGGTGGTGGTGGGCTACGGCACGCAGGAGAAAAAGGATGTGACCGGCTCAATTGGCTCGGTGGACATCAAGACCTTGCAAAACGTGCCCCTCCAGACCGCTGACCAAGCTCTGCAAGGCCGTTTGGCGGGTGTGGATGTGCAATCCAACTCCGGTTTGCCGGGTGGCGGCATGAAAGTGAACATCCGCGGCCTTGGTACGGTAAACAACAGCGACCCGCTGTACGTGATTGACGGGTTCTATCCGGGCAACATCAATAGCTTGAACCCCAACGACATTGCCTCAATCGACGTGTTGAAGGATGCTTCTGCATCGGCCATCTACGGTGTGTTGGGAGCCAACGGAGTGGTGATTATAACCACCAAGCGTGCCAAATCGGGCAAGCCCACCATTACTTTTGACAGCTACTGGGGCACCCAGCAACCGCGCACATACTTGGACTTGCTCGGTACCCGCGATTATGCCACCGTCAGCAACAATGCCAAGGACAATGCCTTGGCCGACGACAATGCCATCGCCTTCCAAAGTGGCAAGCCCGGCAATATCGCTGCTATCGGATCGAGCCGGGTGCCCGTATTGGCCAACCTTGAAAAACTGCCCCGTTACGGACAAGTGGATAATTTTGGTTTCAAGCAGCCGGGCGGCGAACCGGGACAACCGGTTGGCGAATTGATTGACGTTGACTGGCAGCGGCAAGTGTTCCGTAGCGCACCCACCCGCAACCACAACCTGACCATTGCCGGCGGCACAGAAAACGCCCGGATACTGGCCTCTTTGGGCTACCTCAAGCAGGATGGTATTTTGAAGGGTAGCGGCTTCGAACGGATTTCGGCCCGTATAAATGCTGATGTGAATTATAACAAGTTCAAGTTCGGTACTTCCCTGTATTTCGCTTCCGAAAAAAGACAGCAAAACGCCAGTGGCAGAACATTTTCTTCCCCCACCAGAGCCTCCCCTTCTTTGGCGGTGTACAACAGCGATTCAACGTACACGCTGGGTTACAATGGCAATGAGCGGGAGCGTGACGGACAGGATGGCGGCAATCCGCTGCGTGACTTGATCATCAATGATCAGGTTTACAGAAACTATCTCGGCTACATCAGCACCTTTATGGAGTATGAAATCATACCCGGTTTGAAATACAAGTTGAACGTGGGAGCCGACCTGAACTTGGGTGTTAACAATGAATATTTTCCCACCTTCAGGTCAAGTTCTTATGATCTTCGCGCTCCAGACCAGAACAGCCTGAGCCAATCCAGCAGCCGTGGAATTAGTTTACTGGCTGAGAATACGCTGACGTATGAGCGAATCATTGAGAAGCATAAGTTCAGCGTATTGGCGGGTTACGTGGCGCGGCGCGGCGATTACACCTCTTTTGGTGCCAACAAACTTGGTTTTCCGGTCGGTGATTTGATTCGGGTGGCCGATGCGGGACGCACGGTGGGCAACTACGGCGGCAACGCATTCGGCAACCGGCAAGTGGGTATTATCGGTCGTATCAATTATGACTATGCAAACAAATATTTGCTCACGGTCAATGTAAGGCGTGACGGATCCTCGCGTTTTGGCAAGGACTACCGCTTCGGTGTGTTCCCATCCGCTTCAGTGGGCTGGCGGTTGAGCCAAGAGGAATTCCTGAAAAACGTGCCGTTTATCAGTGATTTGAAACTGCGGGCGGGCTGGGGTAAGATTGGCAACCAAGAAATTGGCGACTACCGCTATTCGGGCGTGGTGAACAATTTTTCCAACTACCTTTTCGGGCAGTCGTTCACCGGGCCTGGCGGCACCATCACCAACGCTGTGAATCCGGCTTTGCGCTGGGAAACCACCACCCAAAGCAACATCGGCTTGGATTTCGGTTTGCTTAACAACAGGCTTTCGTTTACGGTTGACTACTTTGACAAGGTCACTAGCGACATCCTGCTGGTAACGCCCATCCCTGCCTCCACCGGCTACGATGAGCCGCCAACGGTAAACATAGGCAAGGTGAAGAACAACGGTCTGGAATTGAGCGGTTCTTACCAGCAACAATCCGGCGATTTCACTTGGAACCTTGGCGGCAACATCAGTTTTGTCAAGAACCGTGTACTTGAACTCAACGGTGAGAACTCATCCTTGGGCGGTGCGCCAGACCCTTCCAACGGTGGCAACAGTTTTATCACCAGAACTGAAGCCGGACATCCAATCGGAGCTTTCTACGGGTTTGCGGTGGAGAAGGTGTTCCAAAACAACACTGAAATCTACTATAACAATGCCATAGACGGCAACTCGGGCACTACTTATGGCGGCACGGCCATCCGCCCTGGCGATTACAAGTTCAAGGACATCAACAACGATGGCGTGATTGATGCCAAAGACCGTACCTATATCGGTAGCCCGATGCCCAATTTCACTTACGGCATTTTTGGCCGGGCCGAATACAAAGGTTTTGACGTGCAGGTGCAGTTCCAAGGGGTGCAGGGTTCGCAGATATACAACGCCACCCGCTACTGGATGGAAGGTATGCAGCGCAACTTCAACTACGACAGCAGAACCCTGAACCGCTGGATATCGGAAAGCAATCCCGGTAACGGGGAAGTGCCAAGAGCCAACTCCAACGATGCCAACAACAGCCAGGTTTCGAACCGTTACATTGAAGACGGATCATACCTGAGGCTCAAAAACCTCACCCTCGGCTACAATTTTGGCAAGGGTGCGTTGGGTATGCTGAAGGGGTTGGCAAACCTGCGGGTGTACGCTACGGCCAGCAACCTGCTTACCATCACCAAATACACGGGCTACGACCCTGAGGTGGGTGCCAGCTACAACGCCGACCCCAACGCCAACGGGCCTTCAAAGGCCAACCTGAACCGGAACGTTGACAATGCCTCTTATCCGATACCGAAGATGTTCTTGGTCGGTGTGCAGGTAGGATTCTGACCGGCATAAGGCAATGCTTTCCCCGGGTTGTCCGGCAACCGTGTTTTCAATCCGGGGAAAGCAAAAGTTTTGAACTTGAAACACTTATCAGTGTCCTGTAAAAATCTAACATATCTTATACCCATGAAAAACTCACTCCAAAGGACTGCACTCTCTGCAATCCTGATATTCTCGGCTTTTACAAGCTGCAAGCAGGATTACTTGGATGTAACCAATCCCAACCAATTGTCGGACAATTCGTATTTCAAAAACGAGGGCGAACTGCAGGCTTCCGTAAATTCTGCCTATGGTGCCATGCAACGCTTGGAACTGTACGGACGCAAATACTTTTTCCTGTATGACCTGCTCAGCGACGATGTAAGGGGCAACGATCCATTATACCTTGATGGGCAGACGCTCACCGCGTACACTTTCCTTGCCAACAGCGAGACCGTGGGCGATGTGTGGCGGGGTGCCTACCGGGGCATTCTGCGTACCAACATCACGCTGGCCTACTCGGCAAAACTGCCGAAATCAGCCCTGCTGGACCGCATCATCGCTGAGGCGTATTTCCTGAGGGGTCTCTATTACTTTGAATTGGTGCAAAGTTGGGGCGGCGTACCCATCCGCAATGAGGTGGGCATTGCATCTGCGCCACGCGCAACGGCTGCCGAGGTGTGGGCGTTGGTAGAGGCTGACCTCAAAAAAGCCGAAGCCGCACTACCCGATGCTTACACGGGTAATGATGTAGGCCGGGCTACCAAATGGTCGGCCAAGGCATTGCTGGGCAAAGCGTATCTGTACCAAAAGAAATATGCGGATGCGGCCGGCAAATTCAAGGAAGTTGTTGATTACGCCACTGCAAACCCCTCCAAAATGGGTTTGATGGCTGATTACCGGGACAATTTTGTGGAGTTGAGCGACAAGGACGCATCCTACGTGGAATTTAACAAGGAATCGCTGTTCGAGATTTCCTTTGGCGGATCTGAGCGTACAGGCTCGTTCAACAATTGGGGGCAGGATGGCCCCGGTGCCGGTGAAGGCACGTTCCGGGCCATTGAATATGGCTTTACCATCTTTGGCAATACCAGTCCTTCGCTCGACATTGTGGCGGCCTACCCGGACTCCGACCCGCGCAAACGGATGAATATGTTCGGCCCCGGTAGCAAGATCAACCGCGACAAAGTGTTGAAAGATTACGACCGCGCCGACTGGCAGCACAAGAAATACTCCAACTTGGGTTCGCTCAGCAGTTCCGGCGATGATGTGCAGAATTTCGCTGGCTCCAGCATCAATATGCGCGTCATTCGCTACGCCGATGTGCTTTTGATGTACGCCGAAGCACTCAACGCTCCGCAAAACGGTGTCGGAACCCAGTTCAACCCGTTGGCGTTGGCTGCCCTGAACCAAGTGCGTGCCCGCGTGGGTCTTGCACCTTCAGCGGCATCCGGTGCCGCCGACTTGTTCCAAGCCATCGTCAATGAAAGGCGCTTTGAGTTGTGGGGCGAGCAAGTGCGCCGCAAGGATTTGGTGCGCTGGGGCATTGCCAGAAACGTACTGGGAAACAAGTTTGTGACAGGCAAGCATGAACTGCTGCCCATCCCGCAGACAGAGCTTGACCTGAACCCCGGCATGGCTCAAAACCCCGGCTATTAACCTTGCATTGGCGGTTCCGGTGTCGGAACCGCCAATGTTACCCAATCATTTTTTATCTGTAATCCTACTGAATCCATGAGAAAAACACATAAATACCTGAGCTTTCTGGCATTGGGCGTTGCATTGATGACGGGTGTATCGTCGTGTACCAAAAACACGGTTGATCCCAACCCGTCCACGCCCCCGCAGAAAAGCATCACTGAAATAGTGGCGACCGACAAGAACTTCAGCATCCTGCTTGCCGCCGTTACCCGCGCCAACCTGACCGGCGCACTCTCGGCGGCCGGCCCGCTCACGCTGTTCGCGCCCAACAATGATGCGTTCAAGGCATCGGGTCTGGACTCGGCTACTGTCGCCAAAATGGATCCGGCCGCTTTGGCCAATGTGCTCAGATACCACGTTGTGGGCAGTGCCGTGAAATCAACTGATGTGAAGGCGGGTGTCAATAATGCAGTGACCACGCTTAACGGAACTGCTTACGCCTCTAATTTCGTGTACGGAACCCGTACCGACAATATGCCTGTATCTTATGGTGTGAGCGTAAATGGGTCACGCGTGATTTTGGCCGACATTGCGGCGACCAACGGCATCGTGCACATCGTGGATGCGGTTATCGTACCGCCCGCGCAAACCGTTGTGGGTCTGGTAGTGGCTGATGCCAGTTTCAGTTCCCTGCGTGTAGCCGTAGTGCGTGCCGGTTTGGACGGGGCTTTGGCCGCTGCGGGACCGCTCACCGTTTTCGCGCCGAACAATACGGCGTTTCAAAAGTTTTTCAACGTAACCACCAATGCCGCGGTTGAGGCGCAAATCAATGCCTTGCCCATTGCCACACTGACAAAGATACTCACGTACCATGTAGTATCCGGCCGGGTGTATTCCACCAATTTCACACCCAAGGCATTGAATATTGCTGGAGGTGTGCCCGTGCCGGGGCCGGTAAAGATGTTGTCCAATGACAACCTTACCGTTTCGGGTGATTTGAAACTGAATGACGGTACTAAGGATGTTAATATCACCAAGGGCAATTTGAGTGTGACAAACGGAGTCGTACACGTTATTGACAACGTTCTGGTTCCCACACCTTAAATGGACTTTCGGTAAAAGGCGTTTTGTCCGGTTTTTCAAAATAGTATCTTCCGGAAAGCCCAAACCCGTCTGTCCACAAATCGATGAAAACAAACGTGTCCGGTCAGCCTTGTGCTGTACCGGACACGTTTGCTTTACGGGCAGTTGCATTGCAAAAAAATACGTGCCGGAAAATAGTATCCCCCGGAAAGCCCAAACCCCGGTTCCGTTGGCGGTGTGTGGTGCGCAAACCATCCGCGCATCGTGCCGGGCATGGTATTTAGGGAAGATTAGGGCGGAGGTCTTGGATATTTTCCGGGACTGTTGCCGAGAATAGTATCTTTTTGAATGGCAAAACCCGCTTCCATCTTGCAAATGCTGCAAATCCTAATCATCTTTTCAACAAATTCAAAACCCACTGCAACCCTTCATTATCCCTGACCCGCCAATGACCGAACAAGACCAAAATCCCGCTCCTGAACATACCTTTGCCCAGCCGCTGCCCAACACCATGCCGGGCGTAAGCCTGCTCACCGATTTCGACATTGCCCTGTTCCAATCGGGCAAGCATTTTCGGCTTTATGAGAAACTCGGGGCGCACATCCACACGCACGAGGGCATTGCGGGCACGTATTTCGCGGTTTGGGCACCCAATGCCGAATATGTGTCGGTAGTCGGCAATTTCAATTACTGGGATCGGGGCAGCCATCCCGCTTACCGCCGCTGGGATGGTTCGGGCATTTGGGAAACCTTCATCCCCGGTGTCGGCCACGGCGAGGTGTACAAGTATTTCGTCAAGTCGCAGCACAATGGCCACGAAGCCGAAAAAGGCGACCCGTTCGGGATGCTCTGGGAAGAGCCGCCGCGCACGGCCTCCATTATCTGGGACACCGCCTACAACTGGAACGATGCGCAGTGGCGGCAGCAACGGCGTGAAAAAGCGGGCAGGCCTCAGCCTTTCACGGTCTATGAACTGCACATCGGCTCGTGGGCACGCAAGCCTGAGGAAAACGACCGTTCGCTGACTTACCGCGAACTGGCCGATACCCTGCCCGGCTACATCCGCGAAATGGGCTTTACGCACGTGGAGTTTATGCCCGTCATGGAGCATCCGTTTTACGGTTCCTGGGGCTACCAAGTCACCGGTTATTTTGCGCCAAGCAGCCGCTTCGGTTCGCCGCAGGATTTCATGCATTTAATTGATACGCTGCACCAAGCCGATATCGGCGTGATACTGGACTGGGTTCCGTCGCACTTCCCGGAAGATGTACACGGCCTGGCTTTCTTTGACGGCACGCGACTGTATGAACACGAAGACCCGCGCAAAGGCTGGCATCCCGACTGGAAGAGCCTGATTTTCAACTACGGCCGCAACGAAATCCGGGCGTTCCTGATCAGCAACGCCTTGTTTTGGCTCGACAGGTACCACGCCGACGGGCTGCGCGTGGATGCGGTGGCTTCCATGCTTTACCTGGATTATTCGCGCAAGCACGGCGAGTGGATGCCCAACGAACTGGGTGGCCGCGAAAACCTGGAGGCCATTTCATTCCTGCGCGAATTCAATACCGCCGTCTATGCCGAATACCCTGATGTTGAGACCATTGCCGAAGAATCCACTTCCTTCACCGGCGTTTCGCGCCCGGTGTACGCGGGCGGTCTGGGCTTTGGCATGAAGTGGATGATGGGCTGGATGCACGACTCGCTGGATTACTTCGCGCTGAATCCGATAGACCGCCAATACCACCAAGGGCAGATTACGTTCAGCACGATGTATGCCTTCCACGAGAATTTCATGCTGCCGCTCTCGCACGATGAAGTGGTGCACGGCAAGCATTCGTTGATTTATAAAATGCCCGGCGACGAATGGCAGCAATTTGCCAACCTGCGGCTGCTTTACGGCTACATGTACGCCCACCCCGGCATGAAACTCCTGTTCATGGGATGCGAGTTTGCCCAGACCAAGGAATGGAACCACGACCGCAGCCTGGATTGGCATTTGCTGCAATACGCGCCGCACCAAGGCGTGAAAAACGAAGTGTCGGCACTGAACTGGATGTTCAGGCACGAAGCCGCCCTTTACGACCTTGCCTTCAGCGAGCAGGGCTTTGAGTGGATTGACATTGGTGACAGCCAGAACAGCGTAATCGCGTTGCTGCGCAAGGATGGGTCAGGTCGCGAAAAAATTGCGGTGATTTGCAATTTCACGCCCGTGGTGCGCACGGATTACCGCATTGGCGTACCGGAAAAGGGCGTTTGGCGCGAGATTTTCAATAGCGATGCCATGGAATTCGGTGGCAGCGGCGTGGCCAACGGCCAAGTGGAGGCCGAACTGGTCATGTGCCACCACAAGCCTTTTTCCGTTTCCTTGACCCTGCCGCCACTCGGCGCGGTGTATTTGAAATGGGTCGGGTGAGTGCGGAAAATAGTATGTTTTTCAAAGCCCAAACCCGCCACGAGAAACACCTATGAGGTTTTAAAAACCTCATAGGTGTTTTTTGTGGCGGTCATCCGTCAATCCTCGCGTGCGGCTTCCGGCTTGCGTTCCATTAGTTTGCGCCGCAATATCCTGACGGTCCGGCCGCGCATCCACCAGGCCGTGAAGAAACCGATCAGGAAAGACACAAGCATGAAAATCACAAACCAAAGGCTGGTTTCATCAAAAAATCCATCGAATATGTAAGGCAGTTCCATGGGGCGGGTTTGGGGTTTTTCAACGATACTATTTTCCTCCTGTCGTTCCTCAAAATGACAAGAAAGGTCACTTTTCTTTCAGCACCCGGATTGTCAGGGCGTGGTTGGGCGGCGCGTTTTTGCCGGTTGCTTGCACGGCGGTTGTGATTGCCGCTTCAATTCCCTTGGTGCGCAGCAGGTATTTTTTCACCGCTTCGGCGCGGGCTTGGGCAGTGTTGCGGGCGGTTTCGTTGCGCACCAAGACGTAGGCGGTTATCTGTACAACGCGGTCGGGATGGGCTTGCAGGTGGCTTTTGAGCGAATCGGCGTAGATCACAAAGGGCAGCGTGGGCGTGAATGCCGACTTGCCATACTTGAAATTTGCCTCCGAAAACGCCATGTCCGTGAACTCGTGGCTGGCGGGCAACCCCGAAAAAATAGTATCCCTTGAAACTTGGAAACCCAACGGGTATTCGGGCGGCGTGGCGGCTTCCGGGTCGGTTTCGCGTGCCAGTTCAGCCCCAATGCGGATGCGGCGCGGCGCGGCATTGTACAGGCCCACCAGCGAATCGCGCACCAACGCCGCCCGCGACAAACCGAGGTTTTCGTACATTCCCGAGGGCACGTTGCGCTCCGAGGGTGTGTACCGCCCGGTAATTTTCAGGATCAGCTTGCGGTCGGCTTTGAGATACGTGCTGATCCGGCGCAGGAAATCGCGGTTGCCATCGTTCAGCGCGGCGTAATCGCTGGCCAGGCTGAAGGAAAACTGTTCGCCGCCCCCGATAATCTCGCCCTGCCGGCTGATGCGCAGCACCGCCGCACCACCCATCACGGAATCGGTAAATATTTCCTGCTGGCACAAATGCCTGATTTCGCATACGTATATGTGCCGCGCCCAGGCCGTCCATGCCAAAAACACCACGAAGCCCACCAAAAACTTGAACATGAAACCCGCCGTTTGTGGCACCGGCGTTTCCGGCGCACCCGAAAGTAACGCAAAAAATGCCGGTTTGCCGCCAATCTCCATGTGATGTTACGCAGTGATTAAGAGAACCGTCATTGCGAGGCACGAAGCAATCTGCTTGGTTCCGTCGGCCCGCAACGTTCCCGTTCAGGCGTGTCCAGTCCGGAAACATCCTTGCGGGGCGGCTTTTGGCACGCCTGCCCGTGGACGGATTGCTTCGTGCCTCGCAATGACGGACTTGGATAAACTGTACGTGACATCAATTATTCAAACAATAGTATGTTTCAAAAACCCCAAACCCCACCGTTCATCCAGCCTCGCATCCGTTCATACTGGCAAAGATAATGATTCTATAAAGTACCTTGTTTTGCATAGTACCTGTCATTACTTTTGTATTGTTCGGTCGGGACAGTTGGTTTGCCGGGGCGCACAATCCAGACCGACCAGGTTTTGCCAATCCGGTTTTGTTTTCATACTTAAATGCTGACACAATGAACGTCGAAAATACACAGGTGCAGATGCGGAAGGGTATTTTGGAATTCTGCATCCTCCACATCATTGCCCGCGGCGAGGTGTATGCCTCCGATATGCTCACCGAACTCACCGCCGCCCGGATAATGGTGGTTGAAGGTACGCTGTACCCGCTGCTGACGCGCCTCAAAAACGCGGGCTTGGTCGAGTACAAGTGGGTGGAGTCGCAGTCGGGGCCGCCGCGCAAATACTACACGCTCACCGAAACGGGCAGGCAATTCCTGAGTGAATTGCAGCAGACCTGGGGCGAACTGATGGCATCCACGCACCAGATCATGCACAAAAACGGCACAATCCGGCCACCGGCCGATGAAGAAATAACCGGCGGATTATGAAAACCCGTCAGGCAAGTGGCATTCCAAAGGTTACCCAAACCCCAATCACTCATCAAAGTTTGTCTTCCCATTTCCCGAGAACATCATGAAAAAGACAATCAGTATCACCATCAGCGGCATTATTTTCCATATTGAGGAAGACGGCTACGAAAAGCTGAAAACCTACCTGTCCGACATCCAACGCTACTTCGCCACTTACGAGGACGGCGCGGAAATATCGTCGGACATTGAAAACCGCATCGCCGAGATTTTCGCCGGCAAAGTGGGCGCGGGCAAGCAAGTGATCACGTACGAAGACGTGGACACGCTGATTGCCACCATGGGCGGCATCCCTGACTTTGAGGCCATTGCCGATGAGGAGCCGCCTTTGGGAGCCAACCGGCCCGGCCAAAATAGTATCTTTGAAAAAGCCCAAACCTCGGCGTTCGGCACGGCCAAACGCCTTTACCGCGACCTGAGCCGCAAGGTGCTGGGCGGCGTTTGTTCGGGCATTGCCGCCTATTTTGAAATGGATCCGGTTTGGATCAGGTTGCTGTTTCTGGGCACGCTGCTCGATTTGTTTTTCCTGCCGGGCCGTTTTTCGGGCTTTGCGCTGCTGAGCTACATCATCCTGTGGATTGTGGTGCCGGGTTCGGGCACGGTGGCCGAAAACCGCGATTACAAGAAACTTTACCGCGACCCCGAAACCAAGACGCTGGGCGGTGTGTGTGCTGGTTTGTCGGCCTATTTCGGCGTGGATGTGGCCGTGGTGCGGCTGTTGTTTGTGGTAGCCTTGCTGTTTTTTGGCAGCGGCCTGCTGCTTTACATCATCCTGTGGGTGAGTATGCCCGAAGCCAATACGCTGACCGAAAAGATGGCGATGCAGGGCGAACCCGTCACGCTGTCGAATATTGAGGCCAACGTAAAAAAAAACATTCAGGGCGACGGTAACGCCACCGAAAACACGCTGACCAAGATTGTGCTGTTCCCGTTCCGCGCCATCGCCGTGGTGATTGCCGCCCTGACCAAAGCCTTGGGGCCGCTGGCGGTTTTCCTGGTCGAGGCCGTCCGTATCTTTGCCGGAGTCATCATCATGGTTGTCGCCGTCAGTTTCCTGATTGGTTTTGTAACCTTGCTGGCGGCGCGGCTGGGCCTGGGCAGTTTCCAGGCCACCGACCGCTACATCCATGTGTTTCCCAACCAATTCTGGTTTGTGGACGCACCCGTGTGGACGTGGCTGGCGGGCGGGCTTGCATTTGGTATTCCGGTGCTTTTCTTCGCCATTCTGGGTGTGAGCCTGCTGGCCAAGCGCAACGTGGTGAAACCCACTGTGGGCTGGACGCTTTTCAGCCTCTGGATTGTGGGCGTAATCGGCTCCGTAATCAGCATACCGGTAGTGGCCAGCCAGTACCAGAAGGAGTCGTCGTACGAAAAAACCGTCGGCTTTTCCGCAGGCGACCGCGGATTGCGTCTTGCCCTCAACGACATTGATGAAGACCGCCAGCAACGCCCGCGCTTGGAACTGGAAGGCTACAACGGCAGCGACCTGAAACTGGTGCAGACCTTTACCGCCCGTGGCAGTACGCGGGAGGAGGCACAAAAAAACGCCCAGATGATTGACTACCAAGCCACCCTGCGCGACACAACGCTGGCTTTTAATTCCAATTTTGAATACAAGGAAAATGCACGTTTCCGGAACCAGTCGCTTTCCATGAAATTGTACATTCCCTACGGCAAGCAATTCAGCGTGGATGCGGATGTGCGCGACATTTTGGAAAATACCTTGGAGCGCAACGGCTACGATGATTATTCGCTGGACGACAATCTGTTTGCCTTCAACCAGCAGGAAGGCTTGGTGTGCGTGACTTGCACCGAAGAAAAAAACTATGACGACAAGGATTTTTACAGCAACGGTAAACGCTACGACTACCGCGATTTTCAGGAGCTGACCGTCAGCGGGCCGTTCAAGGTGGTTGTTGAGCAGGACGACCGGTACCGGGTGGCCGTGGAAGGCAACCCGGACGATGTGGAAAACGTGGAGTTTGACCTTGATGGCAACGAATTGAAAATCCGCTGGCGCAAGGATTTCCTGGATTGGGACTGGGACAACAATTCGCGCATCACGCTGCGCATCACCATGCCCAAAGCCGAAAAGCTGGTTTTCTCCGGTGCAACCTCGTTTGAAGTGAACGACTTCGACGACCTCGACGAACTGGACATCAATGTGTCGGCGGCGGCACGTGGCGAAATCGAAGCCAATGCCAACCGCCTGACTGCCAACGTGGATGCCGCCGGACAACTGACCTTGCGCGGCAGTGCCAAAGACTTGGAGGCCAACGTGACCAGTGCCGCCAAACTAAGTGCCTACGATTTGGAAACTGAAACCGCCGAGGTGGCCGCCAACAGCGGGGCCTCCGCCGAGGTGAATGCCAGCGACCGGCTCCGCGCCAATGCCAATAGTGGCGGCACCATCCGCTACCGGGGCAGTGCCCGCCTGCAAGGCAAATCCAACAGCGGCGGCTCCATTGACCGCGACTGAGGAACGGCCAAAATAGTATCTTTTGAAACGCAGAAACCTCCCACCAACGGGAGGTTTCTGCGTTTCGGGAAAATAGTCCGGGAAAATAGTATGGCTGGAAATGCCCAAACCCGCTCGCGTTTGCACGCCGAATCGCGGCGGCCGGGCGCAACTGCAAACCAGCCGGGCGGGCTGGCACTACTTTGGTATGCCTTGGCTCGGCGGAAACCTAAGGAAATAGTTTCTTTTTTCTTTGATATTTCGCCTTTTTTGTTACAATTTACGCCCTAAAATCCATACCCTATGAGAAAAATCAGTTTACACCTCACTATTTTCATGTCATTCGTGGCGGTTTTGCTGGTTTCCACAACGGCAGCGGCGCAACGGCAGCGGCAGCGCGGCTCCATCCGAAACTCCAAGCTTTACCGGGGCATGAGCAACTACGGCGTGATGAAACTGTCGGCGGGTGCGGGCAGTTCCACGTATTTCGGCGATTTGTGCGAAACCGGCGACTGCATCAGCGCGCGTCCGTATTTCAACCTGGGGTTTGACTACCGTTTCGGCGGCCGGGTTCGGGCTCGTTTGGAAGGAGCCTATTTCCGGCTTTCCTCCAAGGATGCGGGCGGCAAGAATGCGGTGCGCAACCTGTCGTTCCGTTCGGGCAATATTGAAGTAATTGCCACCGGAGTCTTTGAATTTTTCCCCTACAACAAGTTTTTCAACCAGCGTCCGCTGTTCAGCCCATATCTTTTTGCCGGCATCGGCTTCACGTATTTCACGCCCCGCGCCAACTACGACGGGTCGTGGTACACGCTGCCCCGCTACGATACCGAGGGTGTGAATTATAACCAGTTCGGCCCGGTTATCCCGTTTGGTGCGGGTGTGCAGATTGCCCTTGCCCCCCAGTGGGATTTGGCCCTGGAAGTGGGCTACCGCAAGCTGTTTACCGATTACCTCGACGATGTGAGCACCGTGTACAAGGCCAACGGCAGCTTCGCCGACCCGAGGGCAGCCAACTTGGCCGACCGCACGGCGGAGCTGAATTCCGGTGTGCCGACGTATGACAGCAACGATGGCGTACACTGGAACGAGGGGCACAAGCGCGGAAACCCCGACAGAAAGGACACGTACATTGTGCTGGCGGCCAAACTGGAATACACCATCAACCCGCTGGTGAAAACGCGGCGCAGCAACATGAAATTCAAAAAGCCCAAATTCTCCACCGGATCAAGCAGCCCCCGACGCAAAAAACGCAGATGACCGCCATTTTAGGCATTGTTTGCCAAGGCAATCCGAAACTTTCGGGTTGCTTTTTTGTTGGCGGGCACCGGAACTCACACTTTCACGCCCGCAACCCATTTGAACCATAACAAAACAAAACCGATGACTGACAGGAAATTTGCCCGCGAATCGCTGACCACCATGACGGAAATGACCTTTCCCAACCACACCAACGGCCTCAACAACCTGATGGGCGGCTGGCTCATGTACTGGATGGACATTGTGTCGGCCATTGCCGCCCAGCGCCATTCGGGCAACATTGTGGTCACCGCCTCTGTGGATAACATTTCCTTTTCCGAACCCATCAGCCTGGGCGATGTGGTCACGCTCAAGGCGCAGGTAACGCGGGCCTTCAACACGTCCATGGAAATTCATATTGAGGCGTGGGCCGAAAACGTGCTGAACAAACGCAAGATGCCCACGAACAAAGCCTTCTTCACCTTTGTTGCCTTGGACAAGGACGGCAAACCCGCACGCGTGCCCGAGCTGGAGCCCGAAACCGACGAGGAAAAAGCCCTGTATGCCAGTGCCTTGCGCCGCCGCCAACTGCGCCTGATATTGGCGGGCCGCATGAAACCCGACGATGCCAGCGAACTGAAAGCGATTTTCGACATGGATTGACCCGTAGGGGCGACCCTTGCGGTCGCCCGACGGCTGCAAGGGGTTTGGGCCTTCCGGAAGATACTATTTTGCCGGAACCGGGATTCGTTGGATTTCAAAATTCTCGGGATGAAACCGGAATGCAGGTCAGACACTGCGTGTCAGACCGATATCGCGCATCGGCCTCCGGGCGAACTGGCGGGTTTGGGCTTTTCGGAAGATACTATTTTCAATGGCTCCAAAACCGCCGCCGGGCAACCGCAAGGGCCGTTCCTACCACGCAATACATGAAGCAAACCATAGAATTATCGTTGCCGCCGGAAGTGGCCTTTGACGAAATCCGGCTGGAACAGGAAATCCGGTCCGGCCTGCATATTCCGTCCGGCAATCCAGCAGCCATCCGCCAGACGCGCCGCTCCATTGATGCGCGAGGCAGGCAGGTGAAAGTAAACATTTCCGCCGAGGTTTATCTCAACGAGCCGCTCCCGCCGCTGCTATCCTTTCAAAAACAATATCCCGACGTAAGCCGCAGTCCGGCGGCCATTATCGTTGGCTGCGGCCCGGCGGGAATGTTTGCCGCCCTGCGCCTGATTGAATGCGGCATCAAACCGGTTGTGCTGGAACGCGGCCGGGACGTGCGCGGCCGCCGACGCGATTTGGCGGCCATCACCAAAAACCACGTGGTCAATCCCGATTCCAATTACTGCTTCGGCGAGGGCGGCGCGGGTACGTATTCGGATGGCAAGCTCTACACCCGTTCCAAGAAACGCGGCGATGTGCGGCGCATCCTGGAAATACTGGTGGCCCACGGGGCAACCGAGGAGATTTTGGTGGAGGCGCACCCGCACATCGGCACCAACAAACTGCCACAAGTGGTCACCGCCCTGCGCGAAAGCATTCTGAACGCGGGCGGCGAAATCCATTTCGATACCCGGATTGTTGATTTTGTGCTGGCCAACGGTGAGATGCGCGGCGTGGTTACGGCCAGCGGCGACACCATTGAGGGCATCGGCGTGATTCTGGCCACCGGCCACTCGGCCCGCGACATATTCGAGTTGCTGCACACCAAAAACATCCTGATCGAGGCCAAACCCTTTGCCATGGGCGTACGCATCGAGCATCCGCAGGAATTCATTGACAGTGTGCAGTACCATTTCAAATCTCCCCTGCCTCAAGAGGGTGGGGGTGGGGTTTTGCCACTCACGCGCAGCCATTATCTGCCAGCCGCCTCATATTCGCTGGTGGCGCAGGCCAAATTCAAGGGCGCGGAAAAGGGCGTTTTCTCGTTCTGTATGTGTCCGGGCGGCTACATTGTGCCCTCGGCCACGGCTCCGGGCGAAATCGTGGTGAACGGAATGTCGCCTTCGCGCCGTGATGGAAAATTTGCCAATTCGGGCATGGTGGTCTCAGTGGATGAATCGGATTGGCAGCCGTATGCCCGCTTGGGTGCGTTGGCCGGCTTGGAACTGCAGAAAACACTGGAACAAAACGCTTTCCGCGCGGCGGGTGGCACGCAAGCCGCCCCCGCCCAAAAACTGATGGATTTTGTGCAGAACAAGGTTTCAACCGGGCTGCTGCCTACTTCGTACCAGCCCGGCCTGGTGGCAACCCAAATGAGCGAAATCCTGCCGCCGCCCATTGCCGTGCGGCTGCGCGAAGGCTTGCAGGCATTTGGGAGCCAAATGCGCGGCTACCTGACCAATGAGGCGCAGATGGTGGGCGTGGAAAGCCGGACTTCTTCGCCGGTGCGCATCCCGCGCGACAAGGAAACGCTGGAACACGTGCAACTCAAGCGGCTGTTTCCGTGCGGCGAAGGGGCAGGATACGCGGGCGGCATTGTTTCGGCGGCCATGGATGGCGAACGGTGCGCCGAAAGCCTGGCGGCCAAATACGGGAAACAGTCGGCAGTCAACAGTTCGCAGTTAACAGTCCACGGATAAAACCGTATGGGCTGCCCTTGTGGCCGCCTGATTGATAGCGGGCGGGTTTGGTGTTTTTAAATGATACTGTTTTGGGAAGGGTAGCGGGACTTTTCAAGTCCCGCAGCACCGGCAACGACGGATTTGGCAGTTTCGGAAGATACTGTTTTGCTTGCCTTTGCCAATGGCCTTGTCCATCCATCAGAGGTTTCCGGCTGGAAACAGGGTTTGCGTGCAATTGAATCAGCGGGGCAATATTTTTGTTCAGACAAACGAAAGCCTTTACCTTTTCCCGAAAAAACCATGATTTTAGGTGTCGCCTCATTGCTGAAAGAACACAACCTGCGCAACACTTCGTGCCGCGAGGAAGTGCTGGCTTATTTCTTAGAAAAGGATTTCGCAATCTCGCATTCCGACTTGGAGAGCCGCCTGAGCGATTCGTTTGACCGCGTGACGCTGTACCGGACCCTGAAAACTTTCCTCGATGCCGGACTGATTCACCAAGTGCTTGACAATGAGGGCGGCACCAAATACGCGCTGTGCAAGAGCCATTGCACCGACCACCAGCACCAAGACAACCACGTGCATTTCAAGTGCTTGCGCTGCGGCACCACCAGTTGCCTCGACAATACTTCCATCCCGACAATCAACCTGCCGGAAGGCTACCAGAACACCGAAATGCACCTGCTCATCCAAGGCTTGTGCCGCTTGTGTACGGCGCAAAATTGACCAATGGTTCCGGACTGGCGAACCGCTTGGCCGAAGCCGCAAAAAAATAGTATCTTTTAGAAACCCGAAACCCTGTCTGCCGACAGTCAGGCTGCGGTTTCGGGGCACAAGCTAAAGCGTGTGCTACTGTTGGCCGCTACGCACCACGGATGAAACCAGCGGCACAATCCTTTCTACGCCATCTTCCAAGGGCAGCACCACCGGGATTTTCAACTCAGCTTCGTATTGCTGCTGGTACTGGCGGGCTTGCGCCAAGGTCAGCCCCTGCGTGTTGAGCGTGACGGCGATGACTTGTGCCCCGTAGATTCTTATCAGGTTAATTTCATCTTGCAATGGCGGAATGGGAGAGGCCAGCACCGGATTGTCGTCAAAATAGGTGCGGGCCGGAGCGTGCTGCAACACCACAAACCGCGCCCCGCCCGACAGCAAAAACTCCGCCCCGCACGGGCCGCTCGGGTTGCGCAACGCCGACTGGCCCTCGATGAACATGACATCCGGTTTTTCGCGTTCAAAGCACGTCACGATGGCGTGTTCAATCTCGCCCGACACAAAATCGTTGGGTGTGGAATCGAACACGAAACCGTAGTTGCCGCCCTGCATCCAGCCCGTTTGCCCGGTGTAAATCATTTCGGCTTTCATGTCCGCTTCGCGGCAGGCTTCGGTGAGGAAGCGGGCGGTTGTGCGTTTGCCCAGGTTGCAATCCGTACCCAGCACCGCCACGCGCGGACACGTGACCTCGCGGATGCGGCCCGTCCAGAAATGCAGTTCGTGGCGCGGCTTGGGTCGGCGCACATCAATAATTTGCACACCGCTTTCGCGCGCCAACGTAACCATGTCGGGCATTTCGTTCAGAAATTCGTGCAAGCCGTTGACGATTGAAATGCCGTGCTGGAGCACATTTTCCAAAAACGATTTCATGTCTGGCGGCAACACACCGCCTTTGGTAGCTACCCCAATCAGGCAATAATCAATGGTCGGTAAGGCTTGCACGGCTTCGCGCAGCGTGGCGAAAACCGGAATGCCGCGCACCTTGCCATCCACCACCGCACCGGCATCGCGCCCGGCGGCGGCCCCGTCAATGACACCGATGATGTTGAAGCGCGAAGTGCCCCGGATCAGTCCGTGAGCGGTTTTGGCGGGGGCCTTGCCCAATTGTCCGTTGGTAATCACAATGGCATTTTTGTTCATATGTTGTATGGTTAAATGGTTGTCGGCGGTTGAATTGCCGGATGGTTTTTAAGCGTAGGGTGGGTTTGGGCTTTCCGGAACATACTGTTTTCAAACCGGATTTTGTCCTTCTGGAAAAATCCTGTGACAAGTCCGACGGCTTTCAGGCGTGGCTCGGTTTGTCACAAGTTCTGTTCAGGAGGACAGCGCAAATGAAACGCCAGGCAATCACGAACTGAAAACGGATTTTTACAACCATTCAGCCATTTCGCCATTCAACCCTGCCTCCCTTCTGCAATTTACAAATATCTTTGCGCCGCGCACAAAAGCAAACAACCGCTCCATTTATCAAATAAACCTACGGAATATGTCCAAGATAGCACTCATTACCGGAGCCACTTCCGGCATCGGCTGGGCCACGGCGGTCCGGCTGGCCCATGAAGGTTTCGACTTGATTTTGTGCGGACGGCGCACCGACCGGCTGGCCGAACTGGAAAAAATAGTATCCGCCGGAAACGTGAAAGCCCACCTGCTCACCTTCGATGTGCGCGACCGCACAGCCGTGGAAGCCGCCATCGGTTCGCTGCCCGCCGAGTGGCAAGCCATTGACTGTCTGGTAAATAACGCGGGAAATGCGCACGGCATGGCTCCCATCCAAGACGGCGACCCCGACGATTGGGATGCCATGCTCGACAGCAACGTGAAGGGCTTGCTCTACGTATCCAAAGCCGTGATGCCGGGCATGGTGGCGCGCCAACGCGGACACATCGTGAACCTCGGCTCGATTGCGGGCAAGGAAACCTACCCCAACGGCAACGTCTATTGTGCCTCCAAGGCGGCCGTGCAAGCGATAACCGACGGAATGCGGCTGGATTTGAACCCGCACGGCATCAAGGTCACGGGCATCCATCCGGGCATGGTGGAAACCGAATTCTCAAACGTACGATTCAAGGGCGATGCCCAACGCGCCGGAAACGTGTACAAGGGCCTGCAGCCGCTTACCGCCGACGACATTGCCGACACGATTGCCTTTGTACTCACCCGCCCGCCCCACGTGGTGCTGGCCGACATCGTGCTCTATCCGGTGGCGCAAGCCTCGGCCACGGTGGTGAAAAGGAGTTGAGGGAGATTTAGAATTTTTGGCTTTCTACTCCTCCTTTAATTCTGCACATATGAGTCGTAATGAGGTATAATATTCAATCTCATCATGTATATATTTTTCCATATGATTCAACTCACTTAAAATCAATCTGTTGTTTGAACATTTATGCCTTAGGAGTCCGCCAAAAAAACCAAAATCCATCGAGTTGCGTTTTGTAGCAATTTTTCCGATTTCGTAATGATATGTTTCTTTTATACTTTCATTGTCAAACGCACTTTGTTCTAAATCATCTACTGGAAATTCAATTTCAGGAAAAATTATTTTTTCGGCTTCAGAATAGTCCGGTTGTTTTTTTTCAAAAATATCTGAAATAGATTTTTTCTTATCCATAATGGATTTTTTTAAATCATTATAGAATAGGTCAATAAAATTTCTATAGCGTTGGTGTTCGTGTTTTTTGTTGTAAACTTTTATTAACGAGTCCTTATCATAAATGAAATCTGATTGGAAAATGTCTTCAAAGTAAATTTCCGTAAACTTCAACACTGTTTTGAAGTCTTTGTTTTCAATAACACTTTCTAATTTCTCCAACCCTTTCAAATATTCATCAAGGATGTGCCTAAGTTTTGTGAGTATTTCATCAAAATACTTGTTAAGAAATTTTTCATGCCTTTCCTGAATTTCAGAAATTGAGAATGTTTTACTCTCCGATTTGAATTCGTTATCTGCATGATATCTTAGATATTGAATTTCATCTACCTTGCCTTGGTAACTAAATAAAGTCGAGGAAATTAGCCTATCCTGAAACTTCCTGATTGGATGCCCAATTAGCTCATTTCTCAATTCACGATTGATATAATATGTTGAATCTTGTTTAAGTTTTCCTTTATCAATGCCTGTCTTGAATATCCCTAACATTTCTTCCACAAAGTCTTGCTGGATATAAATTGCTTGCAGAAAACTGATTGAAAATGAGAACTTGTCAGCGTGACTTATTGCTGTTCTTGTCTGGAATATAATATCAAGAGTATCTTTAAAATAACCTAAAATATCCCCAAAATAGTTTGTTTTCACATCGTCGTTAAATTTTATTCTGCTTGAACAAAATTTAAAATCCCATATGAAATCGTTCCATATATCCGCTATTCTATCAAGTTTATCCTCAACGTTTGTCTTCATTTGTCGCTATTGTCTGTAAACTGCCTGATAACTTCTATGTTGCCAAAATAGTACCTCCCAAAAACACCAAACCCGTGAGGCTTTCAAAGGTGCGGCAGGAACCGATGGTCCAAGCCTCCTTTTTGGGAGGGGTTAAGCAAAACCCGCAATCATCTGCGCCACTTCGCGGCCGGTTTGCATGGCGGCATTCAGCGACGGATAGGCCGTGTAATCGCCGCACCGGTACGTGAAGTCGTTGATTTTGAGGGGCAGCGGTTTTTGCGAATCGGGAAAATGCTGCGGCAAGGCGTGCGGAATGCGATAGGTTCGCAAATGTTGCCAGTGCCGGGTCTGGTCGCCGAACCAGGCGTGCAGTTCGCGTTGCACCTGATGGGCCAGTTCCGTACCCGACAAACCCGAGTTGCCCACCACGCTTACCGAAACCAGTGTTTTTCCGGGCGGCGCGTATGACGGTGCCACATCCGAGAGCACGGCCATATTGTTCACCAATCCGTCGGCATCGGCGTTGACGGCAATCATGGGCTTGGCCAGCGGTGAGCGGTCGGCGGAGAAATAGACGCATTCTGTGCCGTTGAAATCAACCGTCTTGTGGTGCTGCGGTAGCAGGTTTTCGGCTTCCGGCGCATCGGTGGCAAGCACAATGGTCTGGGCATCAAGGGTTTCGCCGTTGGTAAGGTAAAGTGTGTGTCCGTCCATTTTCCAGACTTTGGCTTTCAGCCGGATGCTATCCTTTGGCAGCCGCGCCGCCAATTGTTCCGGTATGGCTTGTATGCCGTGGGCGGGCAGCACAACATCGCCGGTGGCGAACTGGTTGAAGAGGAAACGGAAAAAACCATCGGCGGTGAGCAATTCCTTTTCCAAGAAAACGCCGCTGAAAAAAGGTCGGAAAAACGTGTCTATCATCTCGTCGCTGTAGCCGAAACCGCTCAGGAACGACAACGTGGAACGGGAGGTTTGGCCTATTCCAGCCATACTATTTCCGGCGGCCTTCACGTGGCGGGTCAGTTGCAGTATTTTCAGCTTGTCGCGCAGTGTGCCTACCGGCGCGGCCAATGCTTGCGGAGCCAATAACGGGTTTTTGAGCGGGTTGGGCATGGTCAGCAACTTGCCGTCCTTGCGGATAATCGCTCCGGAGCGGAACGGTTTGAAGTCCAGCGCACCGTAATCGAGCAGTTTTTCGGCTTCGGGATACGAGGTCAGGAATATCTGGAAACCCCGGTCGAGCCGGAAGCCATCCACAATGTCGGTGCGTACGCGTCCGCCCACGCCATCGGAGGCTTCCAATAACGTGAATGGTATCTGCCTGTCTTGCAGGTATTTGGCGCAAGTGAGTCCGGCCATTCCGGCCCCGATGATAACAACCATGCGATGTGTTTTGGGTGTGAGATTTACCGTTACCAACCTTGTGCCAGCCCATTTGTTTGCCGCCCGGTTCACATTGCGAATGCCGCCACCTGATCCAGCAGTTGCAGCCGCCCGACAATGCTGCCGGGCAACAGAACCGTACCGGGCGATGTGACGGCATTGGCCCCGATGCGCGAACCATCACCGACCAGCGCGCCGAATTTGACCGAGCCGGTTTCCGCGATTTTTCCATCCACCAAAACCCTGATCAACTTGTCCGACCGTTCATTGAAATGGTTGGCAAGCACGGCTCCGGCTTCCAAGTTCACGTTTGCGCCAAGCAGCGAATCGCCCACAAAATTGAAATGCGCCAACGCACTATTTTGGAAAATGAAACTTG
>JANPIL010000426.1:0-13644 GCA_031424975.1 Sphingobacteriales bacterium
CCAAAAACCGCCGCGCCATGCCGCGCAAAATCCGCAATCCGGTCACCGAAATCGCCCGAAGTGTTGTACTTTTGTCCCCGCTTCAAACCAACCATCACCGCACACGTGACATTAATAAAATCCATTTCGGGCATCCGGGGAACCATCGGGGGCAAAAGTGGCGGCGCACTCACGCCGCTCGACGTACTGAAATTTGCCGCCGCCTACGGAACTTGGGCCAAAAGCCAGACCGGCAAGCAAGCCAAAATCATCATCGGGCGCGATGCGCGGCCTTCGGGCGAGATGATTTCGCGCATTGTGGCCTCCACGCTGCAAGGCTTGGGCATTGATGTGGTTGATTTGGGCCTATCCACCACGCCCACCGTCGAGATGGCGGTTGTGATGGAGCAGGCCGCTGGCGGCATCATCATCACGGCCAGCCACAACCCGGTGCAATGGAACGCCCTGAAACTGCTGGACCGGCACGGCGAGTTCATTTCAGCCGCCGATGGCGAAGCCATTATTCAATTAGCTGACAGCGAAGATTTTACGTTTGCCGAAGTGAAAAAACTGGGCAAATACCGCACCGACCACAGCTACCTGCAAAAACACATCGAAGCCATTCTGGCCCTGCCACTCGTGAACCGTGAGGCCATTGCGCGGCGCGACTTCAATATAATCACCGATGGTATCAACTCGTCGGGCAGCGTGGCCGTGCCAATGCTGCTGACTGCCCTGGGCGTGAAAAGGCAGACCCTGCTCAACGGCGATACCTCGGGCGTGTTTGCCCACAACCCGGAACCGCTGCCCGAAAACCTGACCCAGATTGCGACCGAACTCGAAAAAGGCCGCTACGACCTGGGCATTGTCGTGGATCCGGACGTGGACAGGCTGGCGTTTGCGTGCGAGGACGGCGGTATGTTTGGCGAGGAATACACGCTGGTGGCCGTAGCCGATTATGTATTGAAAAACCAGCCCGGCGGTAACACGGTTTCCAACCTGTCGTCCACGCGTGCCCTGCGCGACGTAACCGAGCAGTACGGGGGCCGGCACTTTGCCGCTGCCGTGGGCGAGGTGAACGTGGTGGCGGCCATGAAAGCCAACAACGCTGTGATTGGCGGCGAAGGCAACGGCGGCGTGATCTACCCGGCACTGCACCACGGCCGCGACGCGCTGGCGGGCATTGCGCTGTTCCTGAGCCACTTGGCCGAGTTTGGCCAATCCGTTTCGCGGCTGCGGGCCTCGTATCCCGACTACCACATTTCCAAGAACAAGATCGAACTCACGCCCGATATTGACGTGGATGAGATACTGGCGGTAATCCAGAAGAAATACGCCAAAAACCCCATCAACACCGTTGACGGGGTGAAAATAGAATTCGGCCAGGAATGGGTGCATTTGCGCAAATCCAACACCGAGCCGATTATCCGCATCTACTCCGAATCCGATTCGCAATCCACCGCCGAATACTTGGCCAACAAGATTATTAGCGACATCAAGGAAATCGTGGGGCTTAAAATGAGAATGTGACATTACATTTGCCGTTTTCGGTTTACCGTTGAAAAAGGGCGGGTTTGGGCTTTCCGAAAGATACTATTTCGGATGGACACCAAACGCCAAAACGGCACGCGACAAA
This sequence comes from Sphingobacteriales bacterium, assembly GCA_031424975.1. GTDB lineage: Bacteria > Bacteroidota > Bacteroidia > Cytophagales > 172606-1 > Xanthocytophaga. The sequence continues at coordinate 1,616 of JANPIL010000426.1, forward strand.
ACGGCAAACGCAAAACGCAAAACGCATGAGAATATACCTGGACAATGCCGCCACCACACCGCTCGACCGGGAAGTGCTGGAAGCCATGCTGCCCTACCTCACCGAATTCCACGGCAACCCGTCGTCCATCCACACGCACGGGCGCGAAGTGCGGGCGGCCATTGAAAAGTCGCGCCGAACGGTGGCAACGCTGCTGCACACCTCACCCGCCGAGATTTTCTTCACCTCCGGCGGCACCGAAGCCGACAATACGGCCATCTGCTCGTGCATTTGCACCTACAGCCTCACCCACGCCGTTACCAGCCGCCTGGAACACCACGCCGTGCTGCACACGCTCGAGGATTTGGCCGGAAAGGGAACCATTGCACTGAGCTACGTGCGCACCGACAGCCAAGGAAATGTGGACTTGGCGGATTTGGAAAACCTGCTAAAAACCAATCCCCGTTCGCTGGTGTCGCTGATGCACGCCAACAACGAAATCGGCAATATTCTTGACATACAGGCGGTTGCCGAAATCTGCAAGGCACACGGCGCATTTTTCCACTCCGATACCGTGCAGACGGTGGGCCACTACCCGCACAACCTGCAAGAGACCAAAGTGGATTTTATTGTGGGGGCGGCGCACAAGTTCCACGGCCCCAAAGGTGTGGGTTTCCTGTACGTCAATGCCGATACCAAAATCCAGCCGTTCATCCACGGCGGCGCACAGGAACGCAATATGCGCGGAGGCACCGAAAACGTGTACGGCATTGTGGGCTTGGCAAAAGCCTTGGAAATAGCCCACCGCGACCATGAAAATGACAAAAGCCACATCCTGAACCTGAAAAGCCGCATGATTGGCAGGTTGCAAGCTGAAATCGAGGACATTAGCTTCAACGGTGGCTGCACCGATTTGGATTGCAGCCTCTACACGGTTCTCAGCGTCAGCCTGCCGCCTTCCGAAATCGGCGATATGCTGCTGTTCAACCTGGACATCGGGAAGATTTCCGCTTCGGGCGGCAGCGCGTGTTCCAGCGGCTCGGAAACGGGTTCGCACGTGCTGCAAGCCCTGAACGTATCGCCCAATCGCGCCAACGTGCGTTTTTCGTTCAGCAAACACAACACCACCGACGAAATTGACCACGTGGTGAATGTGCTGGCCGGAATGTATGAGAAGGTGAAGTAGCCGGACTTTCCAAGTCCGGCGGCCAAGTTCACGGGCGGGTTTGGGCTTTCCAAAAGATACTATTCTTACCGGGTACAAATCGGCGGCGGCAAGGCAGTGGCCGGACTTTTCAGGTTCGGCGGGCAGTGGCGAAGATGCACGCCAAAAAAAGCCGGACAACAAAACCGGAAAAAACATTTATTTTTTTGCGGGTTTTCGTAATATTGCACTCCCAACCATGGCGCAGCCTGGTAGCGTGTCCCGCCGGTAGCGGGAAGGCCGCACGTTCAGGTCTTTTTACAGCAGTGCATTGAATTTCGGGATGTAGCGCAGCCTGGTAGCGTGCTTGCATGGGGTGCAAGAGGTCGCAGGTTCGAATCCTGTCATCCCGACCACTAAGCCTGAATATGGCGAGGCGACTTTAACTGAGTGACCCGACATGGCTTTTTTCGTGTATGTTTTGCATAGCGACAAGCTCCAAAAGCATTATGTAGGACACACGGATGACCTTGAGAAAAGGCTGTCAGAACATGATTCAGGCAAGGGCAAATTCACAATGACCGGCACACCTTGGAAGTTTCTTTTCTCATTTCCATGTTCCGACAGGGCATCGGCGATGAAACTCGAAACCAAAATCAAAGGGCGAGGCGTGAAAAGGTTCTTGGAAGACGCGAAGAATTGACTGGCCGTACAGATAGCTTGGCAGCGTGTCCCGCCGGTGGCGGGAAGGTCGCAGGTTCGAATCCTGTCATCCCGACTCCACAAAAAAAGAGGCTTCCACGCCTCTTTTTTTGTGCCCGTGTTTTTCGCCCGGCTTGGGTAGGCCGCCGCCAAAATAGTATCGTTGAAAAAGCCCCAACCCGACAATCAGCCGGGCTTGCCTTTCAAGGATTCGCCCCGGCGAATGGCCAGGCGCAAAGCCGTACTTTTGCTGCCTCTTCTGTTTTCGGGCCATCATGCATTTGAAAAAACCACTACAAAACAGTGTTTCAACAATTGGATTTTAATAATTTATTTTATAATTTAACCGTCTAAATGTCAGCGATTCAAACCCGAATCAACACGTAAAATCAAGTGTACAGGGCAATAGTATCTTTCCAAAGGCGCAAACCCAACGCGTACTAAAACTGTTCAGGCTCACAAATCTCGCAATCCAAGCGAGCAGTTTCCCGTCACCAAGATTTTCTTCAGGCTCCGCGCTGCATTTTTTTGCAACCACCCATACTAAGGGTCGCAAATAAGTTTCTGCCTTTATGCTACAGATTAATACTGTCCATCATTGGTTCAAATCCGTTGCCACGAAAGTGCAGAGGCAAAGGGTTTGCTTTTCTGGGCTGCCCGATGGCCTGTCCGTCTGGCGTACGGTTTTCATCCATGTACAAGCACCCATGCTTACGAACAAGAAAAAAGTCGCCTGCTTGCTTGTGTTCCTTGCATCCGTGTTGTTGCTGACAAACGCTTTCGGCCAGCAAAACCCTTCCGCCTTCCCCGTTGAGGAGTGGGTTGAGAAACTGAGCGACAAAAGTGACCGGGGCAACGATGAATATTTCCGGCTTAATCTTGCCTTGGCCTACAAAGACACCGGTTTCAGACTTTCGCTAATAGACCAACTGGAAAGCCAAGTGGCCGACAACCCGTATTACAACGTGCGTTTTCTCGCGTTCAAACTCGGGGTAGTCTCTTATATCAACTACAGCAACAAAGGCTACCGAAAAGCCGATGTGGAAGCACTTGCGGGAAAGTTGTTGCAGGAAGCCTACCGCAGCAACGACAAGCACCTGATTTCCTTTGCCAACATCATACTTGGCAGCGTCATGTTCAATCGGCAGGAACTGGATTTGAGCCTGTATTACTACTTGCGGGCCGAGGAAATGAACCGGACACTGAAAGTGGAGCCGACTGCGCAAACCAGCATGTGGCTCCAGATGGGCGAAGTTTTTTTCCATACGCGGGCATACGAAAGCAGCATCACGTACACGAGGCTGGGCCTGCAAAGCCTGCCTGACACCCTGCCCAGAAACTTGTGGGAGCGGGTGCTGTACGTGAACATGATTGGGCAGGCCCACCAGCGGCTCGGCAAACTGGATTCGGCATTGGCCTATTACGGGCAGTCCATGCGGCTGGCCCGTTTGCTGGACTACCATGGAGCGAACGACATTTGGCGCGGCATCAACGCGGGACACATGGGGCAAGTGATGTTTTTGCAAAACAAACCTGACCGGGCCAAACACTTGCTCGCCTACGACTACCTCGTGAACCGGTCTGCGGAGCCAAACGTGGCCGCCAACAGCCTGCAATGGCTGGCCAAGGTAAACTTGGCGCAGGGCAAAAAAGACAGCGCGGTGCTGCACATACGCCAGGCCATCGGGATGCTGCGTGCCTCGCCGATGCAAACCATCCAGCGAATCAACTACCTGCGCGATGCCTACGCCACCGCAACAGACGTGTTCAGGGCCGCCAACAACGCCGACAGCGTGCATCACTACGCCAAACTGCACACGACCCTGCACGATGAAATAGAGCGGAAAGCCTACGCGAGTAGCATGAACGTACTGAAAACTCGGCTTGACAACGAAAAAAGCCGACAGACCATAGAAAACCTGCAAAAAGACAAGGAAGCCGAAGAGCAGCGGATGAATTTTGTCTTGGCGGTCATCGTCCTGATTTCCATCATTTGCCTCCTGTACCTCAATTGGCAGCGGCGGCAACACCAGCACAAAGCCCAACTGGCCCTGCAACAAAAAGCCGCCGCCGAAGCACTGGCCCGCCAGCAACTGGACCTGCTTACCCAGAACCTGAAGGAAAAAGTGGATTTGCTGGAAGAGTTGCAACGGCCACTCAACAACCAGCAGGAATCGGCGGAGCGGCAGGAACTGATGCAATCCATTGCAAGCCTGACCATCCTGACCGGCGACGATTGGGAGAAGTTCCAATCGCTTTTTGTAAAACTCTACCCGAGTTTTTTCATCAATCTAAAGGAAAAAGTGACCGACATCACCCCGGCCGAGATGCGAATGGCGGCTCTGTCACGGTTGCACCTGTCCACCCACCAACTCGCCGCGATACTCGGCGTGTCGCCCAACAGCGTTTACAAAACCCAGCGGCGGCTGCGCCAGCGGCTCAACCTGCAACCGGAAGACGATGTGGAAAACACGCTCCTCAAACTTTGAACCGGGCTTGCCCGGCTTCAAGGTGGGCATCGCATAACCGGAAGCCACCCCGGCTTCCGTGTGCGCTGCAATTTCCTTGTTTCACCGGTGCGCCGCAACTGCCCGGCCCCGGGCATATTTCTCGTGGAATCGTGCAAAAAAAACCCGTTTTCATGTAGAAAAAATACTATTGTGACAATGTCAGGTTTTTGTCCACTACGAAAACTTGCCCCCAACGCCCCGTTTGCCCAACTTGTAGCCACGTAATTCCGCTTTCCACGCAACCAAAGACTTCTATGCGAACAAAACTACTTATCCTGCGTGCCACACATCCGGCCGGCCGGATTCAGTGTGCTTCCTATTTTCACCCTCAGATCCAGCCTGACCAGTAGGACTTCTTCAAAACGCGCACCTTTTCGGCTATACCAATCGGGCATACCCACCTTACGAACCATTTATCTTTCTGCTAACCCTCTGCTAACCTACATGAATACTATTACACAACCTAAACGCTTGGTGCGGCCGGTTTGGCGGCACTCTACCCTATCCTCTTTTCTGCTGAGCTTTACCCAGCATACCCTCCAAGCGCAAACCCGGGCAGGCGACCTTATCCGCCGCTTTTTCCATTTCCCTGCCGGTATCCTATTTTCCGTACTTCTGCTGATATCATTCACCCAGGCTTTTGCGCAGACAGGAGAGAACAATAAAAATGGGCGGATTCCCAAAGATAACAAAGCACCCTCTTTCCTGATGCGAATAGATGCTTCACAACGCCCGGCAACGGCTAATGTAGCGCAGGTTCTCAAAGAGAAACTAAGCATGGGCAAAGATGACGGCCTGGTAAAAGACAAATCCGAAAAAGATCCGCAAGGCTTTACACATGAACAATTTAAGCAATATTATAAGGGTGTACCGGTGGAATATGCGGTAGTGAAAGCACATTCCCGCAACGGAAAGATCGAAGCCATCAGCGGAGAGGTATACGATGTAGGGGAAAAAGCCGTAAAACCTGCCCTCTCAGAAAGTGCTGCTTTGCAACAAGCCCTGGCTTTCGTGGGTGCCAAAACCTACCGCTGGCAAGATAAAGCAGAAGAACAATGGCTGAAAAAGCAGCAAAACAACCCCAAAGCTACTGCCTATCCCAAAGGGGAACTGGTTATTTGCAAAGATTACATAGGCACGGCCAAAGCAGGTACGATGGTACTGGCCTACAAGTTTGACATTTATGCCACCGAGCCATTGAGTCGCGATTATATCTATGTAGATGCCATTACCGGAAAGGTTATTCACCGCAATGCCATTATTAAGCATACTGAAGGCCCTGCAGATACGAAGTATAGCGGCACACGCACGATACAAACCAGTAAAAACGGGGCGAATCACGTATTGCGTGATCCCAGCCGCGGCGCGGGCGTGGAGACATACAACTTGCAAAAAAACTTTTCCACAGGCATGGCTATCGATTTCACCGATGCCGACAACCAATGGACGGCAGCCGAATTTGACAACGCCAATCAGGACAACGCAGCCCTGGACGCCCATTGGGGTACGCAGCGGGTTTACGACTACTTTAAAAACGTGCACGGCCGGCTCGGACTGGATGATGCCGATGGTAAGATGACCAGCTATGTGCACGTAGGTAACAACTATAACAATGCCTTCTGGGATGGAACGGCGATGTACTACGGCGATGGGGATAATAAGTACTTTAAGCCCTTATCCAGCCTCGATGTGGTAGCCCACGAGTTTGGTCATGGCGTGATGCAATACACAGCCAACCTGGTGTATCAGGATGAACCTGGTGCCCTCAACGAAGGCTTCAGCGATATATGGGGTGCTGTTATTGAACACTATGCGGCACCGGAAAAACAGGCCTGGCTCATAGCTGAGGATTTTACGCTATACCACCCTTTCATGCGATCCTTGAGTGATCCCAGGTCGGGAGGACAGCCTGATACCTACAAGGGTCCTTACTGGTACACTGGCACTGGTGACAATGGCGGAGTTCATATTAATAGCGGCGTGTTCAACTACTGGTTTTTCCTGCTCTCCCAAGGCGATGCCGGTACCAACGACAATGGTTACCCTTTCACTGTAGCCGGCATAGGTATTGATAAGGCCGCCCGAATCGCCTACCGTGCACAAAAGATGTACCTGACGGCCAATTCCCAGTTCCCCGATGCTCGGACAGCTACCCTACAGGCCACTGCCGACCTGTTTGGAGAACTGTCAAACGAAGTGCGCCAAGTGGCCAACGCATGGGAGGCTGTAGGTGTGAAGGCACCCTTCAACCTTGTACTTGAGGCGGGTGTTCCATCTGAGACAACTATTAAGTTGTCATGGCAGGCCCTGGAGGGCATTACGTCCTTTTCTGTGGAAAGATCCCTGTCACCTGTCAGCGGTTTTGCTCAGGTGGCCTCTTTGGATGGCAGTGCCAGCACCTACACCGATCAGGGATTATCAACTGACAATACCTACTTCTACCAAATCCGGGTTACCCCGGCCAGCGGATTGCCTTACTACAGTCCCGTACAATATCTTGTGCTAGGCTTGTCATCTGCACCCTCGGGGCTCACGGCCACGGCTAACGGGAACACTGTCAAGCTTACCTGGGATGACAACACCACCGACGAGACGAAATTTCTCATCGAGCGTTCTACTTCAGCTACAGGCGGTTTCGTTGAGGTTGCCCAAGTGGACGCCAATACCACCACTTTCGAGGAAAACCTCTCCACCAACAAGTATTACTACCGCGTGCGAGCCATTCGCTCCAATGGTACCTTTACTCTCTACGCTCCCATTGCCAGCGTCGTCACTGGAAACGCCATCCTGATGAGCAACCAACCGGTAACTACCTGCGATGAGGTGTTTATGGATCCGGGCGGCTTTGATAACTATCCTTTAAACCAAGACTTTACCCAGACTTTAACCCCGGCTACTGCGGGTTACGCCGTCCGGGTGTCATTTGCCGGTGCTGTGGGTTTAGGACCAGATCATTCCCTCTCCATTTACGACGGAGCTAGCACAAACGCTCCGCTCATCGGTACTTTTACCTACTCTGATTTGCCCGGCACGGTGACGGCCCGCAATGCCGCCGGGCAGCTCACTTTCCGGTTTATTTCCGCATATTCAGATGGTACAACCCAGGCTGGCTGGCGGGCGGCCATTACCTGCGTACCGATTGAATGGCCTACCAGCGTGGTGGCCACGGCCAATGGCAAAACTGTGAGCCTCTCCTGGACTGATAACACCACCGATGAAGCAAACTTCCTCATCGAACGTTCCTTCTGGCCCACCAGTGGCTTCGTAGAGATTGCGGTGGTAGCTGCGAATACCACTACTTTCGAAGAAAATTTAGCCGCTAACAATTACTATTTTTACCGCCTGCGGACCCGGCGTGCCGACGGTACCCTCGGTTCATACTCTAGTGTTGCCGGGGTAGCTACCAGCAACAACGTAGTGGTGATGAGCACTGAACCTGTAACCACCTGCAATGCCCTGTTCCTCGACCCGGGCGGGATAGGTAATTACCCAATTAATCAAGATATTAGTCAGACTTTCACCCCGGCCACTCCGGGCTCCGCCATCCAGGTATCATTTAATGCCTTCGACGTGAGCCGATGGGATTATCTCTACGTCTACGACGGAGCCAGTGTGTACGCCCCGCTCATCGGCTCCTACACCGGTTCGGCCTTGCCCGCAACAATAACAGCCCGCAATACTACCGGGCAGCTCACCTTCCGCATCATGACCTATTCTGGCGTAGCCAGCGCGGGTTGGTCAGCGGCGGTTTCCTGCGTACCGATTGACTGGCCGAACAACCTGGCGGCCACGGCCAATGGCAAGACCATCAGTCTTACCTGGAAAGATAATTCTTCTGATGAGACCAAATTTCTCATCGAACGTTCTGCTTCAGCTACAGGCGGTTTCGTTGAGATTGCCCAGGTAAACGCCAATATCACCACTTTCGAGGAAATCCTACCCACCAACGGGTACTATTTCTACCGCCTGCGGGCACAAAAGAGCGATAATTCCATGAGCGTATACACCAATGTAGCCAGCGTTACTGTCGGCAACGTCATCGTAATGAGCAACCAACCGGTAACTACTTGTGATGCCTTGTTCCTCGACCAAGGCGGTTTGGATCGTTATTACCTTAATCAGGGCATCACCCAGACCTTCTCGCCAGCTACTCCAGGCTCCGCCGTCCAGGTGACCTTTAATGAATTCAGCGTGTTCCCATTGCATTACCTGTCAATCTATAACGGCGCCAGTACAGATGCCCCGCTCATCGGCTCCTATAACATTCGGTCGGCTTCTCCTGGCACCGTAACAGCCCAGAACGCTACCGGCCAGCTCACCTTCCGGTTTACTTCTTTTAATAATACCATAGCGGGGCCGGGCTGGTCGGCTACTGTATCTTGTGTACCCATACTGGTGGCACAAGCCCAGCAACTGACCGGTAACGAAGACCAGAGCCTGGCCGTTACCCTTACGGCTACCGGGCCGACATCTCCGGTATTTGAGATAGTAAGCGCACCGAAGCATGGCACACTGAGCGGAACAATACCAAACTTAACTTACACACCCGAAGCCAATTATTTTGGCGAGGATGCCTTTACATTCAAAGCTTCGGCCAATGGGTTTAGCTCCGAGCCGGCTACAGTGAGCCTAACCATCAACGCCGTTAACGACGAGCCGGTGCTGGCCGGGGTGCAGCCGACCTACACGGTGAACGAGCTGACGCAACTGACCTTCACGGCCACGGCCACCGACACCGACCTGCCGGCCAACACGCTGGCCTTCTCGTTGGAAGGCGCGCCGCAAGGGGCGACCATTGACGCGGCCACCGGCGCGTTCTCTTGGACGCCCACCAAGGCGCAGGGCCCGGGCAGCTTCACCTTCACGGTCAAAGTGGCCGACAACGGAACGCCCGTACTTTCCGCCCAGCAGCAGGTCACCGTCACCGTAAACGAGGTGAACGTAGCACCCGTGCTGGCCGGGGTTCCGCCAACGGACATCGTGGCTTGGGGTAACGCCCTGACCTTCACGGCCACGGCCACCGACGCCGACCTGCCGGCCAACACGCTGGCCTTCTCGCTGGTGAACGCTCCCGTGGGAGCGGCCATCAACGCGGCCACCGGCGCGTTCTCCTGGACGCCCACCAAGGCGCAGGGCCCGGGCAGCTTCACCTTCACGGTCAAAGTGACCGACAACGGAACGCCCGTACTTTCGGCCCAAAGGTCAATCACGGTAACCGTAGGCAAGCGTTCCACCGCGTTGGTGTACGGCGGAGCCTTAACGGGCCAGTATTCGGACATCGTGAACCTGACCGCCACACTCACCGACGCGGCCAATGGCACGGCCATCAGCGGCAGAACGGTCACGTTCGGTTTGGGAACCCAAAACGCAACCGCCGCCACGTTGGCAACCAGTGTGGCCTCGGCGGCGCTGACACTCAACCAGCCCGCAGCCTTGGCCACGGTCACTTCCGCGTTTGCCGGTGACAACCTGTACATGGCCAGTACCGACAACGATCCGTTCGCCATCAACCGCGAGAACGCGGCCGTGGCCTACGCCGGACTGGAGTATTTCGGAACGGCCAACTCCACATCCACCGTGGCCAATGTTGAGTACATCGCCACGCTCACCGACACGGCCGACGGCTCGCGGGGCGTGGTTACCAATGCGCAGGCGCGGTTTGCCGGCGGCACATCGCCGCGCACCGTTCCAGTAACCTTGCTGACACCCGGCGTCTTCACAGTGGGCACGGCACGGACGGGCATCCACACCGAGACGCTAAGCCAGTCTGAGTTCAGCAACGGCGGCAAAACGTTCGAAATGAACGTGACGACCGAGGGCGGATTCTACACGGGCCAAAACAACCCGCCCACCCTGATCACCGTAGCCGTGCCGGGGGCCGATTTTGTGAACGGCGGTGGCAGCTTGGCCATGGCGCAGTCGGTGGGCACGTTTGCGGCCACGGCCGGCTCGCGCATGAACTTCGGCTTTACCATGAAGTGGAACAAGTCGGGCCGCAACATTAAGGGCCAGGCCAACATCATTTTCCGCAGGCTCGTAAACGGCGGGTGGCGCACCTACCAAATCAAGTCAAACGCCGTCAACACGCTGGGCACGTTCAACGTGACCGGCGGACGGCGGGCCGACTTCAACACCAAGGCCAACCTGACCGACATCACCAACCCGGCCGCGCCGGTGTCGCTGGGCGGCAACATGGATTTGTCGGTGCAGGCGTTCGAATCAACCGACCGCACGCTCCGCGACCAGATCAGCGTGACGCTCCGCAACGGCGGTGTGCTGGTGTTCTCCAGTTCCTGGAACGGGTCGGCATCGGTGATGCAGAACCTGAGCGGCGGCGTGGTGCGGGTGCGCAGCGGCGCGGCCATTACTCCGACAGCCAGCCGGATGTCGGCTGAGCCAACGGCCCAGGCGGCCTCCGGACAAACCGGGGCCACCGCCTACCCCAACCCATTCCGCGACCGGTTCACGCTGCGATTCGGCCAGGAGGTGACCGAACAAACGGTAGTGTCGGTATTCGACCTGAATGGCTCGCTGGTGACCAGACAGACAATTGAGGCGGGCAGCCTGGCCACTGGTCTTGAGGTGGACCTGACCGGACACCGCCCGGGTGTGTACGTAGTCCGCGCCGTTGCTGGCGACAGGACAACGGTAATCAAAGTGGTCAAACAGTAATCCGGCATCCGGGCCGGGTGTCCGGTTCCGGTGTTGGGAAGGCGTCGCGGACGGTGCAACACACCGGCCCCGACGCCTTTTCTTGTTTGCGCTGCGATACGTTGCGCTGCGGCCGGTTGGCTGCGGCACGCTCTCAGGCGGGCTGTTTGTGTTTCAAAACAGTATCTTTTCAAAAGCCCAAACCCCTCTCCGGCCGGAAATATTTGCCATAGCCCACACCGGCTATCAACACGCCGCCGCCGTGCCGCCCAACTGTCCGGTACTGCCCCACACGCCGTCAGCAGGAAAGGATAGAAATACTTTTATACCGAAAACTTGAGGCTGCGGGTTTGTCCGATGTGTACAATTCCCGAAAAACGTGCCGCCAATCACTCGGCAATCACCGCCAAAATAGTATCTTTGCCGAAGCCCAAACCCCGCAACCATTTGACAGCCAAACGCTTAACCGTTTTTTCATGATTGCATACATCGAAGGAAAACTCACGCACAAGGAACCGTCGTACGTCATTATTGATGTCAATGGCGTGGGTTATGAAATCAGGATTTCGCTGCAAACCTACGCCAGCCTGCCCGAAGGCGAGAAATGCCGCCTTTACACGCATTTCCACGTGCGCGAGGATGCGCAGTTGCTCTACGGCTTTTCAGACCGTGCCGAGAAGCGTATTTTCCTGGAACTGACCAGCGTTTCGGGCATCGGCACCAACACCGCGCTGATGATGCTTTCGTCGCTCTCGTCGGCGGAAATCCAGCAGGCCATTGTTTCCGAAGATTTACGCACCATCCAAGGTATCAAAGGCATCGGTGTCAAAACCGCCCAGCGCGTGATACTGGAACTGCGCGACAAGATGAAAAAAGACCTTTACCTTACATCAGACTCGCCCACCTCGCCGGTTACCTCTCACAATACCATCCGCAACGAGGCGTTATCTGCACTGACAACGCTGGGCATTGCGCGCAACGTGGCCGAAAAAAGCATTGACACGGTTCTCAAACGCGAAGGCAGCGGCCTCAGCCTGGAGCAA
>JANPIL010000427.1:0-7839 GCA_031424975.1 Sphingobacteriales bacterium
CGAACTGAAAGTGAATATGCGCTCCATAAAAATCGAAACCAACGACGGCATTTTCGAGGGCAACATCATGCTCTTTGTCAACGACACGAGCCACTTGGAAACACTCATGAAAAGGCTCGCCAAAGTGCCCGGCATCGTGGACGCGACCCGTTTTGACAGTTGACTTTGCCGGCGGGGGTTTGGACTTTTCGGGGGATACTATTTTTTTGAATCGGGATTTTCAGGACGGTAGGTGTTCTGTCATGGCTTGCAGCAAGCTATGCACTGCCCGACTTGCGGCAACTGGTTTTTTCAGCCCGTAAGATGAGCTTTGTATTCCTTTTCAAATTCAGCCAATGTCAGGATTTGGATTTTGGGGAAGTCGATTTCCTTTAATTGCTGCAAATGCCGGTCGTTGGAAATAATGCAAGCCGCACCGGACGAAACCGCGCAATCGGCGTATTTGTTGTCGTCCGGATCTTGGCTGAGAAGATTGAAACGGTAGAAAACATCGGTTTTTTGGGTAAACGGGTTGATGGTTATGAAGTTGACAACGTTTTCGGCGATTGATGCCGAAGTTTTCCATTCCAGGATTTCCCGGTATTCCAGCAGAATCTCCGTTGAGACGCAGAGTGAAAGCCTGCCGTCAATCAGACAGTCGAATATCCACCGGAAAGGCGACTGCCTACCGATGGCGGCAACCATGACGTTGGTGTCAATGACTACTTTCACTGCGGTTGTGTTCATTAGCCCAATCAACCATGTCTTTGCCAGTCAAACCTTTCTCCGCCATGAAAACATCCATTTCCTCGGTGGCTTTCCGGGCGAAAAACTGTGACAGAAGCGATTTTATTTCCAAAAGAGACTCTTCAGATATGCTATTGGCATACAGTTTCAACAATTCTTTCTGAAGGTCGTTGAGTCCATCCGTTGGTGCGAGCATACATGAAACGGTTTTATGTTTTGTGCCAATTTACAAAACAACAGTTTTAAAGTCAAACTCCGGTTAGGTTGCCTTTGGTTTTGCGCCACAGCCATGAACACGCCACCGGAAACACCGACAGCTTGCACCTTCCACCCACCCCAATGCCCGCAACCATGAAACACCTTCTGCTCCTGCTCGGCTTTTTAAGCTCAATTGCCAGCCACGGCCAATTCAAGGTCAAGATGGAAATCACCGGCAAAGGCGACACGGTTTATTCAACCCCTGAGAAAAGGATTTACACGGTTCCGGGGGCGAAAAACTCGATTGGCGAAATTGTCAAAAGCAGCGTTTACAAGTCCCGAGCGGGCGTTTCCTTGTGCCTGACCATCCAAACGGGGCGCACCAGCGTTTTCAGCATCAGTGAGGGCGATGCGGCGGAGTTGATGCTCGACGATGGCAGCAGCCTCGCCTTGCGTGCACGCGGAGAATACAACTCGCGCCGGAGTGCGCTGGATTATGGCTGCCACCTGTTTGCCTTTTACAGCCTCAATGGCAGGGCATTGGACAAGCTGCGTTCGCAAAACATCAAAAAAATCAGCGTGTTCGCCTCGCTCGGCAAGATGGTTTATGATATTGAGGGCAAACCGGACGTTATCCGCAAGCAGGTGTCGAGTTTTGACTGAGTTTGCGGCGGCAGGTTTGGGCTTTTTGAAAGCTGAAAGCCCCGTTTCCGCCTCTGGCGGAACTTTTAGCTTTAGCGGGGATACTATTTTCCGGCATTCATCAGTTCCTCAATCTCGCCGGCTTCAACCGGAATGTTTGTCATCAGGTCGCGGTTGCCGGTTTCGGTGATCACAATGTTGTTTTCCAGCCGGATGCCCAGACCCTCCTCCCGGATATAGATGCCCGGCTCGCAGGTAAGCACCATGCCCGGCCCGAAGCGGCGGTAGCGGCTGCCCACATCATGCACGTCCAGCCCCAGGTGGTGCGAGGTTCCGTGCATGAAATACCTCTTGTACAGCGGGTTCTCCGCATCCTGACGGGCCACGTCGTGTTTGTCCAGCAGGCCCAAGCCTATCAGTTCACCTTCCATTATCTTGCCTACTTCCTTCTGGTATTCATCCCAAATGTTGCCGGTCACAAGCATCTCGGCGGCCGCTTTCATCACGCGCAGCACGGCCTCGTACACCTGGCGTTGGCGCGGCGAAAAGCGGCCATTGACCGGGATGGTGCGCGTCAGGTCGGCGTTATAGTTGGCATGACCGGCGGCAAAATCCATGAGCAGCAAGTCGCCGTTGTGGCAGGCGCGGCTGTTTTCGGTGTAATGAAGCACACACGTATTTGCCCCGGAGGCAATGATGGGCTGGTAGCCCGCAAACCCGGCTCCAGCCCGCATGAACTCATGGGCAAGTTCGGCTTCGATTTCATATTCCATCACACCGGGCTTCACAAATGGCAGGATCCGGCGGAATCCGAGTTCGGTCAAATCGCAGGCTTGTTGCAGCAACCCGATTTCCGTGGCCGATTTTACGGTGCGCAACTGCTGCATCAGCGGAGCCGCCCGCCGATAGGTGTGCAGCGGAAAATGCTGCCTGCAATACTCAACAAACCGGGCGTTGCGCGTCTGCACCTCCACCAGGGCGCGGCTGTGTTCGTTGGTGTCCAGATAAATGTTTTCGCATTCGGGAAACAAGATTTGCAGGATTGGCAAAAACCGGTCGGTCCAGTACACCGTTTGGATGCCCGACAGTTCGGTTGCCTGCGCCTGGCTCAGCTTGTGTCCCTCCCAGGTGGCAATCTGTTCGCTGGTTTCGCGGACAAAAAGCATCTCGCGGTATTTGGGATCCGGAAAGTCCGGTGCAATCACCAGAACGGTTTCTTCCTGGTCCACGCCGGAAAGGTAGAAAAGGTCGTTGTTCTGCCGGAAACGCATGGTTCCGTCGGCATTGGTGGGCATGGTGTCGTTGGCGTGGAAAATGGCGATGCTGCCGGCTTTGAGCAGTTTTGCGAGGTTTTTCCGGTTTTCAACGAACATTTCCTTGGCAATCGTCACGTGTTTCATTGTACAATGGATTGTGTGTTGCCGTCTTTCAGAACGGTTTCAATCAAATCGCCGGGTTTCGGCCCGGCGGAAGATACTATTTTCCTGCCATCCTGCCACAAGCCCTACGCTTCGCGGACGCGGTTCAGGGCGGTTTTCACATGAAAGCTGGCCGCCTACCCGTTCATGTTTTCTCAGGTGCTGCCACGCAAATCTATGTGTTTTCCCGGTTTTCTTGTGGATACGTGAAAAACTGCCGGATGCGAGCCTGTGAACATTGGCAAACAGGCTGATGTAAGGTATTTGCCGGGGTTATCCAACAAAAAACCACCCTGAGGTGGTTTTTTGTTGGATCCGGAATTGTAGCCGGTGTGGATTTAAGCAGATGATTATCGGCTCAACTGATATTATCTTACCTGTCCTCTGACAATGCCGCTGGGCTTTGCCGTGGAATGTGCGTTTAGATAGAGGGCACCGGTTTTCAGAACATCAATCTGGGCATCAGTGACGGTCAGGATTTTTGCGGTTCCGAATTCGGCCGTGCTGGCGTAAAGGCCAATATATACGGGGCCGTTGGCTCCGGCCGCTCCGGTGTGGATGTGTGCCGCATTCATAACGTCGCCTGTTTCCAAATTGGAAATGGTGACCCTGCTGTACAGTTTTTTATTTGAAGTGAGCCTGAGCAAGCCAACTCCAGTTGCGGTTGTGGTTATTGCCGGCACTTCGTTGGTTCCATTCATTACCACGTTTGCGACCATCTCCAGTTTGGTGTTCAATTGCCCTCTCACCAAGCCGGAACCCACTTGCGTTGAGTGGACGTTGAAGTAAAGTTCGTTGGCATCGTTCTTCAGGCTGTCCACCAGCGAAGTTCTGACGCTTGCAATGGTACCTGAAGATGTTGCACCTGAAAATGTCGGGTTCAGGCTCAGGATTACACCTCCGTTTGTGATCACGTCCCCTACGTGGATATGGGCCGCCACCAATGCATCGCCCGAGGCAAGCCCCGTGACATTGATCGTGTATTTTAATGAATTGTCTGACAACAATTGCAGGGTTGCCGTTCCGGTTTCATTTCGGTTGGCGATGCCCGGATTTTCATTTTTTGTTGACAAGGGTATACTCCAATCCTTGACCACGGTTGGCGGGGGCGTAACGGCAGGGTCTTCACTGCAAGAGGCGGCAGCAAGGCCGGTTAGGCATAGCAAGGCTAAGCTTTTAAGTTTGGCATTTGTGCTTTTCATGGTGTTTTTTTTGATGGGTTGAATGTTTTTTTGAGGACGACTTTTGTCCCGTTCAAGAGAAAAACCGAATCGGAAGGAAAAAGTTTTAAAAAAGATACTGGCTTTGCCTTCAAGTGCCTACCGTACAATGGATTTCACGCTGCCGTCCTTCAAAACGGTTTCAATCAAATCGCCGGGTTTCAGTTCGGCGGAAGATACTATTTTCCTACCGTCCTTGAGGGTCACGGAAAAGCCCTGTTCCAGAAACGCCTGCGGATTAAGGGCCTGCAGGCGGGCTTCGAGCAGGTCAAGGGAGGTTTGCTGGTTTTGCAGGATACTATTTTTTTGCCACGTCAGCCGCTCCGAATAATCGTCCAGAAACTGCTCGTGTTCGCGGATCTGGTTTTGCAGCAGTTCCAGGAAATAGGCTTTCGTGCCGTCCAGCACCGACAGCAACTCATCGCGGTCGGGTGTGGCGAGTTCGGCGGCGGCGGTGGGCGTGGCGGCCCGCACATCGGCCACAAAGTCGAGGATGGTGAAATCGGTTTCGTGGCCGATGGCCGAAATAACCGGAACCGGACAGGCAAACACCGCCCGCGCCAGGTTTTCGTCGTTGAAAGCCCACAAATCCTCCGCCGATCCTCCGCCCCGCGCAATGATAATCACGTCTATATCCGGCTCATCCGTAAGCCGTTGCAAAGCCTTGGCGATGGAGGCCGCCGCCGCATCGCCCTGTACCAACGTGGGCGACAATACTATTTCGACGCATGGGAAACGCCGTTCAAACACGCGCACCATGTCCTGGATTACGGCTCCGGTGGGCGAGGTGACAATGCCGATGCGCTGCGGAAACACGGGCAGCGGTTTTTTTGGTGCACTGTCAAACAAACCTTCGCGTTGCAGTTTTTCCTTGAGCAACTGGAACTGCTGGAACAAATCGCCGATGCCCGCCGCCCGGATGCCCGAAACCTGCAACTGGTACTGCCCGCGCCCCGCATACACCGTTACGCTGGCCTCCACAATGAGTTTGGCCCCGGCCTTGAGCAGCGGTCGGTTGCGCGGCGTGATTTGCCCGCGAAACATGACGCACGACACCTGCGAGGCTTCATCTTTGAGCGTGAAATAGGCGTGCCCCGACGAATGCAGCGTCAGGTTAGACACTTCGCCCTCCACCAGCACATCCTGCAAGGCTGGCTCATCTTCCAGAATCGCCTTGATTACATACGTCAGGTCGCTGACGGCAATGATATCATCCATGGGGGTTGGGGTTGGTTTTCTGGCGGATGTGGGCTTTGGCAAAAATCCGGCTGGCAAAAGTAGGGCAGGCGGCACGCCGGTGCAACGGCTGCGGCGCATCATTTGAAAAATAGTTTCGGAAAAACTTGCAAGTGCGACCCATTCAATCGTAATATTGCAATATATAAATCAAGCGAATATGGGACTGACCAAAACCGAATGTTTTACCGAACACCAAAACCGGCTGGCCGGGTATTTCAAGGCCCTGGCGCACCCGGCGCGGATTGCGATTTTGCAGGTGCTGATTGCCCGCAACGCCTGCGTTTGCGGCGACATCGTGGACGAGCTGCCGCTGGCGCAACCCACCGTTTCGCAGCATTTGAAGGAACTCAAGAATGCGGGCATCATCAAGGGCAGCATCGAGGGCACCAGCATCTGCTACTGCGTGGATGAAACCGCGTGGACCGAAATCGGCGGTCTGCTGGGCGATTTCATGAAGAGTTTCAATGCAAAAACCTGCTGCTGAACAGGGGAAAACACCCTGCAAAATAGTATCTTTTAAAAAGCCCAAACCCGGCATAACAAAATGACAAGATGAGGAAGACAAAAATAGTATCCGGAAAAATGGCCAAACCCACCCTGTTTCTCATGCTTGCTTGCGGGCTGTTAAATTCATCATTTATGACTGATATCAAACCCGTATTCTACCCGACGTTGCAGGCCTACTGCGAAACATTGCCCGGAGATTTTTCAAAAATCCCCGAAGAACGCAAGGAAGCCTTGCGCGAAATCAGCGATTTCGTGGTTGCGCAACTCAAAGCCAAGCAACCCGTCAATCTTACCTACATCTGTACGCACAACTCGCGCCGCAGCCAATTCGGGCAGGTGTGGGCCAAGGTGGCAGCGGCATATTACGGTTTCGGCAACCGGGTTTCCACCTTTTCGGGCGGTACGGAAGCCACGGCTTTTAATGCGCGGGCGGTGGAGGCCTTGCAGCGGGCGGGCTTTGTGACGGATAATGACCGGAACCCGAAAAACCCGAACCATACAGTTAAATACAGTGAATCGCAGTCGCTGCCCGTCATGTTTTCCAAGAAATACAGCGACAAAGCCAATCCGCAATCGGAGTTTTGCGCGGTCATGGTCTGCAGCCAAGCCGACGAAGCCTGCCCGCTGGTGTACGGCGCATCGGCGCGGGTTTCGCTGCCCTACGAAGACCCAAAAAACACGGACGGCAAACCCAACGAAATCCAAGCCTACGACGAAACGTGCCGCCTGATTGCGAGCGAAGCGTTTTACGTGTTTGACTACGTGCGGCAGAAAACGAATCAGTAATCCTGTAAATTTCTGTAATTCTCTATTTTTTTCACTTTACAAATCATCAACACCATGGAAAACCTGACGGAAACCCCCGAAGAATTGAAAAAACTCGTGCGCGATAAATACACCGACATAGCCGCCCAGACGAAGCAACAGAACGAAACTTCGTGCTGCGGCGCGGGTGGCTGCGGCACTGGAATCTCGGTTATTGACTCGGCAATCATGGCCGAAGACTATGCGCAACTGCAAGGCTACGTAGCCGATGCCGATTTGGGTCTGGGTTGCGGTCTGCCCACCGAATTCGCCCAAATCAAGGAAGGCGACACAGTGGTGGATTTGGGTTCGGGAGCCGGAAACGACTGCTTCGTGGCCCGCGCCGTGGCTGGCCCCACGGGCCGCGTGATTGGCATTGACATGACCGAAACCATGATTGAAAAAGCCCGGCGCAACGCCGAAAAACTGGGACTTAACAACGTGGAATTCCGGTTGGGCGACATTGAGCA
This sequence comes from Sphingobacteriales bacterium, assembly GCA_031424975.1. GTDB lineage: Bacteria > Bacteroidota > Bacteroidia > Cytophagales > 172606-1 > Xanthocytophaga. The sequence goes on from JANPIL010000427.1 coordinate 7,225, forward strand.
AATGCCGATTTCGAGTTGCGTGGCCAACGTGGTTGTCAGCAATTGCGTGCTGAACTTGGTGCCCGATAAGGCCAAGGCGTTTGCCGAAACGTTCCGCATTTTGAAACCGGGCGGCCACTTCAGCGTGTCGGACATTGTGCTGGAAGGCGAACTGCCCGAGGGCTTGCGGCAAGCCGCCGAGATGTACGCAGGCTGCGTGGCCGGAGCCAGCCAAAAAGCCGATTACCTGCGCATAATCGAGGAGGCCGGTTTTGAAAACATCCAGATCCAGAAATCAAAAGCCATCGTTTTGCCCGACGGGATTCTGAAAGACTACCTGACAGAAAGCGAAATAGTATCTTTTAAAAATGCCAAACCCGGCATCTGGAGCATTACCGTGTACGCCGAAAAACCGGGGAACGGCATGGGCGTGAATTCGAATGTGTGCTGTTAAATTCAAACAAATACGAAAATGAACATAGCCCTTTTCAGCGACATCCACGCCAACCTGCCCGCATTGCAAGCCGTGCTGGCCGATATTGACCGCCGGAAGCCCGATGCCATCTATTGCCAGGGCGATTTGGTGGGCTACGCGCCGTATCCGAACGAAGTGATCGGGCTGATTCGGGAACGGAA
>JANPIL010000428.1:0-27326 GCA_031424975.1 Sphingobacteriales bacterium
GAAGACATTCAGCCGTCCACGCGCAAGTATCCGGCCATCATGTTCAAGCAGGAACGCGAAGTGGGCGACCAGATTCTGGCCGTGGAAAACCTGAGCTACGCACAAGACGGCAACCCGCTGTTTTCCAATGTCTCGTTCCGCCTGGACAAAGGCGACAAAGTGGCGGTGCTGGCCAAGGACGGCATCACAATCACCACGTTTTTCCGGGTTCTGGCCGGCGAACTCAAGCCCAAATCCGGCGAATACAAGTGGGGCGTGACCATCAACCATTCGTACCTGCCCAACGACAACACCGAGTATTTCGACACGGACTTGAACTTGGTGGATTGGCTGCGGCAGTATTCGGTGGAGAAAGATGAGACTTTCATCCGTGGTTTTCTGGGCCGGATGCTCTTTACGGGCGAGGAAACGCTGAAAAAATGCACGGTATTGTCGGGCGGCGAAAAGGTGCGCTGCATGGTGTCGCGGATGATGCTGCAAAATCCGAATTTCCTGCTGCTTGACGAACCGACCAACCACTTGGACTTGGAATCCATCACGGCATTCAACAACGGCCTGAAGGATTTCAAGGGCAGCCTGATGCTGGCCACGCATGACCACGAATTTGTGCAAACCGTGGCAAACCGCATAATCGAACTCACCCCGGCGGGCATCATTGACAAATCCATGACCTACGATGAATATATTACCAGCCCCGAAGTAAAGGCACTCCGCGAGGGAACGCACCAACTGGCATGAGGGGTTTTGCCATGTCACTCTTTTGTTGGGGTGACATGGCAAAATAGTATGTTTTGAAAGTACCAAACCTGCCGCTTACAGCCACAAACCGATGGTTGCTTTTTTGAACCAACCTGCATTAAAAAACTAACTGATTTACAATTAAGTCAGCACAAAGCAAAACGTAAAGATTTATTCACTTACTCTTTTAAAAACTGTTAAAACCGCAATATTTGACCTCTGCCTCTGAAGCCCGGCCATGTCAAATACTTTATTATATATCAACCCCATGAATATTGTACTAAGACCCGGCCTTAAGAAAATAGCCCTCCTGAGTGTGTTTAACTTTCTGTTTCTGTTGGCGGCATTCGGTCAAAAAGTTTACCTGCCCTCGGAAGAATCGCTCAAGGAGCGTAAGACTCCCGAGTGGTTTGGCAATGCCAAGCTCGGAATATTTGTACACTGGGGTTTATACTCCGTTCCCGGGTGGGCCAAACCGGATTTCTCAGTGGACAAGGTGAAAGATTGGAAGCTATTTTACCGCAATAATCCTTATGCGGAATGGTATCTGAACTCGTTGCGTATACCCGGTTCCCCGACTGTGGAGTTTCACAAAAACAAATACGGCGCCAACTTCGACTATTACAATTTCAGGGATACGCTGGCACTCAAATCCAAAAACTGGAAAGCGGAGCAATGGGCGAAGATATTCAAAGACACCGGTGCCAAATACGTAGTCCTCACGTCAAAACACAGCGATGGATTTGTGATGTACCCTTCAAAGGTGGCACATCCGTTTCTTGACAGAGAGGAGATTACAAGCAAACGGGATTTTGTCGGTGAATTGGAAAACGCCTCACGCAACCAAGGTTTGAAGTTTGGCGTGTACTATTGTGGCGGACTTGACTGGTCGTTTACCCAAAGTCCGGTCACAAACCTGTGGCCCGACTTGTTTCTGAATATGCCGACATCTGTAGCCTACACAACCTATGCTGATTCGCACATGCATGAAATAATCCGCAGGTATAAACCCGATATTTTGTGGAATGATGTTACTTACCCTAAAAACGGCGATTTTTTAGGCATTTTTTCCGAACTCTTCAATTTAAATCCCAATGCGGTGACAAACGACCGATGGCAAAAACATGAGGGGCTGCTTGATTATACGACACCGGAATATCAGGTACTTGACAGTATCTCGCCAAAAAAGTGGGAAACATGCAGGGGGTTGGGATATTCTTTCGGTTTCAACAGGATGGAAGACGACAAGCAGACAATTGCTTCCAAAGACCTTATACACTTGTTTATTGATATTGTGAGTAAAAACGGAAATCTGCTCCTCAACGTCGGCCCAAAAGAAGATGGCACAATACCACAGATACAACTTGACCGCCTTACTGATTTGGGCAACTGGCTGAAAATCAACGGTGAAGGAGTTTATGACTCCAAAACATGGAAAACGCATGGTTACAAGAATCCGGATGGCTTGGATTTGCGGTTTACAAGAAAGGGAAATGACCTGTATGTTTTCATCTTCAGTTTGCCTGGAAACAATACAATACATATCCCCGGTTTAAGAAGCGTAAAAAACTCTGAGGCTATTGCATTCGGTGATACAAATAGAAAATTAAAGATGGTGAAATCCAATAATGGGGTTGATATTAAGTTTCCTAACAATGCAAAGCCTTCTTTTTGCACGATGTTGAAAATTACCAACATAACAGATTGAGACAAATATTGATAAGCCACAGTCCGGTCTTTTGATGGGTTCAGATTATTGAAAATTCACAAATACGCTCTAAAGAAACATCCATAACTTATAATGGTCACCCTTAAAATCCACCCATGAACAAAACCGGGCCAATTGTCATTATTGAAGACGATGTTGATGACCAAGACATTTTGACGGAGATATTCAAGGAACTTGATTACGGCAACAAGCTTATTTTCTTTGGCGACAGCGTACTGGCTTTGGAGTATTTGACCACCACGGATACCGAGCCTTTCCTTGTCCTTTCCGACATAAATATGCCCAAGTTAAGCGGCATGGAACTACGGGAAAAAATTCACAACAATGAGGATTTGAGGTTAAAATCCATTCCCTATCTTTTCTTTTCCACGAGTGCCGAACAGAAACACGTGATAGATGCTTATTCAAGGTCTATTCAAGGATTCTTTATCAAACCAAGTGATTATGACAAACTGAAAAATATTATCATAAAGATTGTAGCGTATTGGCAGGAATGCGAATCGCCGAATTACATCAAAAATGCCCAACAATAGCCACTTACTTAACAGAAGATTTGTGTATATATGAGGGCAAACGCACAACACGGAGTTTCGCACTGCACAAGTGAAAGCTTGTTACTTTTTTCCCGGAACGGTAATGAAAAACCACAAACCAAAATAGTGTTCGAAAAACCATAATTTATCTGGTGAGGGTTGCGGGTCGTGTCTCACGACCCGCCGTTTGTCCATCCGACAAATTATTGTTTTTCGAAAAAATAGTATCTTTCCGAAAGGCTAAACCCCTCCCCTTTTCCGGAGCGTAAAACATTTGCTTGCGGGCAACCCCGGAGCCATACTTTTTCATTTGCGCCGCACGATGCTTCCAAATGTCTACCTTTGGGCGGGCGGTAACACTAACGGCAGGCTTGCCACACAACCATGCACCTTCCCTTCATCAAAAAACCCATTCATGTGCTGCTGCTGCTGTCCGGCATCTGTTGCGCCCTGCTGGTGCGCCGGTTGTGGGCGGCTCACAACTTGGAGTATTCGTTCATGGCTTGGAACCTGTTTCTGGCGTGGGTTCCGCTGCTGATCATGCGGTTTGTGCGCAGCCACCAACCCATGCTGCCCAACCGGCGGGTTTTCGTGTTTGGCGGCATACTATGCTGGCTGCTGTTTTTTCCCAACGCCCCGTACATCATCACCGACCTGATGCACCTGCGCTACCGCACCGGCGTGCCGCTTTGGTATGATTCTCTGATGGTGTTTTCGTTTGCCAGTGTCGGCCTGTACACCGGCCTGTATTCGTTGTTGCTGGCGCACCGGCTGCTCGACGAGCTTTTCGGGCGGGCTTTAAGTTGGGCATTGTTGGCGGGTGCGCTGGGCTTGTCGGGTTTTGGCATTTACCTGGGGCGTTTTGGCCGGTGGAACAGTTGGGATTTGCTTACCCGCCCGCACCGGCTCATCTGGGACGCGCTGCACCAGTTGCTCAACCCCACGGCCATCAAGCTCACGCTGGCGTTCGGGCTGATGCTGGGTCTGTTTTATTTCGTGTTTTTGAGTTTCATGCAGCTATCCGCGCACGAAGCCAAGTATAAGCCGGACGGGGAATGACGTTGTTGTCCGGCGTTTTGTATCCGGATGGCTTCCTGTGAGAATCTCCGTCGCGGCGGTGTTCCTTGCGAGAGGACAAGACAGGCGGGGTAAAATAGTATCTTTCAAAAAGCCCAAACCTCCCTGAAGAATAATCTTGGACAATCGCAGGGTTTTGCCACCTTGGATCCACTCCCGGATTTTATTTTTCCGCGAAAGTCCCGATCAAACCAAACGGCATGAACCTGTTTGCCAACGCTATCCGTAGCCTTCAGAAAACCCGGCGCAGCTTCCGGTACGCCTTCCGGGGAATCGCGCTGGTTTTCATCCACGAGAACAACACGCGTATCCATTTGCTGGCAACCGTATCGGTGCTGCTTGCCGGCTGGTTTTTCCGTCTGAACCCTATCGAGTGGGCAATCATCCTGACCCAGATCGGGTTGGTGTGGGCGGCGGAGGCGTTTAACAGCGCCATCGAAAAACTTGTGGACTTGGTTTCACCCGGCTTCAACCCCAAGGCCGGAGCCATCAAGGACATCGCCGCCGGAGCCGTACTGCTCATCGCCATCGTGGCCGCCGTGGTGGGGTTGGTGGTGTTCGGCAGCAAAGTCATGCTGCTTCTGTGAATCCGTAGAAATACTCACGTTCCGCACAATTCCGCATCCATGTTAACTAATTGTTTACAAATGGTAATATTCAAGGATGACTTTGTTAATTAATCAACATTTAACTTACTGAAAATCAATACTTTATTTAATTATTTGGAAAGGTTTTAAATAGATATTAATACCCAAGCGTAATGTTTCCTTAAAACTGAGTTAACATTTGGAGCCTACTTTTGTGGCATGACAATTTCCAAACCAAAACCAACCGGAATCATGACCACACAAAGAACTGCCCAACTATTGGGGGTAGCCACCTTATCAATGCTGGCCTTTAGCGGCTGCACCAATGAAGAGAAAACGACTGCGCCGCCCACCACGGCAGTAGTGTTGCAGAACCAGTCTGCCACGCCCGCGTTTGTGAAAAAGTTGGCGGGTTTTGAGAACCTTGAAGTATTCTCCTTGATTGGATCCGACGACAAATTGGCCGAGTCGCCTAATTTCGTGTTCACCGGCTCGGCTGACGGTGCCGGCCTGTTGAAAAATGCCGATGGCACTTTCACCATGCTCGTAAACCACGAGGATAATTTTGCCGTTTCGCGCATCACGCTTGACAAAACATTCAAGCCCGTCAAAGGCGAATATCTTCTGAATTCCACGGGGGGTGTATGGCGGCTTTGCTCGGCCACGATGGTAACACCTGAGGAACACGGTTTCGGCCCCACATTTTTGACTTGCGGCGAAAGTGGCGAGGAGTCACGCACCCATGCCTTGAATCCAACTGAAGCCAACCCTTCAGCTTCATCCTCTAAAGAACTGGCAGGTTTGGGGCGTTCAAGCGCGGAGAACGCCGTGCCACTAAACAAAAACGCCTACGCTGGTAAAACCGTAATCATCATCGGTGACGACGATTCGGGTACCAATGGCGGGCAAGTACTTATGTATGTAGGCAATACCGTTGGCGACTTGCAAAATGGCAGCCTGTATATGCTGCGGAGGAAAGACCTGAACCAGCGCGAAATGGACATCAATGTGGGTACTGCCATTGATGTGGAGTTTGTCAAGATAGACAACCACACCACACTGAAAGGTTCGGAAATCAATGCAAAAGTAGATGTATTGAAAGCCCTCAAGTTTGGCCGGGTAGAAGATATTGACTACCGCAAGGGAAGTGCCGCTAACAACCGCGAAGTTTATTTCAACGTGACCGGGCAAGCTGGCAACGCCGACCGCTCCAAATATGGCCGCGTGTATAAACTGAACTTGGATGCTGCCGACCCGCTGAAAGGCAAAATGGAATTGGTGCTGAACGGCGACGACCGGACTGGCATTGCTAAAGAATTCCAAAATGTTGACAACATCTACGTGGGCGAAAACTACCTGTACACGCAGGAAGACCCCAACAGCTACGGTGATGAAACCCACGATTCTTATATTTATCAGTACAACTTGGGTAGCAAGGAACTGAAAAAGGTTGTGGAACTGGATCACCGCCGCACCGCCGCCGACAAGGAAAAATACAATCAGAATACTGCGGGAACCGCTTACGTGGAATCCAGGTTCGGCGCGTGGGAATACGGTGCCATGATTGACATCTCCAAGGAAACCGGCATTGCCAATACCTTTGCAATTGCCGTGCAGCCGCACTCTTGGCGCGGTGATGCCTACAAAGGCAAGGATGGCGGTACTTTACGCCCCGCTGAAAACCAAGCCAGCCAAATCGTCATTATCAAAGGCTTGCCCAAATAATTGAAAGCAACATTGGAAAAAAAACAATTTTCCGGTCACAACCAAACGCCCCGACTCCGACTTTTCGGGTTGGGGCGTTTGGTTTAACAAACTGCTTACGAGAAAATAAACTTGACCCTGCGAATCGGACACAAAAAATGAAGCCCCGGAATAGGGCGGGTTTGGCCTTTTCAAAAGATACTATTTTCCAAGACAGAGCCGACTGCTAAAAAGCCCGAACAAGACAAAACCAAGAATCATGAAAAAATTCATTCCTATCGAACTGTCATTGTTTCCCATCATCTTTTTTGCGTTGCTTTGCTTGCAAAATTGCACCCCGGCGCCGCCGACAGTTGCCCAAGTGAAAACACAGTATGCCAATGCATTAGCTGATTTGGACAAGACAGTCGCTTTGTGGTTGCAAAAAGTGGAGGAAAAAGCACCAGAATCCGAGTTGAGAAAATCTTTTCTGAACACCCGAACCGCTTATAAAAAAGTGGAGTTTCTCTCGGAATATTATTTTGCCAATACCAGCAAGGCCATCAATGGCGCACCCATTGATGAAGTGGAGGAAGACGCACCTGATGTAGTTATCCCTCCTTCGGGTTTTCAGGTGGCGGAAGAATTCATGTATCCCTACCAACCGGAAACGCACGCGGAGTTGCTCACACAAGCCAGACTGATTCGTTCGGTTGTTACGCGTCTGATCCTGACCAACCAAACGACTGAGTTTACAGACAGTCACATTTTTGATGCCATGCGGCTGGAAATATTCAGGGTTCTCACATTAGGTCTGTCCGGTTTCGATTCGCCCATCGCGCAACAATCAATACCCGAGTCAGCATCGGCGTTGGCTTCGTTAAAAAGCACTTTCACGGTTTACGGTAAAAATCTGGAAGCCAAAAACAGTTCGCTGAATCAGGCCATCCACCGGAATTTCGACGAGGCCATCGCCTATCTGGGGAAACATACGGATTTCAATTCATTTGACAGGCTGACGTTCATATCGGAATATGCCAATCCGCTATCGGCTGGTTTATTGGAAGCGCAAAAAACGCTGGGCATACCGGTTCTCGACGATATAAGGGCTTTACGGGCCGATGCCAAGCACCTGTTTGAGCCGAATGCGTTCAATGTGAATTTTTTTGCGCCCTATCACGACAACCACCTGAGCCTGGCAAGAGCCGAACTGGGTGCAAAGTTGTTCTACGATGCCAAACTCTCGGGCGGTGGCAGCCGTACCTGCGCCACTTGCCACCAGCCAGACAAAGGCTTCACCGATGGGTTGGCCAAAAGCAGGGCGTTTGACAACAAGAAAAACATAAGCCGTAATGCACCCACCATCCTGAATGCCGGACTCCAAGCAGCTTATTTCTACGACTCCCGGGCCACATTTCTGGAAGACCAAGCATCCGATGTGATTGCCAATAAGGATGAAATGCACGGCTCACTCGAAGACGCAGTAAAAGCATTGTCAAATGACAAGGACTACGTTGGTCTTTTCAACAAGGCCTTTCCGAAAGACCAACAGATTACATCCCGAAACCTGCAAATTGCCATTGCCAGCTATACCCGTTCGCTCACAAGCCTCAACTCCCGCTTCGACAGGTACGTGCGCGGGGAGAAAACACGGCTGGATGATTCTGAGAAGCGCGGTTTCAACCTGTTCATGGGCAAGGCAAAATGCGGTACCTGCCACTTCATGCCCTTGTTCAACGGCACCATTCCACCCGCATTCACAAAGAGCGAAAGCGAGGTGATTGGTGTGCCAAAAAACAGTCGTGGCAAAGAGATTGACTCCGACTTAGGCAAATACCACTTATACAAGGCCGAACTGCACAAGTATTCCTTCAAAACCACGACCGTCCGCAACATTGCCCTTACGGCTCCGTATATGCACAATGGCGTGTACCGCACGCTGGAAGAAGTGGTGGACTTTTACAATAAGGGCGGCGGCGCGGGCATGGGCATGGACTTGCCCAACCAAACTCTTCCTTTCGACAAGCTGAACCTGACCAAGCAGGAACAAAAAGACGTGGTGGCGTTCATGAAAACCCTCACCGACACCTCGGCGGCTGGCCCTGCATCGAAAAAATCCGGTTCGGCGTTGGCATTGAAGTAACCATTCGCAAAAAATAGTATCTCCCGGAAACACGAAACCCCGCCAACAGAATATTGGCGGGGTTTCGTGTATTATATCAATGGAAATCTATTTGGCAACGGCTTCCATGGCCGCGCTTATTTTTTGGGAGAGTATTGCTTTCGGAACCACGCCCACTTGCTTGTCCACCAGTTGACCGTTCTTAAAAAACAGCAGCGTCGGGATGTTGCGAACTCCGAAACGCGAAGGGATCTGCGAGTTTTCCTGCACGTCCAGTTTGCCAATTACCGCCTTGCCCTCAAATTCACCCGCCAACTCTTCCACCAGCGGCCCGATCATCTTGCAGGGTCCGCACCATTCGGCCCAAAAGTCAACCATGACCATTTGGTCGGTGGCGATGATTTCGTCAAAATTGGCATCCGTAATTTCGATGGCTTTTCCCATGATCGTAAAAGTTATTAAATGAAAAATTAGATGAAATATTTGTCTCGTGTGAAACCGTTTGCCGGTTTGCATCTTCCATGATAATTATTTTGCCGGTCATAAAGTTCCCGCAAACCTTTGGCACGGAGGGTAGCTTGTGCGGGCAAAAATATTTTTTTTATTAAAATCCTATTTTTTCTCAATTTTTTGTTATTTTTATTCCTGCCTATTTTTTTTGCGCGTTTTATCTTCGTTTCTCCCAACCCATCTTCCACTCCCAAAACCCCCGCCACCATGATTGTACAGCAACTATTGGATTCCAAGCGCGTGAATGCCGTTTGGTCGGTTCGTTCGGATATGACCGTTTACGAAGCTTTGGTGATGATGAATGAAAAGAACATCGGAGCCGTGCTCGTGGTTGACAGCGACCATCTGACCGGCATTTTTTCGGAACGCGACTATGCCCGCAAAGGAATTTTGCAGGGCCGCACCTCGCAGCAGACCTACGTACACGAGGTGATGACCAAAAAAGTGGTTACCGTAACGGCGCAGCACAAGGTTGAAGCTTGCATGAAACTGATGTCCGAAGGCCATTTCCGCCACTTACCCGTTATGCACGAAGGCAATGCCGTGGGCGTGATTTCCATCAACGACATTCTGGATGCCATCATCCGCGACCAGCGCGAACGCATCTCGTCGCTGGAAAGCTACATCACGGGCAGCCCTTATTGAAACAAGAGCCCCCCAGAGGCCCCACCCCCAGCCCCTCCCCGAAAGGGAGGGGAGTCTTTTTTGTTGGCAGGGTTTGGGGTTTTGAAAAGATACTATTTTTTCAAGTCTTTTATCACTCCCTCTTCTTCGGAAAGGGTGAGGCGCTACGTGAGCAGCAGTTTTGCGGCGGCAATAGTTAGCACCAATGCCAGCGCGTAGCGCAACAGCCGCGCATCCAGCTTTTTGCTGCCGATGTAAGCTCCCAGCATCCCTCCTGCCAAAGCACAAGCCAACCAACTGTAAATGTGAACCGGCAACTGGAAATTTTTCAGGCCGAAGCCATTTCCATTGTAAGTGACCAAGCCGAGCAGCCCGGCCGCCGAATTGACAAAGATGAACAAGGCCGACATTGCCGCCGCCTGTTTCAAACCAGCCCACCGCAGCAGCAGCACCACCGGACTGAGCAAAATGCCGCCGCCAATGCCCAGCATACCCGATAGCAGCCCTATTACGCCGCCAATGCACACTGCCGGAATTGGTTGCGCAACGGCGGTTTCGTTTTGAAAAACCGTTCTGCCCCAAGGAAAAATACCGTTCTGGACGAGGCGCACAACCGGAAAAAGCAGAAAAACAGCCAGCAGTTTGCGGTACACGCCGTCGGTCAGCGGGATTTTAGCACCCAGATACGCCAGCGGGACGGAGGCAATGGCAAACAACCAGAATGGATGCCAGCGGAAATGCGGCCGGTATTGCCAGAATGCCGCCAGCGAAACCAGCAGGTTGAGCAGCAACGCCGAAGACTTCATTTCTGCCGGAGCCACGCCCAGCAAATACATGACCGCCAAATAGCCACTCGCGCCGCCATGCCCGACGGAAGCACACAAAAAAGCCACTGCCAGCAACAGCAGTGGCAGAAGCCATGAATCAACACCCATACGCGCCAGAAATGCGGGTCACAAAATAGTATCTCTTGAAAGCATCAAACCCGCCCGTTCGGGAGTTTTGTTTGGCCGAGTCCGCAAAGTATCCGCCAAGGCTTTTACACCAATTTCTGCTCCATGGCCACCCGTGCCAGTTCAACGGCGTTTTTCACGTTCAGCCGCCGCATCATGCTGGCGCGGTGATTGTCCACGGTACGCACGCTGAGTCCAAGCTTTTCGGCTATCTCGCGGCTGTTCAATCCGTCAACTATGTATTTGAGCACCACTTTCTCTTTCTTCGACGGCTTGGTTTTTCTTTCTTTTGCGGAGCCATCCGCCTGCCTCGTCTTTTGCAGGTACGCTTCTATGATTATGCCCATCACCGCCTGGTTGAAGTATTTGTCGCCTTTGGCCACGGCTTGTACCGCAAGGCGCATTTCTTCCTTGGTGGTGTCCTTGAGCAGATAGCCCTGCGCCCCCGCCTCCACCGATTTCATCACATAGTCCTCGTTGTTGTGCATGGAAAGCATCAGGCAGCGCGTTTTCATGCCTGATTCGGCAATTTCCTTGGCTACTTGGATGCCATTAAAAATGGGCATGGCAATGTCGAGCAACAAGATATCGGGCAACAACTGGCGTGTTTTTTCCAGTGCCTCGGCTCCGTCGCCCGCTTCACCCACAATGGTCATCTCCTTGAACTCTTCCAGTACGGATCGGATGCCGTTGCGCACAATGGTGTGGTCATCAGCAAGCAGCACATTTATCTTTTGCATGGTCTCGGTAAATTATTTCATTATGATTGTCTGGCATTTCGTGTGCGGGCATTCTTGCGGGAGAATATCCTGCGACAAGCAGGATGGTATCCGGTTGGGGATTCTGCCAAATTTTCAAAACCCGGCATCAGGCCATCCGCAAGCCGCTGCACTTGTACCAAGATTCTTCCAGAAGGATAGGATTCTTCACGAAAACAGTATCTTTTGAAATGGCAAAACCGGCAGGTGTTTTTTCAGCCTGCCAGCGGAACATTGACGCAGATGCCGGTGCCTTTCCCGATTTCCGAAGTAATCCTGATTTCACCGTTAATCAGCCGCGCCCTTTCGCTGATGTGGTGCAGGCCATGCATCAGGCCATCGGGCGGGGTTTGGCGTTTGGAGTTCCGGTAGTCGAAACCCACGCCATCGTCGCTGATGTTCAGTTGGGTCTGGCGGCGCTTGGCCCACAGTTCAAGCGTTATGGTTTTGGCCTTGGCGTGTTTGATGGCGTTGTTCAGGCTTTCCTGCGCAATCCGGTACAGACCTATCTCGGTTTCCTGCGCCAGCCGTTCGCCGTCCATGTTTGTTTTGAACAAAATCCGGGCTTCAGTGGTGTCCGTCAGTTGCGAAGATAACAATTTCAACGCGGATGCAATGCCAAAGTCGTCCAGAACCGATGGCATCAGGTTAAACGAGACCGTGCGCACTTCCTGAATGGTCTGGCTGGCAAGAGTCTTAAGTCCGTCCAGCGATTTCAGGCCCCTTTCTGTCCATTCGGCTTGTCCGCTCAGGTTGTCAATGCCCAGTTTCAGGGCGGTCAGCATTTGTCCCAGATCGTCGTGCAGGTCGCGGGCAAGGCGTTTTCGTTCCTCTTCCTGCCCTTGTATCACGTAGGCGGTGCGCAATTGCTGCTGCTCCACTTGCTGGCTGTATTTTTGGCGCGTGGCCGCCAGCAGTTCCTCGCGGGTTTCGGTCAGCGATTGGTTCAGCGATTTCAGTTGCTCGGTTGTTTCACGGGCGTGGTATTCGGCCTCAATCAATGCCAGAATTGTTTGCCGGAGTTTATGCACTGCCGGGTGGAACACAAACCACGCCTCCAGCAAAAGCACCGCCAGTGTCACGGCCAGCAGGAATACCTCCATGCGGCGCAAACGATTCACTTGGGTTTCGGCTTCGGCTTGGTATTGCGCCACAATGGCATCCATTTGCCGCAGGAATGGCTTTTCGTGCTGTAGAAGAATGTCGGTTTCCCGTTTCAGGAAGGACCGGGAAGCAAAATTTCCGGTCATGGCCGAGACAACATTCTTGCTGCTCCGGCGGATGGCGTGGAAATGCGGCTCAATGTCGCTGAACATTTGCCGGATGCGCGGACTGTTTTCAACGGCCACACCCAAATCAGCGAGGTTGCCGCTTTTGAGTTCGTAGTGGTATTTTGTCCAGGACGAAAGCCATTGGCGCAGTTCGGCCAAGTACGCCGCCGTGTCCGTTTTCTGCCGGTGATCGGCCAGGATGAGCACCGTCTTCACAATGGCTTGGCTCTGGAAACGCTGCCGACCAGCGTAATTAATGATCCACGAATCGTTGACTTGGTTGCCCAGCCTTTGCTGCACCAGCAATTGCCCCAGCACCGACAACAGCGCAACCGCCATAAGTGCAAGGCTGTAGAGGCGGGTAAAATTGCGGTAAATGCTTTTGTCGAGTAACTGATGCTTCACGGAAAGGCGGCAAGGCGGGGTTTGGCCTTGCCGAAAGATACTATTTTCCGAACACTTTTCCGGTAAGCTCGTTCAGGGCTTCAAGTTTGGCTTGGAAGTCGCCTTTGATTTGGTTGCGGATCTGTTGCAGGTTGTCGAGCGTTTGCTGGGTGGATTCGGGCAGTGCATCTTCCAGATACTCGCGGATGCGTTTGGCGAGCGTCGGCGACTTGCCGTTGGTGGAGATGGCAATCTTGAGGTCGCCTTTGATGACCACCGAACCAAGGTAGAAATCGCACAGGTCAGGCGTGTCGGCCACGTTTGCCAGCACCTTGCGCATTTTCGCCTCGGCTTTTACTTGCTCGCTCACGCGGCGGTCGCCGGTGGCGGCAATTACAATGTCGTGTCCGTCCAGATCATCGGGTTCAAAGGGTTTTTCCACCAGCCGGACATTGGGATGGCCGGTAGCCAATGCCTTCACATCGTCCGAAATCCACGTTGCCACCACCGTAACCGCCGTCTCGGGACTATTACGCAGCACCGCCGACAGTTTCTCGTGCCCGATATTGCCGCCGCCCACAATCAGCAAACGCATTTGTTCGAGTTTCAGGAACACCGGAAACAGCCGGTTTCCCGGTGGCGGGTTTTGGCTCATGTGAATGGCATTGGGGAATTGCAAATCAGCTCATCAAAAAAATGGCGCGAGATAAAAATCGCGCGCCACGCATTTCGGCTTACGGCCAAAAGGGGGTTTGGGCTTTTGGAAACCTGCCTGTCGGCAGACAGGGATACTATTTCAGCCCAGATTCAGTTTCTTTTTCAGCACACTGGCCACGTATATGCGTTTGGCGCGTTCCCTTTTGCTGGTGCGGTACCAGAAAAACGCCACCAAGGCAATGGCGGTGTAAGGCATGGCAAGCAGCAGCAGGATTCCCTTGTTCAAGCCCGACCCAATCGTGGATTCGCCGCTGCTCAAACTGGATTCAATGGTGGCGCGGCACATGGCACATTGGGCTTGTGCGGTAGTTGGCAGCAGGGAAAGCACGGCCAACAGGATGGTTATCAGCAGGATGGCAGGTTTGCGTTTCATGGGAGATACTATTTTCTTGGTTCTTTCTTTGCCGCCTTTCGCTTGGAAATGGCTGGGCGGGGCTTATCATTGGTAATACGGGCTTATCATCAAATAGACAATCACACCCGTCACCGAAACGTACAGCCAGATGGGATATGCCCACCGGACTGTCTTTTTGTGCCGCGCAATCTGGTTGCTCAGCGCGTAATACAATGCCAGCAGCACAAACCGCACCACCACCACCGACAACCCGATGTGCGAAACCAGCAGGAAATAATACACGTACCGCAAAAAACCCGCGCCGCCATACGAAGTAGACGGGTTTGAAATATGGTAGAGAATGTACGACACCAGAAAAATCGCGCCCAATGCAAATGCCGCCAACATGGAAACCCTGTGCAGCCGGATGTTCTTTTGCCGGATGAAAAACAACCCGGCCAGCAGCAGCAGTGCGGTGAGTGAGTTGATTATGCCAATCAGGTGCGGCAGCATTTTGGTCCACGCACCCAAATCTATTTTCTGGCGTATCCCAATCAGCACTGCCACGGCAAGGGGAATGGCAATGGAAAGCGCATTGACCAGTTTTTGGTAAGATTTTTCTTTTTCTCCGGTGATGGCAGCCATGTGGTTTTTCCTGTATTTACGATTCCTCCTTCAGCAATATCTTTATCTCAACCATCAGCCGATCCACATCTTTGCGGTTAGTGCCGTTGTAATACCCGCGTATCCTCCCTTCCTTGTCCACCAGCACAAACTTGTCGGTATGCACAAACTGGTCTTCAATGTTTGCGGCACCGGGCTTGTCTTCCTTGGCAGTCACGAAAAAACCATATTTGGCAAGTTTGTATATCTGCGCCTTGTCGCCGGTCAACAACTGCCAGCCCGGTAGCTGCACGGCGTACCTTGCGGCGTACTCACTGAGGGCGGCAACCGTATCGTTTTCCGGATCCACTGAAAAGGAAACAATGCCTACACCCGGGTTGTTCAGGAAAGTTTCCTGCACACGGGTAAGTTGCGAACTCATCTGCTTGCAAATGCCGGGACAGCGGGTGAAAAAGAAGTCCGCCACGTAAATCTTGCCTTTCACGGCTTGCCCCGTTACCGTTTTCCCGTCTTGGTTTGCAAGACTGAAACCCGGAACCACATGGAAAACGGTGTCCGTGAATTCTTTCCCGTCAACCACACGATCGGTCAGCTTCACTTGTCCGGATGCCGAGTCTATGGCCGGGTAATACCGGCGCACCGCATAATGGTTGGTGGCGGAGGTGCGGAAAACGAAAAAGATAAAAGCCGGCAATGCCAACAGAATCAGCAAGAACACGGCTTTTTTGAGGTCTTTCATGTCAATGTATAACTGTGATCCGGCTGGCACTGCCAAAAATAGTATCCCCGGAAAGTCGGAAACCCGTCATAGTGCATAACGCATTGGGAATCCGCAAGGTTTTCAAGATGCAACCAGATTATTTGCCGGCGGGCATTTGCGGACGCATTTCGTGTACCGAACCGCCTTCAATGAGCAACGCGGCAATGAACCACGCCACAAAAACGGTTGGTATCAGAATACACCAGATCAGGGTTTTGACCTCGCCTTTGAGGTGCATGAATTCAGCGACGATGTAAAACGCCTTTACCAAGGTCATCAGCACGAAAATAATGGTACGGGGCGTTCCGGCGGGCACGGTGAAGGCAATCAGGAACTCGAGTGCGGTAAGTGCCAGCAAAATCCAAAAAGTGCGCCAGATGAGTTTGGTCTGCGGTTTTGCCAATGCTTGGTTTGGCGTGTTCACTGTATGGGCTTCCATGTTGTTGACGGGTTAATTTTGGATGAATCGAAAAGCTATCCTGTATAATCTGCGGCTTGGTCAGACCAAGTAAAAGAACGTGAACACGAACACCCACACCAAATCCACGAAGTGCCAGTACAAGCCAACTTTTTCAACCATTTCGTAATGGCCGCGCCGCTGGTAAACGCCCATCGTCGTGTTGTAAAAAATCAGGATGTTCAGAACCACACCACTGAGTACGTGCGTTCCGTGAAACCCGGTGATGAAAAAGAACAGGTCGGCAAATAATGGCGGGCCGTACTGGTTTTCGTGCAGGTTGGCTCCTATAATCTGCTTGGTCACCCATTGGCCGCCTTGGAAAACCTTGGCAAACGTCGGGCTGTCCGGTTCACCGTGAATGAAGTGAGACCATTCCCACGCTTGGCAGCCCAAAAAGGTAATGCCGCCAATAACCGTCCAAGCCATCCACTTTTCCACGTCGTTCTGATCCATCCGGTGACCGGCTTCCACGGCCAACACCATGGTTACGCTGCTCATGATGAGAATGAACGTCATGATGCCCACAAAAACCAGCGGCAGGTAGGCATCGTGAAAGAAAGGTGCAGCCTTGAATACGGCTTCGGGAATGGGCCAGTATTCCGTTGAAAACTTAAAATCCTCGCGCAAACCCGGAAAGGCGTTGGCCCCGAAACGGTTCATGCCGTAGGTAATGAGCAAGGCGGAAAAAGTAAAAGCATCAGAAAGCAGGAAAAACCACATCATTAGTTTTCCGTAGCTGGCTTTCATCGGCTCCATGCCGCCGCCCCACAGTTTTTTCGGGGAAACTTCCTGCGTTGATACTGTTGCCATATTGGAGAGTGTATTATTGGAAGTGCAAAGTAAAGAGGATAAACGTTTGTTTCAAAATAGTATATTCTAAAAAGCCGAAACCCGCCAAGATTCGGCTTCCGGCGGGCTTTGGCTTTTTAACGGTTCAGAAGCATGAATGCGAACAAGTATATCCAGAGAAAATCCAGAAAGTGCCAGTAGGTAGTACACATATCCATCCAAATCATGGCTTTTGCATGGATTTTGTCGCGGAATGCCGCCAAAACCATGATGACCAGAAACACGATGCCCGTGACCAAGTGGAACGCGTGCAGGCCGGTAAGTATGTAAATGAACGAACCCGACGGGTTGCCATTAAGGAGGATTTGCCGCTGCTGCATATCCTGCCAGCCCATCCATTGCAGCACCAGAAATGCGCCACCCAACACAAAAGTGATGAACATCGCGATTTTCAGCGTGTCAAGGTTATCCTTCCGTGCCAAATAATGCGCCCACTGGATGGTGCCGCTGCTTAAAAGTATCACAACCGATGAAGTCCACAATACGGGCGGCAAATCGAATTCGAGCCAGTTTCCGTCGCCTTTGCGCACAATGTAGGCACTGCTCATGGCGGCAAATATCATGACGATGCTAACGATAAACAGCCACAGCGCAAACTTTTTGGGATGCATGGACAGCGTTTCGCCCGATTCCACAGGGAATTGCTTGAAGTCGGACATTTCCACTTTACGGGTCATATTTTCAGTTTTCATGTTGATCTTAAATCTTAAGCTTTGTCTAAAAGGAATGCAATCTGGACAATGGGCAGGTACAGGAATGAGCCGAACATCATTTGCAGGGCCGCCTTGTCGTTTTGTTTGCGCATCAGATGAAATGTTTGCGCCAAGAATAAAACCCCGCAAACCATAGCCACAATTGCCGAGTTCATGCCGGTCATGCCCAATTTCATCGGTATCCAGCTCAGGGGCAACAGGAATAACGTGTAAATCATGATTTGTACCGCCGTATCCAGATTCTTTTCTCCTTTGGCGGGCAGCAGCCTGAACCCGGCACGCCGGTAGTCTTCGTCAGCGACCCACGCGATGGCCCAAAAATGGGGAAACTGCCAAAAAAATTGGATTGCGAATAAAATTCCCGGCTCCCAACCAAAATCATTGGTCGCCGCCACCCACCCAATCATGGACGGAAACGCACCCGGGATGGCCCCGACAAATACGGCAATAGGCCCAACCCGTTTGAGCGGCGTGTAAACAAAGCCATACAACACAAAGGAAAGCAATGCGATGGCGGCCGCCTTGTAATTGAAAACCAGCAGCAGGATTCCCATTGCCAGCGACAAAAACACTACCATGGTGAGCCAAGCCTCATTCACGGTAATGCGTCCGGTTGGCAACGGACGGTTGGCTGTGCGCCGCATCAGTTTGTCAAGTTCCTTTTCTTTTATTTGGTTGACAATGTTTGCAGCGGCGGTCAAAGAAAAACCCGCAATCAGGAATAAAATGAACCTGCCCCAATCAAGCGGTTTGTCAGAAGCGAGCAGATACCCAAAGGCTGCCGAGAACGTTACCAAAGCCGACAACCTAAACTTGGTGAGTTCATAGATGGCTTTCAGTTTGCCAGCCAGACTCGTATTTGCGCTTATTTCGGAAACGACCATGTATTTTTTCAGTAAACTATCGTACAACTCAAACTTCACATTAATCGCCCCAGGCAAGTTTCCCGGCTGTTTCTCGGGCTGGCTTCCGGTTTCACTCATACCTTCTGCGCCTTGAAAATAGTATCTTTTTCAGGCATCAAACCTCCCTGCCTTGCCGGGTTCACCAATAAATACATTATGAACTGCACACCTACCGCCATTACAGCCAGCAACAAGTGAATGGGTTGCAAAAATGCGGGAATACTAAAATATGCCATTGATACTCCGGCGGCTGTTTCCAACACAATCAACGCAAAAAGCAGGTTTGCCCACGTCCGCAACACGGATTGTTTGAGAACACTTTTGTATGTTTCAAATAACAGATACGCATTGGCAATCAACAGTACCGTGGAAAACGACCGGTGCACGTAAAACTCCCAGCCTAATTGTCCAATCCACTCGTGGCGTGCCAGCGGCAGTACATCAGAAACCCAATCAATCGCCTGCCGGACTTGGGTTCCCAAAACAATTTGGATGATTGACAAACCCATCACTAATAATAAAACAAAGTTAATCCTGCGTTTGTTCTTGGTTGCGGTTTCATTTTTTGCACTATTCAAAGATTTCATGACCGCATAAATCAGCAGAAACACAATGAGTATGGCCACCATCATGTGGACGGTTATCACGCCGGGAAGAAGATTGGTGGAAACTACCACAGAGCCAAGCCAGGCTTGGAAACCAACTGACAGGAAAGCAAAAATGCTGCACAAGGTCACAGTTCTGTCGGTTTTCCAATACCTGAGCGAAAATAGTACCGTTGCAAAGATGAAAACCCCCACCAATGCGCCAAGTAGGCGGTTCAGGTATTCAATCCAGGTTTTTGTGGCATTGAATTCCTCCTCCACATACACAGATGCATTGTTGTGGATATGCTGCCCTAACCTTGCAAATCCCAATTGATCAAGGTATCCGGCAATCCTCTCATTCTTCTGCTTGCGTTTTTCCGCGTAAGTTTCCCGGTAATCAACTGGCAACTGTGAAACCTTGGTGGGGGGAATCCAAGTTCCGAAGCATTTCGGCCAGTCGGGGCAGCCCATGCCGGCTCCTGTACTGCGCACGATTCCGCCAACTGCAATAAGAACGTACACAAAAAAAACAGTTACAATGCCCCATTTCTGGAAAGCATTGTAACTGTTGTTTGTTTGTCTTTTCATATTGATCAACTTTCTTGCCGTTCGCCGTTTGCTTTGGTCTGCACTTCGGTATTGTGTTTTTCCTCCGTTGATCCGGTCAATTCCAACTCATCTTCCTCATAAGCCAAATTTGATTCAGGGGTCTGTGAGAATGGAATGTGCTGCATGATAAAGTCTTCCTTAGCTCCCGGCTTGCTGTAATCGTAAGGCCAACGGTAAACGGTCGGTATCTCACCCACCCAGTTTCCATGACCCGGATTTACGGGGGTTGTCCACTCAAGTGTGTTTGACCGCCAAGGGTTTTGCGGTGCCACCCGGCCACGGAACATACTGTAGAAGAAATTCCAGGCAAAAATCATTTGCGCCGTAAAAGTGACTATCGCGGCAACGCTGATGAACATATTCAAGTCAGTAAATGACTTGGAAAAGTCAAAGTTAGTGAACGAATAGTAGCGGCGCGGGAATCCGGCAATACCGATATAGTGCATTGGGAAAAACACCAAATACACGCCAATGAACGTCATCCAAAAGTGGATGTGACCAAGTTTGTCATTCATCATCCGACCAAACATTTTCGGGAACCAGTGGTACACCCCAGCCATCATGCCGAAAAATGCGGCACTGCCCATCACCAAGTGGAAGTGAGCCACCACAAAATAAGTATCGTGCAGTTGTATGTCAATCGCCGAATTGCCCAAAGCAATGCCCGTCAACCCACCTGAGATGAACAAGGACACCAACCCGATGGAAAACAGCATGGCTGGCGTGAACACCAGATTGCCGCGCCACAGCGTGGTTATGTAATTGAAAGCCTTGACCGCCGATGGAATGGCGATAATCAGGGTAAGGAACATGAATATGGAACCCAGAAAAGGATTCATGCCCGTGACAAACATATGGTGCGCCCAAACTATGAACGATAGCACCATGATTGCCAGCAGTGACAGAATCATGGCTCGGTAGCCAAAAATCGGCTTGCGGGAATTGGTGGCGATTACCTCGGAGGTGATGCCCAAAGCAGGCATGATTACGATGTAAACCTCCGGGTGACCCAAAAACCAAAATAAATGCTGGAACAGAACGGGGCTGCCACCTTGATTGTCCAACGCACGGCCAGCTATGTATATATCGTCCAAGAAAAAGCTGGTGCCAAATTCACGGTCGAAAATCAACAGTAACGCTGCCGAAAACAATACCGGAAACGACAACACGCCGATAATGGCCGTGATGAAGAACGCCCAGATTGTCAGGGGCAACCGGGTAAAAGTCATGCCTTTTGTGCGCAGGTTAATGACTGTGGTAATGTAATTGATGCTTCCCAGCAAACTGGAAACAATAAATAAAGCCATGCTGAGCAACCAAAGCGTCATACCCATCTGAGAACCCGGGTTTACCTCTTTCAACGCATTCAGGGGCGGATACACCGTCCAGCCACCGCCCGCAGGACCTGTACTCAGGAACAGCGATGCGAACATGAGTACGCTGGAAGCGAAGAAAAACCAGTACGAAAGCATATTCATGAACCCGGAAGCCATGTCGCGCGCACCTACCTGCAGCGGAATAAGGAAGTTACTGAACGTTCCACTCAGGCCAGCAGTCAGCACAAAAAACACCATGATGGTTCCGTGCATTGTGACCAATGCCAAATAAAAGTTGGCATCCAGTTTGCCCGAATCATCAATCCAACCGCCCAGTAATGGCTTGAGCCAAGTGAATTTTGCTTCCGGGAAGCCGAGTTGCAATCGAAACAAAACAGACAAGAAGCCACCAATAAACGCCCATATTAGTCCGCTTATGAGAAATTGTTTGGCAATAACCTTGTGATCTTCACTGAAAATGTATTTCCTGACAAAACCAGGCTCATGATGTTCCTCATGATCATGGTCAACAGAGTGATCCAGGATCACCGCTTCGGTTGTTTCTTGGTGTGACGTTGTCATACGGCTTGGTTTATATTTCTGATAGAGAAACTATTTTTGCTACTGGGTCAGAATGTTTCAATTGGGGTTTTACCCTTTCAAAAGATACTATTTTTCAAAATTCACTTGTTTGCAATCACACCCGTATTTATTGGCAGCGAAGCTGTTGAAGGAGCGGCTGTAGAATCAGTAGTTGGCGAATTTTCATCAGGACCAATCACACGCAAAGCTTTTTCCTTAAGGTTGGCCGGAACCTGTGCCATGTAGTCACGATTCTGAGCTAAAAAGGGTTTTTTAGAGGCAACCCATTGTTTGTATTCTTCGGGTTCGTCCACAACTATGGTCATTTTCATGGAAAAATGGCCTTTTCCACATACTTCCGTACAAGCCAGTTCGTAATTGAACTTTGGATTTTCCAGTTGCTCCCGCATTTCAGCGGTTGTTTTCTCCGGCACAAACCAAAATTGTGTCTGCATACCCGGAACCGCATCCATTTTCAACCGAAAGTGTGGCATGAAAACGCTGTGCAATACATCACGGGCGTGTATTTTCAATAGCACCGGTACTCCCTTTGGCACATGTATCTCGCCAGACATGAAATCATCAAATGAACTCTCGTCCGTGAAGTCAATGCCAACTTCGTTTACCGCATCAATCAACCGGTAATCATAACGTCCTAACTCCGGCTTACTTTTACCAATCGCCACCTGCTTGTCTCCAGGATAGCGCACCAGCCAGTTGAACTGCTTGCCCACAATCTCCACAACGGTCGCGTTGGCAGGGGCTTCACTGGTAATATCTCGCCAAACCCACCAGCCCGAAACAACCAATACAGTAAGCACAATGCCGGGAATCACCGTCCAAACCAACTCCAGCCGATCATTGTGCGGGTAAAAGGTGGCTTTGCGGTCTTCGCGGTATTGATATTTGTAGGGAAAATAGAATAGCAATACGTGGGTTGCGAAAAACACGCATCCAATCACGCCCATTGTAATCCAGAACAGGTTATCCGTGCGTTTGCCGTGTTCCGAGGAAGCCTCGGGCAGGAAATACTCAGAGGCTGATACCGATGTCCAAACTGCCAGTATGGTTCCTACAATCAGGAACACCAGAAACATGATGGCATTCACTTTATTATCGTTGCTCGAGCCGATTGCTTTTTCCTCAGTCTTCGTGAGTGATATCAGCGACTGAACTCTGATGATCATTGCCAGAATGACCAGCACCAAAATTGAACCTGCTATAATGATTGCCGTTACCATATTAGTGTTTTATTGTTATAATTTATAGAACTATAACCTGTATTCAGGTTTTGCCTTTTAAAAATATACTATTTCCTCTCTGTATTTATAACGGCAGATGGAAGTCCATTGTTCCGCGCATCTGCCATATTTCTCAAATGTTGTGATGCAGGCTTTCCTGTAGCATCGGGTGGTTTTTTGGGACGAGCGGGGCTTTGGAAATCGCCGTGCCGATAACCAGCACGAATATGCCCGCATAAATCGCGACCACACCCAGCTCCATGAACCCGATGCCTCCTTCAGCACCCAATATGAAAGGGGTCATGTTCAGGTAAAAGTCGAGCCAATGACCGCCCAGCAGCGTCCACGCCACTATCTTCAATATCCTTACTTTCCTCTTGGAATCTCTTGTCATCAATGCCAGAAAAGGAAACAGGAAGTTGATGAATATGTTCAGGAAAAACATCGGCTTGTATATGCCGCCAAACCCTTCAAAGATTTCGTTGAAATGGCTGGTTTCTTCGGGAATGTTGGCATAATAAATCAACAGGAATTGCGAGAACCAGACGTAAGTCCAGAAAATGCTGAATGCGAACATGAGTTTGGCCAAATCGTGCAGGTGGCTTTCGTTGACCATCGGCAAATAGCCTTGCTCTTTCAGGTAAATGGTGGCGAGCATGATTGTGGACAGGCCGGCCACAAACCAACTGGCAAACGTGTACCAGCCGTACATGGTGCTGAACCAATGCGGGTCAACGGACATGGACCAGTCCCAGGCCGCCATGGATGAGGTAACGGCAAAGAAAATGATGAAAACCGCCGACAATGTTATGTTGCGGTCGTGCTGGTGCAGTCCGCCTTCCTCATCCTCGCGGAGTGAACGCTGGCGGGTAAACCAAAAAAACGAGAACCAAATGACCAAGTAAGCCACCATACGTGCCAAAAAGAAGGGAACGTTCAGGAATGCGGCTTTCTTGGCAATCACCTCGTCAAAATTGGGGCTTCCCTCGTCGGTCAATCCCTCGTGGGTCCAATGGAACAAATCGTGACCGGCAACCAAGAAGAGCAATACCATCATTACACCGCCAATAGGCAGGAAAAACCCAAAAGATTGCGGAACACGCAGGATTACCGTTGCCCAACCTGCCCAAGAAACGTATTGCAGTGCCACGAAAAAAACACCGATGACCGCAATTCCCGTAAAATATACATTGTTAATCCACAAGTTGGCAAACAGCCTCTTGAGCCAAACAATACCATGACCGGCGTGTTCAGCATGCTCGCCACCGTGTGCCTCGTGCCCGCCGCCAAATATTGCCAGCACAATACCCAGCAATACCAGCGACACACCCACACCCACCGCAATGATGGCAGTTTTGCGAATGCTTGGACTGAAAACGTATTTTTCATCCAAATTATACTCAACCGATTGGTGCTCAGTCATTTGTCCGTTTTGTAAACGTGTGATAAAAATTTTATGGCTTTTGCATGAATGGGCATCGCGGTAATCACTGCTTTTGCAGTTCGTGCACGTACTGTACGATTTTCCACCGTTCTTCAGGATTCATTTGGGAACCGTGGGGCCACATACGGCCTTTTCCGTGCGTAATCACGTGAAATATGTGGCCATCATTCATGTCTTTGTAACCGTTAGCCGAGTAACTGGGCACACCTTTGTACGCTTCCGCCACCAACCCATTACCCTTGCCGCCTTCACCGTGGCAGTGCAGGCAATAACGGGTATAGAGTTCCTTGCCTTCCGCCAAGCTTTTCTCATTTAACGGAACCGGGTTTGTCAATTCCCTTTCGGCAATGCCGATGCTGTCCTTTGGTATGTCATATACCATCAGGTCTGTAGTGGTAGTTGTGCTGTCGGTTTTGAAAGACGTGTGGTAATTGCGGCGAGACACGGTGCCCTTAACCGGATACCAAAGATTGTTTCCGCCGCCGCGCTTATTGTACGGATTCTTAAAATCGGCGTTCTGCCTGAATGGCTCGTATGAAATGGCATGGTACATATTAGGCGCGTATTCGGTGCCCGTATCATCATGGTTTCCCCCACACGCAGACAAAAACATGGCAATTATGACAACGCTGAAAAAACTTATTTTTTTGAGATGACTCATGTCTGATGAAATCGAAATTGGCAAAAATAGTATGTTTCACAAAACCCAAACCCGCTTGTGTCAAGCAGCATCCCCGCTTAATCCAAGGCTCCTTCTTGCACTACTTGGGTACTGACTTCAATGGCACCGTAGTTTTTCATAATCGAGGTGATTTCGTCAGCGGTCAGTTTGTTCTTGTCCATGTCCACGGCCATGATGAATTTATCGTCCGTGCAGCGGCTGTCGAACAGGAAAGGCTTCTTTCCGGGCCATAAATTGCTCACCGTCAGGAAGGTAAACACCATTCCCAAAGCCGCAAACAGTACCGTTCCTTCAAACCCAACCGGTACCAGCACCGGCACTGACACGTAATCCTTGCCACCCACAATCATTGGCCAGTCGAAACCCATTGTCCAAACCATAAGCGATACCACGCAGGTAAAACCAATCACCCCGAATATAAAAGCCGCCCTTGACATATAACTTCGCTCGTAGCCAAGCACCTCATCCAGCCCGTGAATGGGGAAGGGCGTATATACCTCGTGGATTTTCACGCCGCTGTTGCGGATTTTTTTCACTCCGGTCATGAGCACGTCCTCGTCATCGAAAACGCCCACCAGGAATTTGCTTTCGTGGTGTTTATGATTGTCTTCCATATTCTGGTTCAAATTGTAAAGATTCGCACAACGAATTTGATTTGGCATCCCCCCTGCCGAAAATCCAAAAGTAGGGTTTCATGCTTTCTAAAGATACTATTTTCATCAATCCATATCCTTGTTGAAGGCCGGGCGTGCCTGAAAGTCAGGTTGGACGGAAGCAGACCTTTTGGGTTCTGGCACTATCTCAGACGATGATTTCAGCACTGCCTTTACTTCAGCCATGTTGATTACGGGCAGGAATTTGGCGAACAAAAAGAAGCACACGAAGAAAAACCCGAACGAATAAACGTAGCATAGCACATCTACATACGTTGGCGAGAACATGGCCCAGCTTGAAGGCAGATAGTCGCGGTGCAGCGAGGTCACGATAATCACAAACCGCTCAAACCACATCCCGATGTTTACAATGATTGACAGGATGAACGTGGCCACAACACTGGTGCGGATTTTCTTAATCCAAAGCAATTGCGGCGAAATCACGTTACAACTCATCATAGACCAATATGCCCACCAATAAGGCCCGAACATCCGGTTGATGAACGCGTACCTTTCGTATTCCACGCCCGAGTACCAAGCGATAAAAAACTCGGTAATGTAAGCCACACCCACAATGGAACCGGTCACGATGATAATCTTATTCATGGATTCAACGTGGTTGATTGTGATGTAGTCTTTCAGGTTGAAGACTTCACGGGTAACCAGCATCAGCGTCAATACCATCGCAAAACCGGAAAAAATGGCTCCAGCAACAAAATACGGGGGAAAAATGGTGGTGTGCCAACCGGGAATGACCGAAGTGGCAAAGTCAAAACTCACAATGGTGTGTACGGAAAGTACCAGCGGTGTCGAAAGCCCGGCCAATACCAAACTCACGGTTTCATAGTGCTGCCAGGTTTTGGTGCCGCCATTCCAGCCAAGCGAAAGCATTCCGTAAGCGATTTTGGATACTTTATTCTTGGCGCGGTCTCGGATAGTTGCCAGATCAGGAATCAGGCCGATGTACCAGAAAACCACCGAAACGGTCAGATATGTGCTAATAGCAAACACGTCCCATACCAGAGGGGAGTTAAAATTGACCCACAATGGCCCGTAGGTATTTGGCAGCGGCAAAGCCCAATGTGCCATCCAAGTGCGGCCCATGTGCATCAGGATGAAACTGCCCGCGCAGATGACGGCGAAAATGGTCATGGCTTCCGCCGCACGGTTGATGGAAGTTCTCCATTTTTGGCGGAACAGCAGCAACACCGCCGATATCAGCGTTCCGGCGTGGCCAATGCCTACCCACCACACGAAGTTGGTGATGTCCCATGCCCAGCCAACGGTTTTATTCAGGCCCCATTCACCAATGCCATACCAAAACACGCGGTACAGGCCATACGCGCCGATGGACAGCGTGATGAACGATAACAGGAAAGCCACGCTCCATAATTTGGTCGGCTTGCCTTCTACCTGGCGCGCAATGTCTTCAGTGACATCGCCGTAGGTTTTGCCGACGGTTATCTGTGGCGGTCTCAAAGATGAAGTGACGTGACTCATAGGTTATCTGTTTATGAGATGCTGTTTTTCTTTAAATTATTCCTGACTGGGTTTGCCTTTTCCAAAGGATACTATTTCAAAATACGGATTCGGGTTTCAGTCCGCAGTTAGGATTCCGAACTGTAGGTTCGCAAAAATAGTATCTTTTTCAATGGCAAAACCTGCCTCTATCATGCTTTATTCCTGATTTTAGTCAGGTACGAAACCTGCGGGCGAGTATTAATCTCCTCAAGCACACTGAAATTCCGTCCCTCAGCCTCATTTTTGATTTGGCCAGTAATACGGCTCTCAGGATTGTTCATGTCTCCGAACAGAATTGCACCTTTCGAGCAGGCGGCGGCACAAGCCGTATCCATTTCGCCATCCACAGGCCGGCGGCGT
>JANPIL010000429.1:0-6924 GCA_031424975.1 Sphingobacteriales bacterium
GCAAAAACGTAGGGGTTCACAATCAGGCCCCGCCCCCGGCTCGGGTTTTCCACGTCAAACATCTCGTACATGAGTCCGGCGTAGGCCTCGAAATTCTGCGACGCAAAGGAAAGGTTGCGGAAGGCGTTTTTGGTGCCCGCATCACTGCCCGACAACTTGTAGAAGCTGAATTCGCTTTTCAGGCTCACGTGCGGCGCGAATTTGTAAAGCAGCCCGCCGCTGAACATCAGGTTGATGTCTTTGGTCACCTGCTCTTTCAAATCGCCCAGGTACGATACGCCGCCCCCGCCAATGGTTATCTTCAGCGAGCGGTCGAGTTCATTGCCAAATTGGTTGCGGTTTTTCAGGATGCCTCCCCTGCCCGTTTGGGCCGATAGCGGGAAGCCAGCCAGGAAAATGAGGCCGCAGCACACGGCAATCGTCTTTTTGAGCGGAAAGGATGTTGTTTTCATGGTCTGATAACGGAGGAATGCCCGAAAGCGTACCTCATGAATACTTTCTTTGGGCAAAATGTAAACGCGCGTAAGGAATCTTATGAATCAGTACGGTGCCGGTGGCACGCAAGGGCGTTTTTGCGGGCGGCAGCGGCTATAGCCCCGTGTTCCAAGTCCCGAAGATAGCTTTCCGGCACGTAAGTCCCATGCGGCAAAGCCACTGTCCGGCAAAATAGTATGAAAAAAAGAGGCCAAACCCCACGTGTGCCCGCTGGCCGGTCAGCCCGGTAGTTGGTCACGTACCCAAGCCAGCTCCGGCGACACGTCAACCCGACCTTGGAAGCCCGCCAGCCGCCGTTCCAGTTCCCGCAAAAAACGCTGGTGGCCCGCCGATTGCAGTTGCAGGGGGCGGTGCGCCAACGCCCGCCGTATGCCCGCCCACTCTTCCATGAACCGCCGCGCGTCCGCATCCATGTGCGATTCGGCAAACAACTCCCAGATGTATTGCTCCGCCGTTTCGGACGGGTGGATCATGTCGCTTTTGTAGAACCGGTAGTCGCGCAGGTCGTCGGTCATGATTTCGTAGGCCGGGAAATAACTCACCGGCTCGAACCGTTCGGACAAGCCGTGGCAGGCCACGCGCAGCACCGCCTTGCTCAGGCTGTTCATGGGCAGCGTGTCTTTCAGGTGCCGCACCGGGCTGACGGTCAGCACGATGCGCAAAGTCGGATTGGCCTGTATCAACTCGCGGAATAGTATCTCCAGGGAATCCGAAACCTGCTCCACTGTCAGGAGTTCCCTGTTGAACCGGGAGGCGGGAACCTTGTGGCAGTTGGCCACCACCTCCCCGTCGGCACGCAACCGGTACACCCAGGCCGTGCCCAGCGTCAGGATCAGGCAGCCGGTTTGCGGCAGGAAACTTGAGACGCGGTGCATTGTCTGCCCGGTTTCCGCCAGCAACGCCTCCCGCGTACCGGCCGTGAAACGCGAATGCATATCGTGATGGAACCACTGCCCATCCGTCTCAACCAGCCGGTTTTCGGGCAATGTGCCATGTTTCAGTGCCGTGCGCAGCAGCAATGCCAGCGAAACCGGATTGAAAATGGTGCCGAACGGATTGGAAAGCACCGGAAATTTGTTGGCTTGCAGTTGCCCGCCCATCACTTCCGCAAAACACGACCCCGCCGTCAGCACCACGGACTGCAAACCCAACCGGAAACCGGCGGGTTCAATGGCAACGGGCGTGCGTAAATTCATGGAAGGCTGTTTTTGGTCTGGGCAAACGGGGTTTTGCCGCTTGGCAGAATGGCGGGCGGCAGTGGGCTTTGCAAACTGGAAAACCTTGCCAAAACGAAAAGAGCGTTTCCGTCAGGAAACGCTCTCGAATCTTTGATGCGGCCGGACATTTATTCCCCGGCTACCGTGAATTTTACCTTGTGCTTCACTTCCTTGTGCAAGTCCAGCGTGGCCGTGTAGTCGCCAGCGGATTTTACTTCGCTGTCCAACGCTATTTTCTTGCGGTCCACTTCAAATCCTTTGGCACGCAGCGCATCGGAAATCTGGGTGGTGGTGACCTTGCCGAAAATCTTGCCGGTTTCGCCCAGCTTCGCCGCTATTGCCAGCGTCATGTCGCCAATGCTGGCGGCCAACTGCTCGGCTGCGGTACGGATTTTTTCGGCCTTGTGCGCCGCCTGACGGATGTTCTCGGTCTGGACTTTCTTGGCCGATTCGGTGGCGGTGACCGCGTAGCCTTTGGGTATCAGGAAGTTGCGGGCATAGCCGGGACGCACCTCCACGATGTCGTTCTTGTAGCCCAATCCGGCAATGTCTTCCTTTAAAATTATCTCAACCATGTCTTTATGGGTGTCTTTATGGGTGTCTTTATGAGTTGTCTGTCATGAGTAATCAGTCGCGAACCAACGGGTGCGGCAGCCGGAAAAAACCGCCACGCACCTGTTGGCTCGGCTTTTCATTTCAAGCCGTCGGCCACGTAAGGCATCAGGGCCAGGTGTCGGGCACGTTTCACGGCTTGGGTCACCTTGCGCTGGTATTTCAGGCTGGTTCCGGTCAGGCGGCGCGGCAGGAGCTTGCCCTGCTCGTTGACGAATTTCAACAGGAAGTTCGCATCCTTGTAGTCAATATACTTGATGCCGTTTTTCTTGAACCGGCAGTATTTCTTGCGGGTATCGGTCTTGTGCAGGGGCTCGTTTTGCAGTGTCATGGCTTAGTTTCTCCTTTCAGCGGTTTCTTTCTTTTCGGCGGCAGGTGTTTCCTGCGCGGCATCCTGGTTCTTTTTCCTTCCGATCAGCCCTTTGCTGCGCCGGTCGTTGTAGTCAACCGCGTACTTGTCGAGCACAGTGGTCAGAAAACGGATGATCTTGTCATCGCGCCGGAACTCGATTTCCAGCGTGCTGATTTTGGCCGGGTCAGCCTTGTATTCCACCAAGTAGTAGAATCCGTTGCTCTTGTGCCGGATCGGGTAGGCCAGCTTGCGCAGCCCCCAGTCTTCCTCGTGGATTATTTCCGCCCCAATGGTTTCTTGGAGCACTTTCCTGAACTTTTCGATCGTATCCTTTGCCTGAACATCAGACAAAACGGGAGTGAGGATGAATACGGTCTCATAATTATTCATCATAAGGAATGAAATTGAATTGGTATGAGATAATTGAAAATTGAGGCGCAAAAGTAAGGATTTGCCGAACCCGAACCAAGTATTCGGCAAAAAATAAACCTTCACGGTTCCATTACGGAACCGTGAAGGTTTGAAAAAACGGGTTTGGCGTTTTTGAAAGCTGAAAGCCCCGTCTTTAGCGGGGATACTATTTTATTTCACCACAAACGAGCCTTGGCCGATCTCGAAGCCGTCGGCGTACAGTTCAACGATGTGCTTGCCCGACTTGTAGGGCGTGCCTTTGGAAAACACGAAACTTACTTTCTGGCGGCTCTTGTCGTAGAGCAGGTCTTGCTTGGCGGTGTAGAAAGCCTCCTTGCCCTCGTAGGTGAATGTGCCGCCGCCGGTGGCCATGTCGAACACGGCCGCGCCGTCGGGTTCCACCAGGCGCATATAGACGGTGTGCGTGCCCGATTCGGAGATTTTGTTTTCGGCCACGTCAAACATCACCTTGATGCGGTCAATGCGTTTGGCCTTGTATTCGCCGCCGTCGCGTTCCTTGCCTTTTTCGTTCAGTACGTTGATGGTCAGGTTCTCGGCTTTCAGTGCGCCGCCCACCCGCACTTTCTCCGACAGGTCGCGCCGCTGGGCATCAATCGTGCCGATGGAGTCGCTCAGGCGCACGGTTTTGGTTTTCAGTTCGTTGTTTTCGCCGTACAGCGTTTCATTCTGCGCTTTCAGCACCACGATTTCCTCATCCTTGGCCACCAGCATTTCCTCGTACTTTTTTATCTGCGTCAGGTACTTCTTTCGTTCGGAAGCGGTGGCTCCGCGCAGGGTTACTTTGTCGCGTTCAAGCTGCTCTTTCACTTTCTGGAGCGATTCCACGTCGCCGCCCAGTTTCTGCACTTCGGCAATGCGCTTGTCGTATTCCTGCTCCAGCGAGTCGAGCTTGGCGAAAGTAGCGTCCTTTTCGGCCTCCACCTGCTGGTTTACGCTGGTCAGTGAGGCGTTTTTGTCGCGTTCCTTCATGTTCAGGTAAAACAAGACCCCGTTCAGGGCAACCAGAATGGCAATCAGGGCGGTAAGCAATATTTTCCTGCTGCCGGATTTTTCAGACGGTCTTTCGGGCGTTTGTTCGCTCATGTCGTTCATGTTGTTCGGTGTGATTGGTTGGTGAATGATACGCAAATCGTGCTTTTTTGTTGCGGCCGCCAACAGGGGCTTCCGGTTGGGTAACTCGCGCCGGTTCAATTCGTTAGGGATGGCCGCGCCGTGCAAACCGCCGTCTGGCAAACCTTAAATAGAATGGTTACAGCGCGATTTTTGCCCGTTCGGGTATAGCATACGTAAATACCGGGCAAAGGTTCTGAAACAAGCCCGGAAAAGCAAGTTTCGGGCTTTAATTCTGCTTCAGTCCATTTCCCACTGGTTCAGGGCGGGCAGGGCGTGGTGGGCCGTGAGGTCGAAACCGCACGGTACAATGGAAACGTAGCCGTTTGCCAACGCCCAGATGTCGGTGTCCTCGCCCTTGTCCAAGTCCACAAACGAGCCGTCCATCCAGAAATAATCCCGCCCGTGCGGATCTTTGCGTTTCTCAAATGCCTCGGTGTATTTGGCGCGGGCCTGGCGGCATATTTTAACGCCCCGGATGGGAGCCTGCGCCCTGCCCGGCAGGTTCACATTCAGGGCGATGCCCTCGGGAATGCCGGTCTGCAAGGCTTTGAGCGTGATTTGCTTGACGTGATCCAGGGCGTGCGAGAAATCGGCGGAGAGCGAATAATCGCCCAGCGAAAAGCCGATGGCGGGCAAGCCCTCAATCGCCGCCTCGATGGCCGCCGACATGGTGCCCGAATACAGCACGCTGATGGATGAGTTGCTGCCGTGGTTGATGCCGCTGACCACCAAATCGGGGCGGCGGTCTTTGAGTACGTGGTGTTTGGCCAGTTTCACGCAGTCGGCGGGTGTGCCTGAACACTCGTAAGCCTCGATGCCCTCGGCCTCGAAAACCGTGGAGCGGTCCAGCCGCAGCGTGTCGCCGATGGTGATGGCGTGGCCCATGCCCGACTGCGGACTGTTGGGGGCCACCACCACCACTTCGCCGATTTGCATCATTGTCTCGACCAACGCCCGGATGCCGCGCGAAGTGATGCCGTCATCGTTGGAGACCAGTATCAGGGGTTTTTTCTTGCTCATGGGTTGGGTGTGTTGTACCGTGTATGTCGGACAGGGATTCAATATGTATATAAAAAGTGATTATTTCCTGAATTGCATTACTTGCTCTAATAAAGGCGGCAGCCCGCTTGGGTTGATGTTGTCATTATTCCAAAAACTCATTACACAACTAACGAAATTGTGTTTTGCTGGTGAAGAAACAAAATATACTGTCAAGGTTTTGCCGCCGCTCATGCCCGCCAATAGAGACGTTACCCCTTTGAAATCATAGATGACTTTTTTTGCTTTAACATTTGTCCCTTCAAAAAACACATCAATAAAATCTTCCGAAACTATTTTACCGCCTTTTTTAACTTTGATGATATTGTATTGATTAGTCATACTTTGAGAAGCATCGCCTAATGTTTTATGGACACTCCAATTAATTTGTCCATAGTAAGGACATTGAACATTGTTTACACCCATCCAATTACAGCTTTTTCCTAACGCAATCTTTCTCCCTGCAAAATTGATGCTGTCTATTGCCAAAGGTGTGTAAACTGATTTTGGAATCCGATTATTGGTAACAAGGGTTATGAATTCCCTTTCAAAATCCCTGTTGATCTTGTTTACCGTGGCAAATGTTATTGCAGTTATACCTTTGCTTTTGTTTTTAATAAAATAATAGGAAGTCCGTATAACTGTGCCTGGAGAAATCTCCTCTGATTTTGAAATATAGTAATTCTGACTTTGTAGTGAACTGTCAGTTCCATTGAGGTCATCTTCTTTGATTGGATATTTCTTTAATTTCTTCAGAATGGTTTTCTTGGAAAATTCCGAAGCTACACTCTGACTTGTTATTTCAATTCCGTCAACATTAAAAAAGTCAGTGCCTCTATTCGAAATAGCTTGTAATCTCGAAAACAAGCTATCATTCTTTTGTCCGAATGAAGGCAGATTAAAAGATGAAACAACAATTGCAAAGGTTAAAAACCGTTTTTTCATATTCTGACTTTGCGAAATGAAATGGTAGCCTTGCCGGGAGAAAGCCGGGTTTAGCCTTTTTGAAAGCTGAAAGCCCCGTCTTTAGCGGGGATACTATTTTCGCCGTTGCCGCCAAACTTCCCGGCGCACAAAAGTACGGCGGCTTTCCGGTTTTTGCACCCAGCTCCGCATTTCGGAATTCAAAATTCCGAATTCGGAACTTTTCAAAGTGGCGTTCCCTGCTCGTAGGTGATCTCAAAGGCATTGTCTACCGCGCTGAAACGCACCACCACCACGCGGGCATCGGGTTTAGGTTTCGCGCAGGTGTTGCCGGGTTCAAGGAAATACAAATACGATTTGGTCTGCCGCTCGTCGAGGCGTTGCAGGTCGGGACTGCCCAGCACGGCCACAACCTCCATCTGGCTCAGACCCTTGAGTGCCAGCCTGATCTTTTCAAAGTCGGGTTGCATGGCTTGCCGCTCGCCTTTGCAGCCTGACTTGTCGTTTTTCCACGTTTTGGAGTCGAACCCGGCAAACCGCGCATCGTCTTGGCAGGCCGTGAGCAGGCAGCCAACGGCCAGCAGTAAAAAGGTGAAACCCCGCCAAGGTTTTTTGCCGGGTATGTATTCAACGGATCGGGTCATGGAATTTAAAGAAGTGTGGGAAGGAAAAATAGTATATTTTAAAAACAACAAACCCAACAAAAACGGCAAACCCAATCAGGGTTCGGTCAGTAAAGCA
>JANPIL010000430.1:0-1953 GCA_031424975.1 Sphingobacteriales bacterium
AGGGTTTCGATGAAGCCGATGTAGATGAACGTAACAGCCAAGGCCACCGCCAAGCCGATGCCCACCAAGTACTTGCCATTGACGTAAGGCACTTTGAAACGGGCATCTTTGCTCAGTTGGTGCGTATCCAAGTACAAAATACCGCCGCACACCACAATGAACGCGAACAGCGTGCCCACGCTGGTAAGGTCGGTGACGAACTGCATATTCAGGAACAGCGACGGGATGCCAACCAGCAGCCCGGTGACCAGGGTAGCAAAGCTTGGTGTTTTGTGGCGCGGATGGATTTTCGAGAATCGCTTCCAGATCAGTCCGTCGCGGCTCATGGTCATCCAGATGCGCGGCTGCCCCACTTGGTAGGCCAGCAACGCACTGGTCATGGCTACCACCGCACTAACGGCAATGATGCTGCCCATCGTGTTGAGAAATGTCTTGACCGGGCCGTCGGCTTTCAGGGCCAGATTGCCGAATACATACGCCAGCGGGTCGTCCACGCGCAAATCCTTGTAATGCACCATGCCCGTGAGCACCAGCGCAATGAGCACGTACAGCACCGTGCATATCACCAAAGCGTAAATCATGGCGCGGGGCATATCGCGCTGCGGATTCTCGCATTCCTCGGCGGTGGTGGAGATGGAATCGAAGCCGACAAATGCGAAAAACACCGACGATACGCCCAGCAGCACGCCCCCCACGCCGTTGGGCGCAAACGGGTTCCAATTGTCGGTATTGATGAAAAACGCCCCCGTCACAATCACCACCAAAATCACGATGACTTTGAAAATCACCAGTCCGTTGCTCGCATTGCGCGATTCCTTGATGCCAATGTACACCAACGCCGTAATCAAGGCCGTAACTAAAAATGCCGGGATATTCATCAGGATTCTTAACCCGCCCAGCATCGGGGCGGTCTCGAAAGCCTCGCTTTGTTTCAGGATTTCGGGGGCCAACTGCGCCACGGCATTGCTTTGGGCCGCCGCTTGGTGTTCCAGGTACGCACGGTGGGCGGTGACGTAATCGGTGGCCAGATATTCGGGAAAATGCACACCGAACCGCGACAGCATTTCGGTGAAATAACCCGACCAGCCAATGGCAACCACCATGTTGGAAACCGCGTATTCAAGAATCAACGCCCAGCCGATAATCCACGCAACCACCTCACCAAAAGATACATACGCGTAGGTGTAGGCACTGCCGCTTACGGGTACGGTGGCCGCAAACTGGGCGTAGCACAAGCCCGTGAACGTGCAGGCAATGGCAATGAACACGAACAGCAGCGCAATGGCTGGCCCGCCGTTGTAGCTGGCATTGCCGATGGTGCTGAAAATGCCCGCACCAATGATGGCCGCAATACCGAACGAGGTCAAGTCCTTGATTTTCAGCACCCGGTGCAGGCCGCCCTGCTGTTTTTCACGCGTGTCCAGATCGGCCATGATCTGGCCGACGTTTTTCTTGCGAAACATTGAATTGTTTTCCACGGGGATAGGTTTTCCAAACAAAATTCCGTTTTTGTCCGGCTAAAAATAATTATTCTTTTCTGTAATAAAATATCTTACACGTATTTCGTTGTGGAATCCGGGATGTTTGCGTTACTATTGTTCCTTCGTGCGTATCATTGGCGTTCGTTCCGGCGGCATCGCCTCCCGTTGGCAAGCCGGGTTTCGCCTTTTCAAAACATACTATTTTGACTATGAAAGCCAACAGTTACACCGTCATGGTTTTGTCCGCATTGCTGGCCCTGGGCTTGGCCACGGCACAGCCATCCAAGAAAAAGCCGTCTGCCGGAGGCGCGCACACGCTTGACAACTCACGGACGGCGGCCATGGCCTCGGCACGCCAATCGTCGGCCTCCGATCCGTTCGGTTTCCTCAAAGGCTCCGACCAGCACGGCAAAAGCAAGGATTGCGGCTGCCCCGGCACCAAAAAAGGCCAACGCCAACGCAAAAAGGAATA
>JANPIL010000431.1:0-27429 GCA_031424975.1 Sphingobacteriales bacterium
ACCGCCGAGATAGCCTGCCTGCCGGACAGGCAGGGAATCTCGGAACATGGCGGGCAGCGAGGTAAGAACCTCGCGCCAGTCTGTTTTATTAGAAATCAAAAATAGTATCTTTTCAAAAGCCCAAACCCCCGCCAAAAAAGCCCTGAAAGGGCGAAATCTGATAACACAGGGTGAGGCCCTGTGAAGACGAAGCCCTGTCCCGCAGGCCCTGCTTTACAGCCCCGCCGCACCAGCCAGAGTTTAATCCAATTCAAACTGCAACCGCAGCAGATTGCTGTAAATGCCGTCTTCGGCAACCGACAGTTCTTCGTGCGTGCCCGTTTCCTGAATCCGCCCGTCGCTGATTACGTAGATGAAATCCACCTTGCGGATGGTGGCCAAGCGGTGCGCGATGATGATTGTGGTGCGGTTTTTCATCAGTTCGTCCAGCGCGTCCTGCACTAGTTTTTCGCTTTCGGCATCCAGCGAACTGGTGGCTTCGTCAAGAATCAGGATTCTGGGATCTTTCAGAATGGCGCGGGCAATGGCAATACGTTGGCGTTGCCCGCCCGACAGCTTTACGCCGCGTTCGCCCACAATTGTTTGCAAGCCTTCGGGAAACCGCTCAATGAATTCCAAGGCATTGGCTTGGCGGGCGGCCTCGCGGATTTCGGCGGGCTTGGCATTGGGTCGGCCATAGGCAATGTTTTCCTCGATTGTGCCGCCAAACAGCATCACCTCCTGCGGCACAATGCCGATATTTTTGCGCAGTTCGCGCAAGTCAATCGCTTCAATATCAATGCCGCTGATGCTGATTGTGCCCGATTGCGGACGGTAATAATGCAGCAGCAACGTTGTAATCGTGGATTTTCCGGCTCCGCTATGGCCGACCAGCGCAATTTTCTGGCCGCTTTCAATCCGCAGCGATATGTCTTTGAGCACTTCCACATCGGGGCGCGTCGGGTAGCTGAAACGCACGTTTTCAAAATGGATGTCGCCTACGTGTTTCAGCGGCTGTTTTTCGGGGTTTGCGGTGTGTTCGCTTTCTTCCGACAGTATTTCCCGGATCCGCTCCGATGCGCCGATGGTGCGCTGCAATTGCGAATACAAGTCGCCCAGGCCCGCCACCGAGCCGCCGATGAAAGCCGTATAGACGATAAAGCCGATCAGTTCGCCTTCGGTGATTGACTTGGTAGCCAGCAGCGTGGAGGCAAACCAAATAATGCCCACAATGCCGCCAAACAGCACGAAAATGATAAACGAAGCAAAAAGGCCACGGTATTTTGCCGCTTGCAGGGCATTTAATACCACTTGTTGCAGCGAAGTTGAGTAACGCGAAATCTCAAACGGCTCGTTGGTAAAGGCTTTCACGGTATTCACCGATTGCAGCGTCTCGACGACCACCGTGTTGGCCGCCGCCAACGAATCCTGCGTTTTCTTGGACAGTTTGCGGATGTAACGCCCGAACACAATGGCCCCGATGACCAGCAGCGGAAAGGTAGCCAGCATGAACAACGTGAGCTTGGAATATAAAAACAGCATCAACGCCACACCCGCCACCAATGTGATTACCTGCCGGATGAATTCGGCCAGCGTAAACGAAAGCACGTCTTGCAGTTGCTGCACATCGGAGGTGATGCGGCTGGTAAGTTCGCCCACGCGCCGCTCTTCGAAAAACGGAACCGGCAGCGTGATGAGTTTGGAATAAACCGCCACCCGGATGTCGCGCAGGGCGTTTTCGCTCACCCGCGTGAACGTGAATATGCGCAGGAACGAGAAAATGGCGTTGATGAACAAAATCGCCATCAACGCCGCCCCGACTTGGTTGATGGTAAAACCGGCGGCGTTGCCTTTGGCCGCATCCACGAGCTTGCCCGCCAGATACGGAAAGGCCAGCGTTGCCAGCGACGACAGCACCAGACAAACCATGCCGATGATGAAATATTTCCGGTAGGGCCGCACAAACGCGAAAATGCGCATGATCTCGCCGATTCCCTGCTTGTCCAGTTTGCGTTTTTTGTCTTCCTCTGTCAGTTCCGCCTTAGCTCCGCGTGCCATGTATCCGATGTGAAATGTAAAATGAAGAATGTGAAGTAATGAGAATCATGGGTGGGTTTGGGCTTTTTGAAAGATACTATTTTACCTCACCTCGCCAACCGGTTTAATTTCCCTTGTATTTCGATTTTATGAAAACATCCTGCGCATCGGGGTTGCGCATCAGTTGGGGTAGCGTCACGTCCGGGTTCTCGTCCAAGTATTTCCTCACGATTTGCCAGCCCAGCCAACGCCCGATGGCTCCCGGACATTTCTGCCCGATTTCCGCTGTAAACGGCCGTTCGCCGATGTATTTAACCTTTATAAAATGGTTTGTTTCGTACAATAGTTTTTCCTTCACAAAATGCGCCCAAATGACATCCTTGTTTTGTTCGCTGTCCTTTTGTTGCGCCTCGCTGTAAAAACTGATCAGGCTATCGGGTACGCTGGGCATGATTTGCCGCGTGAATTCCAGCTTTTTGGCCGCCACAATCATTTCGTTCAGCATGGATTTGTCGGCTGGGTTTTGGGCAATGTGTTTTTCGGCCATCACGCCCACAATGGACGGAACCAAAGCGGGCTTGGTGTATTTTTTCAGCAGGAAGGCGGGCACATTCGGCACAAAAGAGCCTTTGGCACCGACGTAAAAATCCAGGCTTATCACAATCAGACTGTCGGAAACCGACAATGCCGCCCCCTCGCGCGACAAAAAGCCGAGACCCGACACCACCGCCTGGATTTTGGGAACCTTAAAACCGGGATAGAAATACTTGGTGTTTCTGAAAGCCGTTTCCAGTTGTTTCTCCACATCATCCATGTTTCCGAAGGTTTGCTGCACTTCGCCGTAAAACTTTCGGTATGCCGGATTCGTAAGCGTCTGCAACATCCGGCTTGCCAGCACCGAATCGGGCATTTCGGGTTCGGGTTGGAAAAAAGTGTTTTTCAGCGACGGGTTTGCCTTCAGGAACGCCATGATTTCGGGCGTGGTCTGCAGGCGCATCATCTGTGAATCCACCCGTTCAACGCGGATGTGCGGCACATCAAGCTTGATTCCGCTGGCATAGTTGTTTGTTTCGCCTTCCGGTGTGCAGGCGGCCAGTGCGGCCGCCAGCACAAACGCCCAAAAACCGCTTGGCTGCTTGTTTTTCAATGCTTTTCTTACTTTCATCTGGAAGGGAAGACGTTTGGAAGGAGACAAAATTTTGCGGCTTTGCGGACTTTATTGTTTAAAATTGCGGTGCGGTTCCTGTCCGTTTCTGGATGGAAACCGAAAATAGTATCATTTCTAAACCCCAAACCTGCTTTCGTTGCACGGCCTTTGCCAATTGGAAAACAAAACCGCAGACCGAACATTGACAAAGCCGCGTTGGGCGGCAAGACCCAAGAGTAAAACCGTACAAAACTATGAAAAAAATCGCAGTGCTTGTTTTTGCATTCTCAGTGGCAGCTCCGGCTTTTGCCCAAGTCAAACTGGGTTTCAAATTTTCGCCCACTATTGACTTCAACTCAACCGTGACCGAAGGCGCTTACGACAATGTTTCGCCCAATGGCGCAAGCGTGCGGTTCACCGCAGGCCCCATCGCCGATTTCTTTTTCGCCGATAACTACGCGTTCCACACCGGATTCTGGTACACCCTCAAGCGAACCGCCATTACGGGCCGCATTGCCAACGGAGCCCAAACCAGAGACGTGACCAGCCTCTACAACATCCAGTACTTGCAGGTTCCGGTGGCGTTCAAGTTCTACACCAACGAAGTGGCCACCGACCTGCGGATTTACTTTCTGGTGGGCGGCACGATTGACGTGAAGATAGCCGAGAAGCCAAAGGACAAGACCAACAACTGGCTGTATGAGCGTTCGCAGGCCGACGATAAGAAGGCGTTCAAGCCGGGCGATTTCGGTT
Organism: Sphingobacteriales bacterium; assembly: GCA_031424975.1. Lineage (GTDB taxonomy): Bacteria > Bacteroidota > Bacteroidia > Cytophagales > 172606-1 > Xanthocytophaga. The sequence goes on from JANPIL010000431.1 coordinate 3,917, forward strand.
TGCTGCTCGGTGCGGGCGGCGAACTGGTCATGGGAACCAACACCGCCCTGTTTTTCGGGCTGAGCTATAACCGCGGCCTGACCAACGCCTTGGGAGGCGCAACCGACGATTTCGGCAACCGCATCAGCAACAGCCTGAAAGTACGCAACAGCCTGTTGTCCTTGGATATGGGCGTGAAGTTTTAAACCCTCACGCAAGCCATCAAGCCGGGTTTCGATGTTTCAAAACATACTATTTTGAAAAGGATGCCGCCGCCAAACACAAAACCCGCGAAACATCGCGGGTTTTGTGTTTGCATAAATTTTGGCGGGTACGTGGATGGTCATTCGGTTTCCTCTTCGGCTTCAGCCTCGGGTTCTATTTCGCGTACCTCGTGTTTTTTCTGGCCTCCCATCTCTATTTCCTCGTCCTGTTGGTTCGTGAATTTGTAGTCAATCACGCCCAAAGATGAATCCTTGACCACCTTCACCCAAGTCTTGTATTTGAAAAACCATTTCATCCGCACGGAAGGGAAACCGGCGGTGAAATACCCTTGCAGGTACGGGTGTACGGTCAGGGTGATGCCTTTCTCGTTTTGGCGCGTCAGTACGTATTCCAAGTGCGTTTCTATCTGGTCGCTCAGCAGTATTGTCGGGCCCACTTTGCCCGTGCCGTTGCACGTGGGGCAGGTTTCGCCGGTGGCAATGTGCAGTTCGGGCCGCACCCGCTGGCGCGTAATCTGCATCACGCCAAACTTGCTCAGTGGCAGAACCGTAAACTTGGAACGCTCGGTTTTCATTTCCTCGCGCATCTTGTCATACAGCAGGCGTTTGTTCTCCGCCTTTTTCATGTCAATGAAGTCAATGGAAATGATGCCGCCCATGTCACGTACCCGCAGTTGGCGGGCAACTTCGCGGGCCGCCTCCAAGTTGGTGTTCACGGCGGTTGCCTCCTGGTTGGCTTCGGTGTTTGAGCGGCTGCCGCTGTTCACGTCAATCACGTGCATGGCCTCGGTATGCTCTACAATCAGGTAGCCGCCGCCGGGCAGGCTCACCGAACGCCCGAAAATGGATTTGAGCTGCTTTTCAATGCCGAACTGCTCAAAAATCTTGCTCTTGCCGACATAAAGCTTGACAATCTTTTCCTTTTCAGGGGCAATGGTCTGGATGTAAGACCGGATTTCCTCAAACGAATCCTTGCTGTCAACAGTAATGCTGTCAAAACTTTCGTTGAGCATATCGCGCATCATGGACGAGGCACGGTTCATCTCACCGATAATCTTGTCGCGCGGGCGGGCATCGCGCAGCAGTTGCATACCGGTCTCCCACTTTTCCAGCAGGTTTTGCAAATCCCGGTCCAGTTCGGCCACTTCCTTGTCTTGTGCTACCGTACGCACAATGATGCCGAAATTGTGGGGCTTGATTGAGTTCAGCAGGCGTGCCAGCCGCTGCCGTTCGGTCTTGTTGACGATTTTCTTGGAAAGGTTGACCCCGCCGCCAAACGGAACCAGCACGATGTAGCGGCCCGCCAGCGAAATCTCGCACGAGAGGCGCGGGCCTTTGGTTGATATGGGCTCTTTTAAGACCTGCACCAGTATGGGTGCATTGCGGTTGAGTACCTGCGAGACTTTGCCAAACTTGTCAATTTCCGGCTCCAGTTGTATTCCGTTCAGGCGGGTGCCGTTGAAACGCTTGGCAATCACGTCTTGGGTGAATTTCTGGAGCGAAGCGAAGTTGGAGCCTAAATCTTGGTAGTGCAGAAACGCATCTTTCTCATAGCCAATGTCCACAAAAGCGGCATTGGAGCCGGTTGACAGTTTCCGCACCGCACCCAAGTAGATGTCGCCAACCGTGAATTGGGTTTCGTTCTCCTCGATATGGTATTCTACAATGCGCTTGTCTTGTAAAAGAGCTATCCTTCCACCTTTCGCAGTGGAGTTGATAACTAATTCGTTACTCAAGGTTTTAAGGTTTTAAAATGATCGGGACACACAAAATGGTTTCGGATAGTGGAGTCGCCGTGGTATTTGTGGCTGCAAATGCGAGCCGTGAATGATGCGGCAACCGGTTTCCGGCTTGGTGAGGGGCATACGAGGAAAATAGCCAAAATCCCGTTTGGCAGAAAAAGGGGCATCAAATGAAAAAGCGGTTTTGCCATGTGGCAAACAGCCATTGTGTTATTTGGACTATAATTTATCCGGCTGCCACCGCGATTCAGCAACCCTCATGTACGCTTCCGTATGCAGGCAGTGCGCCAAATGCAGGGGTGTCGGTGCTTCAGCGCACCACCATGGGTATTCTAAAAAACTGACAGACCGGCGGCATAAGGCCAAAACAACCGCCTGAGTATGGTTGGTATGTTTTGCACCTGACACTGCCGAAAATTCTGGTCATGAACAGGCTGGCAGGCGGCAACAAAAATGGGATTGGTATTTTCCTGAAAATGCACTACTCAAAAAACCGGTGCGGGGAAACAAAAAATGGTTTCCGAAGGTGTAATGCCACCTTCGGAAACCATTTTTCACTTTATTTCTTCTTATGCCGGTTTTTTCTCAGGCGTTTTTTTCTTTTGTGGGTAGCTATCTTGTGTCTTTTTCTTTTTTTTCCGCAAGGCATGATTGAAAGTGTTTTGAAGTGAATGATAAATGTGAAACAAATGGAAATATGTCAGTCAATGGGTTGCAATGGGTTTGGGCATTTGAAAGGATACTATTTTTTTGCCTGCCGGGGTTTTCATTTCAGTTTTTCCAAATACTCATCCGCCGCATTCCTGACCATTACATCCTGCGTGGCCTCTTTGGCTTGTTGCAGCAGTAGCCGGGCATTGTCCTTGTCGCCTTGCTCGGCGTAGCTGATGCCCAAATACAGTTTGGCTTGCAGGTTGGCCGGGTTGTTTTTCAAAATCTCCTCGAAGCGCGACTGCGCCTTACCGTACTGCCCCGACTTTATGGAAAGCAACCCCAGATTGAATTGCGCCTGCTCGTTTTTCGGGTCGGCGGCCAATACCTCGCGCAACAACAGCACTGCCTGCATCGGCGATTCCGAATTGACGTAAGTCATTGCCATTTTCGCCTTGGCATCCAGCCGCTTCGGGTTGCGTTCAAGCACTTGCTGGTAGTAGGCTCTCGCCTTTTCGCCAAGCGGCTTGGCCTTTGTTTGGTCAGTTGCAAAGAAAAAGGCATCGTAATAAGCATCTCCGGCATTCATCAGCGTTGCCGCATCCGTTTTCAGGTCGGCGGCGGCTTGGCGGTACACCGCAACACTGTCGAAAAGCATGGCCGAACGATACAGTTCAGCCAACGAATCGGCAAAGATACGCTTTTTTTCCTTATCGGCGACGGTCAGGTAGAGGTTTGTGAGTTTTTTTGCGGCTTGCTGCTGCTCAACCCCAAGTGCCTCCCCATGACTCTGGTTGTCCGCCGTTTGCGTGCTGTCGCTGGCCGGTTTTGCGTCGGCCTGTTGCTTGCCCCCATCGCTGACAATAATTTTGGGAAGGCTGTAAAGGATGCCGGTGGCGGCTAATGCCACCGCAATGGCTATGATCTGCGATTTTTTCATGGATAAGGGCTCGGAAAATTGTGGGTCACACGGCAAATGGATGTCTGAAAAACCCGGACAGGCCAAAACGCCACACGGAAAGGAAACACAAAGCCGAGCAAATGTGTTTCCTTTCCGTGTGGCGACTTTGAAAAAGCCCCTGCCGTTATGGGGCCGGGGGCAAACAAATCAATTATCGGACACTTGTATTTTCTTGCTGGTCTTGATTTGCTCGACAAAAGTTTTGGCGGGCTTGAATGCGGGCACAAAATGCTCGCCGATAACCATGGCCGTGTTTTTTGAAATGTTTCGGGCCACTTTCTTGGCTCTTTTCTTGTTCACAAAACTGCCAAAACCGCGAATGTAAATATTGTCGCCCTCAGACATGGAGTTTTTCACAACGTCCAGGAATGACTCAACCGTTTGGGCCACATCCGCCTTGTCGATGCCGGTCTTGTCAGCGATTTCTGAAATTACCTCTGCTTTCGTCACTTGATTATGTGTTTAAAGTTTGTACTATTTATAGATTCACTCAGAAATTAGGATGTGGATACGTGGGCAAAATTAAGGTATTGCCGCTGATTATGGAAACACTTTCCGAAATATAATCGTTTAATTTTGAGGTAAATACTACATCGGTTGGCAAACATACATGGGGTTGCACCGTGCATATTCGGTAAATAGAACGTGTAAAAAAGAGTGCATATTATCAAGATTGGGCGAATCTTCCAAGTTTCTGGCACACACGCACCCAACCGTATTTAACAACGTTGCATCCTTGAATAATACAAAGCACAACGCCAAAGATTTTGCCGATCTCCTGATTGGCTGGTACCAATACCACAAGCGTGATCTGCCCTGGCGGCATACCCTCGACCCTTACCGGATATGGCTTTCGGAAGTGATTTTGCAGCAAACCCGCGTAAAACAGGGCCTGCCGTATTACGAGGCATTCGTCGGCAGGTTCCCCACGGTTTTTGATTTGGCAGCGGCCAGCCAACAGGAAGTCTTACGGCTTTGGCAGGGTCTGGGCTACTATTCCCGCGCAAGGAACATGCAATATACGGCACAACTCATTGTGAATCAATACGATGGCGTGTTTCCTGCGAATTTTGCCGGTTTGCTTAAACTCAAGGGCGTGGGAACTTACACGGCGGCGGCCATTGCCTCGTTTGCCTTTGGCGAGAGTGTGGCCGTTTTGGATGGCAACGTGTACCGGGTTTTGGCGCGTCTGTTCGGCATTGAAACCGACATTGCCACCCACCAAGCCAAAGCGGAGTTTACGCGGGTGGCCAACGGTCTGGTTTGCACCGACCGGCCCGGCCTCTACAACCAAGCCATCATGGAGTTTGGTGCCATCCAATGCACACCCGCCAAGCCCGATTGCCTGCTTTGCCCGTTCCAGCAGCAATGCAACGCTTTTTTGACGGGCAGGCAGGCCGTGCTTCCGGTGAAGCACAAAAAGGTGACCGCGAGGAATCGGTTTTTTCATTACATCGTGTTCTCGTTCCAAGACCGGGTTGCCCTGCGGCTCCGGGCCGGAAAAGACATTTGGCAGGGGCTTTACGACTTTCCGCTCATTGAAAGCGACACGCTTTTGGAAACCGAGGCACTGCTGGCAATGCCCGGATTCGCGTTGTTGTGGGCGGCAAACGGCAATGGCAAAAATAGTATCCTTGAAATGTCCCAAACCTACCTTCACCTTCTGACGCACCAGCGGGTGGAGGCAAGGTTTTTCAGGCTCCGGTTGGATACGCTGCCGGTTCTGGCTCCCGGTAGTTGTTTCTACGATTTTGCCCAAGTCCACGCGCTGCCCAAACCGGTGCTGATTGACAAATATTTGAGGGAACATTTTTTTTGATTCGATTTATCCGATAGCTTTGAAATTCCCAAGCCCGGCCGCCACGCAGTTGCAGGTTGGCTGGCGGGACTTTGAAACCCGAAACCTGTCCGAATCACCACTCAATATTAATTACCGACCCGCATGGCAAGCTACAACAAGATCACCCTGATTGGCAACGTGGGCCGCGACCCCGAAATCAAGCAGATAAGTGCCGACCGCAAAGTGGCCGACTTTTCAATAGCTATCACCGATGCCTACACCGACCGTAGCGGCGTGAAGCAGGAAAAGACCGAATGGTTCAAGGTCAGTTTCTGGAACCAAAAGGCTGACATTATTGAGAGATACGTGCGCAAGGGCACGCAGATTTTTGTGGAAGGCAAAATGTCGGTGCGCACGTACGTGGACAAGGAGGGGAAAGACCGCTATTCGCTGGAGATACTCGGCAGCGATTTCACGCTGCTCGGCAGCCGCGACGGCGGTGGGCAGTCGGAAGGCGGCAACAATGGAGGCTACCAAGCCAGCCACCCCCCAGCGCAAAACATCGCAAAAACCCCGGATGTGGCTTTGCCGCCCGCCGGAGCCGGTGACGACGACCTGCCGTTTTAAAAGCAATCCCGGCCAGCAAAGGCCGGGATTGTTTGTTTTTGCACCAGCCAACACCCGAAAACCGGATGGGGCTTGGAACAAGCCGGAAAATAGTATCTTTAAAAATGCCCAAACCCGCCCGGTTGAAAAACCGGGCGGCAACTACCGAAAGCCAACGCCTTGGAAACCAATGCCGACCCGCCGCCCGGCTGGGTGTTTGCCCTCAACCCGACGGAAGTGCTGGCCGGTGTGATTCCCGCCTTCGCACTCCTCGTTTTCCTCCTTTTCCTTTCGGCACTGGTTTCGGGTGCCGAGTCGGCGTTTGCCACGCTGACCGATGAGGAGAAAAAAGCCTACCGCCCCGCCACCGGGTTTGCCAACCAACTGATAGGAAGACTGATAGGCAAGCCGAAAGTGCTGCTGGCTACGTTGGTTGCTTTCAATACACTCACGCGCATACTCATTGTCGCGGTTGCTGTCAATGTGTTTTGGCACAGTCAGCACACCAGCACGCTGGGCGGGGTTTGGGCTTTTGTACTGATACTATTTTCCGGCTTTGCCATTGTGTTTTTCGGCGAGGTGCTGCCCAAGGTGTATGCCCAGCAAAACCGCGCGTTTTTCCTGCGCACCTCTGCTTGGTTTGTCACGGTTGCCGCGTATGTCCTGGCTCCGTTCACGTGGCTGCTGCTGCTGCTGACCGCCTACATTGAAAACCGCCTGCACCAACGTGGCTACAGCATTTCGGTGGAGGCCATCAACCAAGTGCTGGAAAGCGACAAGTCGGGTACGGCATCGGCAGAGGAAAAAGGTTTTTTGCGGGGAGTGGCCAATTTCGGCATGATTACGGCTAAACACATCATGCGGCCACGGCTGGATATCATGGCGTTGACGCAGGATTTAGACTTCCATGAGCTGATGGACCGGATCAATAAGTCGGGATATTCGCGTATTCCGGTCTATGACGAAACCATTGACGGCATCACCGGCATCCTGTACATCAAGGATTTGCTGCCGCACTTGGACGAAAATGAGGATTTCAACTGGCATCCGTTCCTGCGGCCACCGTATTTCATCACCGAAAACAAGCGGATCGGCGACTTGCTGCACGATTTCCAAGGGCGGCGCGTACACATTGCCATTGTGGTGGACGAATATGGCGGCACTGCCGGGTTGGTGACGCTGGAAGACATCATGGAGGAGATTGTGGGCGAAATCCGCGATGAAACCGATGAGCATGAGCAGCCATTTACGCAGATTGATGCCCACACGTACGTTTTTGAAAGCAAGATTTTGCTCAATGATTTCTGCAAGTCGCTGGAAATAAACCCGGCGGTATTTGAAAAAGTGCGCGGCAACAGCGAATCGCTGGGTGGCCTGCTGCTTGAGTTATTTGCCCGCCTGCCCCTAACCGGCGAAAAAACGGAGTTTGCCAACTTGGGTTTTGCAGTGCTGGCCGCCGACACGAAGAAGATAAAACGCGTGAAGGTAACGGTGAAATGAAAATCCGGCATCCGTTTGCCATCTCCCACCTGCCCAAGCGGCAACCAACCTCAAAGTTCCGCCAGTTCCGCCAGATACTGCCTCGCCAATTGTTCGCGGTCGAAGTGGCGGCGGGCGTAGGCGAAACCATTCAGGCCATCGGCGGTGAGTTTTTGCGGTTCGGCCATGTAGAGCCTTATCTTGTCGGCAATGTCGGCGGGGTTTTCGGGTTCGGCATACAGGCCGCACCGCGCCGCCTCCACCAACTCGCGCGACACGCCGTCTATCACCATCAGGATCGGCTTTTGGCACGACATATAATCGAATGTCTTGTTGGAATACACGGTCTTGAACGTGTCGTTTCGCGCCAGCACCGACGCACCCAAATCAGAAGCCAGGATGTATTTGAAAACCTCCTTTTTGGGTACCGAATCCACGAACTGCACATTGTCCAGTCTGCGCCTGCGCACTTCTTCGCGGAGCATGGCTTTCTGCATCCCGTCGCCGATGAGCACGATATGCGCGTTGGTTTCCCGGAGCAGTTCAGCCACGTCAATCAACTGGATCAGGTGGTTGGCCACGCCGTGCGCACCCACGTAGGTGACCACGAATTTGCCGTGCCAACCCAGTTTTTCCCTGAAAGTTCGCGAATCGAATGAATGCAGTAACTCTTCGGAAAGCGAAAAATCGGCGGCGTTGGGAATCATCACTGTTTTGCCGGCCGGAACGTTCTTTTCCTGGATCAGTTTCTGCCTGAATGCCGGGGTGAGGCAGTTGATGAGCCGCGCCTTGCGGTAGATGAAACCCTCGAACCAGTAGGCAAACCGGATGATGGTGCGGTTGGTGAGCACGCCCGTGTCAATGGCCGATTCGGGCCACAGGTCGCGGATTTCAAACACCAGCGGAACGCGTTTCCAACGGGAAAGCAAAAAGCCGGTGATGCCCACAAACAGCGGCGGCGAAGTTACCAGCACCACGTGGCAGCGGCGGCGCGCGTAAAAAACCCCGGCAATGACGCTGGAAAAAACAAAGGAGAAATAGGCCCACAGCCGCCCGGCAAAATTGGTGTTGTAAGCCTCCGAAACGTGGCAGCGATACACCGTGATGTTGGTGTCGTAGCTTTCTCGCACAATGAACCGGCCCCGGTGCTTGTCGCGCTTGCGGCCCGAGGCGTAATGCACCATGCCGCTGATTACGGTGACTTGGTGTCCGCTTTCGGCCCAGACCCGCGTCATTTCATTGAACCGCGACCCGCCCGGATCGTCTTTTTCCAAGAAATACTGGTGAACCAGAAGTATGTGCATGGTTTTCTAAAATAGTCCACAGGTGATGGTCAACAGTCCACGGAAAAAACCGAAGCCTCCCCCCTGTCTGCCGACAGGCAGGCAACCCCCTCCGAAAGAGGGGGCTAAAAAATAGTATCTTTTCGAAACGCCAAACCCCACCACTGTCGCGCGTTTAAAACGCGTGACGGTTGGCTCCGCGTTTGCAACGCGGTTGGCGGAACGCCAAAAAACGCGGCGCAAAATAGTATGTTTCAAAAACGACAAACCCGCCGGTTTTCCTGTAAGCCGACCACCGTTACCCTGTCTGCCGACAGGCAGGCGGTCTGACACGCAGTGTTTGACCGGCGTTCTGGCAATGGTGGGGTTTCGCCTTTCTGAAACATACTATTTTGTCCGTGGACGATGGGCTGCCGACCATGGACTATCCAATCAATCGAAAAGCGGCCAAAGTACGCCGAAACCGAACGTGCGCCGCTGCCCCGGATAGTACGGCGCGGTGAAATACCCGTTGCCCGGAAAACCCTGGTTGGCGTGGGCGAACTTGGCAAACAGCCGCACCCGGTTGATGCGGGCATTGACAAACGCGTCAACCACCGGATAGGCATTGACGGCAAACTCGTTTTGCAAATGGAACTGGCCGGTGGCGGGCATATACGCATCGGCAAAATACGTGGACTTGTAATGTACATCCACGCCGATTTGCAAATACAACGCCTTGCGGAATAACGGCCCTTCCAGATACCAGCGGGCATTGGCAAACAACTGCGGGATGCGCAGCACATCGGCACTGGTGGTGACCTGCGTAAAATGCACTTGGTTGATGGCGTGGAAAACCTTGCCGTGGTAGGCCAGCGTGCCGCCCAACTGGATGACCTGGAACGGCGTGCTTTGCCGGGGCGCGGCGGCCACATCGAAATAAATGTAATTGGCAAGGTTGGTGAGCGAAACCTGCGGCTCGAAATACAGTTTTTTTACGCGCAGGTTCAACTGCCCGAAAAGCTGGTTCATGCTGACGGCACTAAAAGCATTGTCCCACCGGAAATGATTGCCCGACATCCGTTGTTGCACCAGCGTGGGCGAATACAGCATACTCAGGTAGCCAGCCCTGAACCACGGAGATTCAAAGGTGCCACTGAGCCGGTAGTCGCGGAAGAGCAGGTATTCGCCTTCGGCGTACAATTTTATCCGCTTGCTGAACCGGTACTGCCCCCAGGCACCCAGGAAATTCTCGGCGCGCCGCACGGTTACGGGTTCATACACGGTGTTGGTCGGGGTGGGGTAGGGATTAACTGGCGACTGGCCGTAGGTAATGCTGAAATCGCGCCGCCGGGCATACAGCCGGTAATCCCAACCACGGAAAGTGCCTTTCAGCCCCACTTTGTTTTCGTACAGCACAAACCGCGTCTGGTCTTGCGTGGCATCATCCGAGTAATAGTAGGTGCGGGTGGTGTCGTTGGGAAACTGGTCGGGATAAAAATTCCTTCCGCCGCGCAGGAGGGCAAAATCGGGGTAGCGCGGCTGCAGGTCTTGGTAGGAGTAGCGTTGCGTCTGGCGGTCGAAAATGTGGTAAACCTGAAATCCGTTGCCAAACTTGTATTGGTGGTACACGTGCAACTGGTTGCGGAAATCCTGGGAACGCACCTGCTGCTGGTTGCTTAGGCCGGGAGCCAACTGCGACCGGCCATTGAGGTCGAAATCCGTGAGCAGGCTGTCTTGCTGTCGGTTCAGGGTCAGCGCCTCAAGCAGGCCGCCTTGGTCGTTGAGCGTGTGGTTCAGGTGCGAGAAATGCGCCAGCACGTGGTAGGCACTGTCGGGTGAGAGCCAGCGCGTGTAAAGTGCCACCGAATGATGGTCGGCGTGGCGTTCTTCGCGACCTTGCCGACCTTGGTAACCGAATTGCTTGGCAGAGGTGAGCCGTTGGTAGTCGAGGCCGAAATTCCAGCGCGGGTTCACGTTCCGGCTGTGGCTCACTTCCAGCAATTGCTGGAACCGCCCGCCCTGCACGTACTTCAGGCTCGTGTACGGCGATTTGGTATCGTAATATTTCACCTCGTCGGGCCCGAAGGCGTAGGGCGTGTAGGCGTTGATGCCCAGATACGTGCCTATTTGGGTGGGTGGCGCGTAAAAGACTGGCCGCAGCGGTGTGCCCAGATTGCCCAGGTCGGCGTAGCGGTTGCCAAACCGGTTCACGAAGTTGTAGTTATGGAAATTGTCCATCGCCGTATCCACCGCGTAGGTCGTGTCACGGTCTTTGAGTAAATCGGCTTCCAAGAGATAGCGCGTGGTCAACGGCCCGTACACTTGCTTGGTCGAGTCGTCCAGTATCTGGGATTGCGACGATTGGCTGGGATTGGTTTGGGCATGGGCAAGGCAGCCGATGAAAAAGAACAGGCTCCAAAACTTCATGCCGTCACGCCGAATAATGGGTAGTAGGGAAATCACGCGCAAATGTAAGGCGGATTGGGGCAATAACAGCATTCCCGAGGCCAAACCTTTGCGGAGGGCTGGCAAGGCCAACTGCCGCAAGGCCGGGCGTGGCTTCGGAACGGCGGATTCGGGAATGGCGGGTTTGGGCGTTTGAAAACCTGCCTGCCGGACAGGCAGGGATACTATTTTTCAACAGGCTGCAATCCTTACAACTCATTGAGCAAACGCTGTGCCTTGTCTTTGTAGGCCTCCGTATGCCGCACCAAGGTGGTTAAATAGGTGGCGGCTTTCTTGCGTTCATCCTTTTTCACGTGTACCAACGCCAGATACCACTGCGCCTGCGCCGAGAAAGCGGAATCGGGCTGTTGGGCCGCCATGAGCAGGTATTGCTCGGCTTCTTCCAGGCGGTTGGTTTCTATGCAGGCAATGCCGGCGTAAAAAAGCGTTGACGGCGTGGCTTGGCGTTCCTCGTGCGATTTTTCGAATTTCCCCAAAGCCTCGCAGTAGTGGCCTTGCTCATACAGTTGCAGGGCTTCGTCTTTTGGGCCGTTGGCATCCGGGGCACGCTCCACAAAGGTAACCACGTTCGGGTAGGGCTGGTAATAACTTTCAAACAGGCGGTTGTCGTGGAATGACCGGCAGTAGAACAAAACCATTGCACCGGCGCACACCACGGCTACGGCTGTCCACACCCGGCGGAAGCGGGCGGGCTTTTCCATACCCGCATTTTGCTCAGACACCGCAATCTGTGCTTCCAGATGCTGCAGTCGCCGTTTCAATTCCATCCGATTCAATTGAGTATTTTCCACCTTTTCTTTATTAAGCATAGCCTATCAAAAATCGAGCGTTCCAAGCGGAACGGTTTTAACAGTTAGTTACACGTTCGGTTAAAACGTAAACGTCCGCGCACCAAAAAAAATGGCTGGGTTCCGGAATGAGTCTGCTGCGGGACACATGATTCACGCCTAAGTTTCAACAAAACACCAACAGTATCTGCGTTAGGTGCGGCGGTATTGTGGCGGGCATTCGGGGTTTTGGCATTGCTGGCGATACTATTTCGGGAACGGTTTTTTTTCAACTGCCAACCGGGCGGCGGTTGTTTGTATTTTCCCTTACCTTGCACTTCAATAACCTTACACATAAATAATAATGCCAACCATCCCAATATTGTCCGGTTTCCGTATGATCCGCCCCGTGATTTTCATTGCCGTGGCATTGAGTGTTTTTACTCATTGCAAACAAAAAAGCCAGAATGCCGCCACCGAGGTGAACCGCGATTCGCTGCAGATTCAGTTTGATGCGCTGAGCGACAGCCTGCGGGTGAGCTGGAACGAGATGACCGCTTCGGATGATGAGAAAATCCGCGTCACGGGCAGCCTCCTCGAAGCAATCGGCCAATCGTGCAACCACGACAAGGCACTGTTCGGATCCGTTCGGCGGCGGCAGCGGAACCTGCCAGCCCAACGGTATCCCGGCCCCGACTCGCTTACCTCCGATGGCATTGACCGCTACGATGCCTCCACCGATTCGCTGCTCAATGCCTTGCGGGTGTTTTACCAGCAAACCGAGCCGCAGGGTTGCTGCAACGCCTGCGACTCGCTGTTGAACCGAGTTGAGCAACTGCACGGTTCGGTGGTCATGTACCGCATCCGTTACGACGGGCATGGCCGCCAATACAACGCGTTGGTGTTACAGCAAAAAGAGAACCTTGCCCGCCTCAAACCCGAATATGGCACACTTAAGCCGAAACAATTGTTTTCGCTCATGCAGTAAGTGCAGCCGGTTGCCTTGTCTTGACACGGGTTTATTTGGCGTATGCCGCCCGGATTTGGTTTTTATTCCGAACACCGGCTAATAAACCAAATTTAACGTGGGCTTTGAAAGGACAAGCAATAGATTTCTAATTTTTGTTTAAAAATATCTTGAAATAGTAATAAAAAATAAAATAAACTACCTTTGCAATGTTTTTGGTGGCGGCGGGTTTGCACGTTTGGAAACTTGCAAATCCCGATGAAAGCGGGAATACTATTTTGCCCGCTGCCACAACATTCATGATTTTTCAATCAAACCAAATTAGTATTATGGCTTACATAGAACCGGCGCCGATCAAAGACCGGGCAAACCCGCTGGAATCCATGATGTCGCGCTTTGATGCGGCGGCGCAACTGCTCGGCATGGACGAACAGATGTACAATATTCTCAAAGTCCCGGCGCGGCAAGTGATTGTGGGTCTGCCCGTGACCATGGACGATGGCAGCGTGCGGGTGTTTGAAGGCATCCGCGTGATTCACTCCAACATACTCGGCCCGGCCAAGGGCGGTATCCGCTTCGACCCTGACGTTACGCTGGATGAGGTGCGGGCATTGGCCGCCTGGATGACGTGGAAGTGCGCCGTGGTGGACATACCCTACGGCGGGGCCAAGGGCGGCATCGCCTGCAACCCGCGTGCCATGTCGTCGGGCGAGATTGAGCGGCTTGTGCGTGCCTACACCATTTCCATGCTCGATATTTTCGGCCCCGACAAAGACATTCCCGCCCCCGACATGGGAACCGGCCCGCGCGAAATGGCGTGGCTTATGGATGAGTACTCCAAGGCCAAAGGCATGACCGTGACCGCCGTGGTGACCGGCAAACCGCTGGTGCTGGGCGGCTCGCTGGGCCGCACCGAAGCCACCGGCCGGGGCGTGATGGTAACCGCGCTGGCCGCCATGGAAAAACTGCGCATAAACCCTTACAAGGCCACCGGCGCGGTACAGGGCTTTGGCAACGTGGGTTCGCACACCGCCGACTTGCTGCACGAACGCGGCGTGACCATCCAAGCGGTGAGCGACATCAGCGGCGCGTATTACAACGACAAGGGCATTGACATTGCCGAAGCCATCCGCTACCGCGATGCCAACAAGGGTTCGCTGGAAGGGTTTGCCGGTGCCGAGAAAATCAGCAACGACGAACTGCTCACCTTGGCGGTGGATGTGCTGGTGCCGGCGGCCAAGGAAGATGTGATTACAATGAGAAACGCCGCCAATATTCAGGCACGGATGATTATCGAGGGAGCCAACGGCCCAACCTCGGCCTCGGCTGATGCAGTGATTAACGACAAGGGTATACTGGTGGCTCCCGACATTCTGGCCAATGCCGGTGGCGTGACAGTTTCGTATTTCGAGTGGGTGCAAAACCGCCTCGGCTACAAATGGACGCTGGAACGCGTGAACCGCCGCAGCGACCGTATCATGCGCGATGCCTTTGACAAGGTGTACCAGACTTCGCTGGAATTCAAGGTGTCCATGCGGATTGCGGCCTACATCGTGGCCATCAAGAAAGTGGCCGACACTTATAAGTACCGGGGCGGCTACTGATGCAAATCCTGAATTTTGAATTCAGAATGAGAGAGTCATCGGAAGCCGTTTCAATTGACAAAGCATAAAAACACCAAACCCCCGGATTTTAACATCCGGGGGTTTGGTGTTTCTGGGGGATACTATTTTTGGAGACGCTGTTTTGCACGCTGCGGGGTTTTCAGCAATCGCATTTTTCGGCCACGTAAAACAAGTCGAGTGCGGTGTCGGGGTTCTCGTCCAAGAAATAATCCGTGTGGCTGATTTCGCTGACCAAGCCCGTGTTGCCGTCCATCAGTTTGCGACGGTTTAGGCGGTTCAAAATGTCGTACGGAATTTGCAGCACGGTGCGGGGCAGGCGGTATTGCAGGTTCAGAATGTCGAATCGGGTTATTTTCTCCACCGAGCGGCGGTTTTGCTCCATGTACTGCTCCACTTTTTGGTTGCCCTGTACGCCATACGTTTTCACTTTGGCAAAGTGCCGTTTCAGCAGCGTTTCCAAGCCCGCCGCCGTGTATTCGCGCACGTGCCACGGGTTGCGCGTCAGTGAACGCTTGCGGTTGGGCGTGGTCAGTATCAGTTGGCCTTTCGGTTTCAGCATCCGGTGCAGTTCCTTCACAAACAAATCGTCGTTTGCAATGTGCTCAATCACCTGGAAAGCCACCACGCAATCGTAGCTGCCCGTGCCAATACCCGTCATGGGCGGCACGTTTTGCCGGATGAATTGGGCATTCGGATGCGTTTGCCGCAGTTGTGCAATCAGTTCAGCATTCTTGTCAATGCCCGTGTATTGGTCGCAGTGGTGCGCCAGAATTTCAATGCCGCGCCCCACGCCGCAGCCCACTTCCAGCAATTGCCCGTCGGTGATGTTGGTGGCCTCGTGGTAGGCAAACAGGAGCCGCTGATGGATCGGGTTGTCGGACACGATCTCGTGGGACGTGATTTCGGTGGTGCTGAAAGCCATAAACGATTTTGAATGATGGAATGAGTAAATGACAGAGTGGGGTTTCGCCTTTTTGAAAGGTACTATTTTTCAAATTCACTCATTCTGTCATTCGCTCATTCAAAATTAAAACTTCACTCCTATCTTCTTCAGCGTGCCCTTCACGAAGTTTTTGGCGGTTTCCTTGGTGTTGGTCTGCACCTTTTTGAGCGTGCTGTCTTCGGGCTTGGGCTTGAAAATGGTGTCGTGGTATTTGTTTAGCAGGGTCTTGTCGGTGATTTCCGTGTAGAAATACGTGTAGAACGACTTGCGCGTCATACCCGGCGGCAGCGATACCTTGGAGTAGCCGTGGTACGAAATGTCATTGGTTTCGAAAATGAGGCAGCGGTTGAAGTCGCAGGGCACTTTTTTGGTGCATTGGCTCATGTCGGCATTCCACATTTCCATGGCACCGCCGTATTCGGGCTTCCAGTTTTTGTTCAGGTA
This sequence comes from Sphingobacteriales bacterium, assembly GCA_031424975.1. Classification (GTDB taxonomy): domain Bacteria; phylum Bacteroidota; class Bacteroidia; order Cytophagales; family 172606-1; genus Xanthocytophaga. The sequence continues at coordinate 19,816 of JANPIL010000431.1, forward strand.
GATGAGCATATTCAAGCGGCGGTGTACATTCTTGACATGGTGGATGTTGAAATCCACGTGGATGTCCAGAAAACTGCCGTCGCCGCCTTGGTGCAGGCCCGTGCCGAGGTTGTCGTCGGTCACGTACACGCCGCTGATGCCCGTCACCTGCTGCATCCACTGCGCAAACCCCGCCGACATGATTTCCTGGCGCACCTGCGTGAACACCGGCGCGAAATCGTTGAAATTGGAACCTTCGGACTTGTTCTCGTTCAGGCCCTTGTAGTGCTTGGCCAGTTTGTCTACCGACGGGAAACTGTCGTACAGCGCATCGGCCACATCGGCATTCAGGAAATTATCCAGCACCAGATGCTTATAAGGCAGTCCGGCCTGGAAATCGGCGGCTAACTGCGCCATCTTGGCGGCATCGGTGTATGTCGGGTTTATGGCATCCATAAGTGCTGTTTGTTTTGCGTTTACCGTTTCCGGAAAATAGTATGTCTGGAAAAGCCCAAACCCGGCTTCAAACAAGGTTGCGCCCCGGCAAGAAGGGGCATATTTCTTTGGTTTGAAACACTGAAAAACCGGTGACATTCGTTTTTCAACGGATGGGCTGCATGGGATTGTTTTTATTGGAACCGGAAAACGCCCGGAAAATGCTGGAACTCCGGCAAAATTAACGAATTTTACGCAACGGGTGCTTTTTTCGTTCCCGAAAGTTGATTCCGCTTTCCGGACTGCAACGGTACCTTGGCTGCCACAAAGACAACAAACACGACATGAACCTGAAACACGCATTTATCATGGTTGTTAGCAGCTTGGCTTTTGCGGCTGCCTGCAACCGCCCGCCCACCCTCAAAACCGCTGGCAAGCCGGGCGGCAAATCCGTGATGACCGAGGAAATAACGCTGCTGCTCAAAACCAAAACCCTGCTTGCCGACACCGCCGTGCGGGTTTTTGCGGAGGCGCAAGTGCTGGGCGGCTACCAAGCCATGACTCCCGAACGGTTTGCCAATGAATTTATTTTCAACTACGCCATCCTGCCCGACTACAACAGCCGCGATGTGCTGCAACGCAAAAACGTGAAACTCGCCGCCGCCGATGTGCGGCAGGCCGAGCCGGACGTGTTCCTTTTCAGCTTTGATGTGGCAAAACTCCAGATACCGACGGCTTTGCTGCTGCTAGAAATAAACCACATCGCATCGGGCAAGAAAGCCTTGCAGGATGTGCCGCTCCGGTTCGCACCCAACCGCCTGAGCGACACTTACGCGGTTTTTGACCGTGCGGGCCGCTTTCCGGCGGTCAGGAACTTTGCCTCGGCGCGCGACACCCTGCAATTCATGAGCCTTGGCGGGCAAAGCCGCACCATGACCGTGACGCGCTACGACCAGGATTTTGAACCGGCCCCATCGCCGATGGGCACGGCTCCCAAAAACGTGCCGCGCACCCTCGAGACCGATTCGGTGTTCACCATCCGCACCAACACGGCTTTCACGCTGAGCCAGCCCGGCTTGTATTTTTTCCGGGAAGACACCGCCCAGAATACCGGCGTGAGCCTGCGCATCACCGACAAACGCTACCCGCGCTACACCCGCCCCGCCGACCTGGTGAAGCCGCTGATTTATATCAGCACCAAAAACGAACTCAAGGAACTGCAAACCACCACCGCGCCCAAGAAAACGCTGGACAATTACTGGCTGCGGCTAGCCAGCAACAGCGAAACCCGCGCCAAACGCAGCATAAGGGCGTATTATGGCCGCGTGATGGCCGCCAACCGCTTGTTTACGAGCTACAAGGAAGGCTGGAAAACGGACATGGGCATGGTGTACATGGTGCTGGGCCAGCCAAACCAAGTGAGCCGCCTGCGCGACAAGGAAGTATGGACGTACACGCAAAACGCCAATTTTTCGGAAATCAACTTTACCTTCCTGCGCCGCGCCAATGCCTTCACCGACGATTATTACGAACTGGTGCGCTACGTGGAATACGAGCCAATCTGGTATCCGGTGGTGGAGGAATGGCGCAAGGGCGTGGTGGAATAGCCGGGCCTCCCCCAACCCCTCCGGAGGAGGGACTTTTAAAATAGTATCTTTGCGAAACCCGAAACCTCCTTCAACTAACCAAATACACCCAATTGAGTAAAGACCTTGCTTTTGGCATCCGCGCCGTGATTGAAACCATGCGTGCCGGTAAAGAAATAGATAAACTGCTGGTGCAGAAAGACTTGGGTGCTGGCGAGAATTTTGCCGAACTGCTCGAAGTGGCCAAGGAACGCCATGTTTTCGTGCAGCGCGTGGCCAAGGAACGGCTGGACTACATCACCCGCAAAAACCACCAGGGCGCGATTGCCTTTGTGTCGGCGGTCAATTATGCGCAACTCCACAATGTGGTGAGCGGTGCCTACGAACGCGGTGAAACGCCCCTAATCCTGATTTTGGACCGCATTACCGATGTGCGCAATTTCGGGGCCATTGCCCGCGCCGCCGAGTGTTCGGGTGTCCACGCCATCGTGATTCCCGTCAAGGGAGCCGCCCAGATCAACGCCGACGCGGTGAAAACCTCGTCTGGCGCGCTGAATTTTATGCCCGTGTGCCGTGAGGCCGACTTGGTGCATACCGTCAGTTTCCTGCAAGCATCTGGCATCCAAGTGTTTGCCTGTACCGAAAAAGCCGCCACCGTGCTTTACCAAGCCGATATGTCGGGACCGGCGGCGGTGATTCTGGGTTCGGAGGAAGACGGCATTTCGGACGAGTTGCTGCGCAAGGCCGATGCCATGGTGAAAATCCCGATGTTTGGCAAAATCGGTTCGCTCAACGTGTCGGTTTCGGCGGGCGTGGTGCTTTATGAAACCGTGCGGCAACGCGCAAAATGAAAGCCCCCGGCCCCGAAAGGGAGTTGAAAAACGCTGTCGCGTTTTCGGTAGTCCGAAGACTACCCGCATAGAAAAAGTGCGTAGTCTGAAGACTACGCACAACCCGACCCGGCAAAATAGTATCTTTTCAAAAGCCCAAACCCGCTTGGCATGACAACCCCCACCGACGCATACGGACGGCAATTCAAGACGCTGCGGGTGAGCCTGACCAATGCCTGCAACTTGGGCTGCGTGTATTGCGTGGACGAAACCGCCGTGCCACCCACGGAAAATGCGTTGCCACAAAAGGATTTTCAAGAAACGCTCACTGTTGAAGGATTTCTGGAAACCATTGCCGCGCTGCACCGGATTCTGGGTCTGGAAACCATCCGGCTTACGGGCGGCGAACCGACTCTGTACCGCCAACTATTGCCGATGATGCAGGGAATAGGAAAACTGGGCATTCCGGCCATTAAAATGACGACCAACGGCTACCTGCTGGCCGGTAAAATTGCCGCGTATGCCCAAGCCGGACTGACCTCGCTGAACGTATCATTGGATGCGCTGGAGCCGGAGCCGTTTTTTCAAATCAGTCGGCGGCGCAACTTGGGGAAAATACTGGAGGGCATTGAAAAAGCCGTGGCGTTGGGCTTGGAAGTGAAAATCAATTGCGTGGTGATGCGCGGCGTGAATGAACACCAGATTTTGCCTTTGCTGAACTTTGCCAAAGACCGGAACATCCGCATCCGCTTCTTGGAACTGATGCAGATGGGGCACTTGCACGGCAATTCTGGAAACCTTTTTTTTCCGGAGGAGGAAATCGTGGGTGTGATTGCCCGGCAATACAATTGCCAGCCGTTGCCCCGCGAACCTTCGGCCACGGCCAAATACTGGCAACTGCCGGACGGCTACCGGTTTGGCGTGATTTCCAATGAATCAGACCCGTTTTGCAACGATTGCAACCGCCTCCGGCTCGACAGCCACGGCAACGTTTTCGGCTGCTTAAGCAACGATACGCCCATTGCCATGGCCGGAGTTATCCACGAGCCGCCGCAAATCCGCGAAAGACTGCAACAGGCGATGAACCAGAAAAAGACCCGCTTTTCGGGCAGTGCATTGTCCATGCTCGCCATCGGCGGATGAAAAAAAGCCCCTCGGCTTTCGAAGACAAAACCCATCCCCGGCCCCTCCCCTGCTGGGAGGGGAGTTTTGGCTCCCACTTTGTAAGTTGGAAGGCGACTATTTCGGTATCAACTGCCGGTTCATTACGGTGGCCTCGCCGAGAGTCACGGTTTTGCCGCTTTCCAGTTCCACGATTCTGGTTTCAATCCGTGCCGATGACTTGGGCAATATTTCCATGACTGTAAAAACCGCTTCATACAAGACATCCGTAAACATCGGTTGCACGAACTCCATGCTCTGTTTCAGGTAAATGCTGCCTTCGCCGGGAAACTGCGTGCCCATGACTTTTGAAAAAACACTTGCCCCCAAAAAGCCGTGCATGATGGGTCGGCGGAATACCGTTTTGGCGGCATAATCCGCATCCAGATGCAGCGGGTTAGTATCGCCGGAGATGCGGGCGAATGCCTCCACATCGGTTTGGGCAAAGGAAAATTTGTGCGTGTGAATCTGGCCTTGTTCAAGCATGGACACTGGAAAAATTGTGAAAAAAAAGTTGCTGTGCAGCATCGGTTGGCCTTGCCGCAAAATAGTATCTTTTCAGAATGCCAAACCCGTCCGGTTTTGTGCCGACCCGCCGGACTTGGAAAGTCCGACTACCCTTGCAAAAATAGTATCTTTTGAAAACACCAAACCCGCCGCGTTTACCGTCGCTTGTTGTGTGGAATGGCGGCGTAGCCGATAATCATGTCGGCCCTAGCTCCGGGCGGGCGGTTGTAAACAATGATTTCGTAGGTGTTTTCGGTTTCAAAGTGGTTGCCTTCCAGCCGCGTTTCGTCGAGTTTGCCGCCCGGCAAGCCCACCGCGTAGCGAAAATTATAGTAGCCCTGCTTGAGCAGCAGGTTGGCGCGGTACACTTGGCCGGGGGCATCGTAGTGCATTTGGTTGGCGGCGGTGGCCGTCCAGTTTGTCAGTGCGCCCCAGACATAAACCGGCTCTTGTAGGGCTTCGGCTTTGAGCGTGAAATGCACATTTACGTAGTCGGCTTCGGTTTCGCCGTTGCTCAGTTCGTAATTGTCAACCACAAACCGGCCATTCTGGTCAATCACTTGGCTGTAGCTTTCGTTGGTGCGCGGGGCATTGGTGGCCAGCAACACCTGCACCGTATCGCCGCCGGGATTGACTTTTGCCACGTTCTGCCCCAGAAACCGCACGCTGCGAAGGTCGAAGAACCGGAATTCGTTGCCGCCCGGAAAGTTGTTTTCCAGGTTGAAATGCCGGTATTCGGCGCGGTGCTGGTCTTCGCGCACGGCCGTGGGCTGCAAGTTGGTCAGGGCATTGTACCAATTGTAATTCTGCCGGATCACCACTTTCAGGCCCGCCCACGGATTGCCGATGTTCATGGTTCCGTAATCCACCGTAAATTCAATCTGCTGGTTGGTTTTCTTTTCCAGGCCCTGCGGAAAGGTGACGTTGGGCGTGACCATGGCGCGGCTGTCGTACACTATGAAGCGGCGCGTGATGATAATGTCCTTGACGTTGCCTTCGCGGTAAACCATCAGCACGAAATTGCCGGATACTTTGGTGCGCGGCACTTCGAGCCGGTAATGCGTGTAATGGATGCGGGCGTTGCTGCCCGACAGGCGCGGCTGGTCGAAAATGAAATCGTTGAACTTGTCCACCACATCCATGTCGCTCAGGTTTGATTGCTTCCAGTCGGCATTGCAATGGTAAATCCGGGCGCGGTAGTAGTTGGTTTTGTCGCCGAGTTCGTCAAATTCCAGCAGCAGCGGCACCGGCTGCGACAGCGGCAGCACGGGAGCCTGCAACGGCGCGGCCACCGCATCCTCGCCCGCCGGATACAGCAGCACCGTTCTTATTTGCGGCTCGTAAATGTAATCGTCCATGCGCAGCGGCTTGTCGGCGGCAATACCGGCGGTGAGGCAACTCAAAGCAATCAGGACACTCGGCAGAAGCGGGGGTTTGGCCATTTCAGAAGATACTATTTTGGCAAGGGTAGCCGGACTTTCCAAGTCCGGCGGGTCGGCACAAAACCGGCCGGGTTTGGCATCCTGAAAAGATACTATTTTTGGATGCGGGGACTTTTGGATGCGCCGCAAAGCCAATCAACGCTTTTTGCACCGGAAAAATATGACTTATACCTAAAAAAAAATAGCTTTGTACCTTCACAATTCCCAATCCGATTTCTTTTGCGTGGTGACAGAGTGCCTGGTGGTGATCCCGACCTATAACGAGATAGAGAATATCGAGGCCATTGTGCGGGCGGTTTTCGCGTTGCCGGTTCCCTTTAATGTGCTGGTAGTGGACGATGGCTCGCCGGATGGCACGGCACTGAAAGTCAGGGAATTGCAACAGGAGTTTCCGGGCCTGCTTTTGGAGGAGCGGCGAGGCAAGTTGGGTTTGGGCACGGCCTACATCCACGGGTTCAAGTACGCGTTGGCGCGGGGCTACGGATACGTGTTTGAGATGGATGCCGACTTTTCGCACACGCCCGCCGATTTGGTGCGGCTGTACCAAGCCTGCGCCAACGACGGCTACGACTTGGCCGTGGGGTCGCGTTATCTCACCGGCGTGAACGTGGTGAACTGGCCCATGAGCCGCGTGCTGATTTCGTATTGTGCCGGGCGGTACGTGCAGTTCATTACGGGTATGCCCATCCGCGATGCCACTTCGGGCTTCAAATGCTACCGGCGCAAGGTGCTGGAAACCATTGACTTAGACAATATCCGGTTTGTGGGCTACGCATTCCAGATCGAGATGAAATTTTCGGCTTGGAAATTCGGTTTCAGAATCACGGAAGTTCCCATTATCTTTACCGACCGGGCAAGGGGCCAGTCCAAGATGTCGATCCGCATATTCCGCGAGGCCATTTTCGGCGTGATCCAGATGAAAGTACGGAGTTGGTTTAGGAGTTACGCTCCGCAAGCAATAGTTCCGGGCACTTGACCCGCTGGTGCAAACGTCCGCTGGTGCGTGTCCGCTGGCACCAGTTTCCTTGCATCTGGCCCGGCAAACACCAATGATGCGGAATTTTACAAAAGCACAAACGCGTGGCCAACGACTACGACAGAATCCTGAAGGAAAACATTGCGGAGGTGTTTTTGCCCCTGTCTGAGAAGTACCTCGGCCTCCGGATTGTCAGAAGTGAGCAGATTAAAGAGAAACTGCAGACAACCATTGAGAAAGAGCCTGATTTCATACGCATAGTAGAGACAGACAGCGGCCTGCGGTTGATTTTGCATCTGGAATTCCAGACTTCCGACGAAGAGGAAATGGTGTACCGGATGCAGGAATACTACAGTTTGCTGCGGCGAAAATACCGCCTGCCCGTGCGTCAGTTTGTGGTGTATCTCGGTCGGCAACCCTCCCGAATGCAGACCACACTGCCGCCGGAGGAGATTTTTACGGGCTTCGGCCTTGCCAGCCTGCACGACCAGCCGTGCCAAACGCTGCTCGACTCGGAAGTGCCGGAAGAAGTGCTGCTGGCCGTATTGGCCGATTTTGAAGGCCGCCAGCCGTCTGAAGTGCTGGAATTAATCATTGAAAGGCTGCGCCACCTGAGCGGACAGGAGATTGTGCTGCGCAAATACATCCGGCAGTTGTCGGTACTGGCGCGGTTGCGCAACCTTAGCCAGCAAACCAAA
>JANPIL010000432.1:0-4605 GCA_031424975.1 Sphingobacteriales bacterium
CCCATCCGGCATTTCACCCTCAGGCCAGCCGCAGTTGCCAAGCCCAGTAAATGAGGAAAAACTGCAACGCCAGCCGCGCAAAAAGCCCGTAATACGTGGGTTTTCTTGTAAAATCCACGGCGGAAGTGCGCGAAAGCTTGATTACGGGCGGCTCGAAGAGGTGGCCGATGTGAACCGCGAAAAACGAAACCAGCAATGCCACCAACCCGTAAGCGGCAATGGTGCGCGTTTGCGGAAACAGCAAACCGACGGCCAACACGATTTCGGCCAAACCCGACAATTGATTGAGCAAACTCTTGACCGGAAACCACGTCGGCATGATTTTCAAATACACTTTCGGATTGATGAAATGGTACGCACCGGCCAACAGATAAATCAGCGCGGCGGCGTACAGCGAGAGTTTGGAGGCAAATATCGAATCCATGTGCGATGTAGTTTTGGTGGTTTTTTTGGTTGTTCTTAAAGATGAATGGCTTGCATTGTCAAGGTTTGGGCTGAAACAGCTCTGTTCAAATCCGGGCAGGTTTGGCACTTGCCAAGGATACTATTTCCAAGCCGAAGCCTTGCTCCCGAATATTTTCACGAATCATTCCCTTCTCCCAAAACCTGCCGGAAAAAACCGAAGCCGTTGAGCATCTGCACGGCGTGGGCGGCTACCAATTCCGGTTTTGCGAAAATATCCAGAAACCTTCCCAAAAAAGCCTGCCTGCGGTCGGCGTAATTGGTGGCCGTGCCTTCGCCAAAATTAGCCAGCCGGTGGCGCGGCAGCAATTCAATGAATCCGGCGGCCAATGCGCTGGGCAGCAGCAAACCCGAACCGTGTACGCCAATAACCAAGTGGCTTTCGGCATAGAGGCGGCACCACGATTGTTCGGTTGCCGTGTCGGGTTGAGTTTGGCGGCAATCCCGGAAAAATGCCGGAAACCGCTGCCTTTGCCCAATGCCCGCCACCGCAAATCGAACGCCAGGCAGTTGCCGGCCGATGAGCAGGGCGGTTTTGACGAAAAGCCGCTTTTGCCGCCACAGGAAATAAAAATCCGTGTGGTGCAGTATTCTCAGTTTAAAAGCCGCTTTCCACAGAAAATCCTCAGTTTTTGTATTCAGCCAACAGCGGTCTTCGCGCCAGAGAAAAGTGATTTGAAAGGTTTTTTGATGGAAATCATCCAGATTGAATTTTTGGGTTTTTGTAAAAAGCGAAATATCAATCGTGTTCCAATCCGGCTGGATGAACGCCTCGCTCAAATAAACTTCGTCGAATCGCGCCAGTTCGCCTTTCACAAACGCATCAAGGTTTTCAATCCGGTTTTTGAATGCGGACAGCGGCGCGTCCACTTCCCAAATTTCGGCCACGCCTGCGGGTACAAGCCAAGTCAAATTCTTGGGCACAATCACGATTAAACCAATATCTGGCGTGGTTTCCAAGTGCATTTGCGCATTGAGCAGTTGCAGCAGCACGTGGCCGTACAGGTAGTCCGAACAATTGAGGATGACGGCTTTGGCACATTGGCGGGATACTATTTTACGGATGGGAACGGTGGTTTTCCGGCCACTGTAATACGAATCGAATAGCGGCTGGTAAAGCCACGGCCCCACGCCGGGCGGCACGAAAGTCTGCCACTGATTTTTGGCAAACGCCAGCGGAAAATGCCGCGCGTGCTTGATTGGAAAAGTGTGGTAAAAATCCATTCCGCAAGTGCCGCACGCGCAATCGGCCAGCAAATGAATGCCCTGCCAAAGCGTGCCTTTCACTTCGGTTTGCGGATGCCCGCACGCCGGACACGGAAAAACAGACGGATTGTGCGGTTGGAAAGCAAAAGCCCCCCAGCCCCCGAAGGGAGAGCCAAAAGCTCCCTCTTTCGGAGGGGGTTGGGGGAGGCTGCTCGGGGGCCTTTGCCTCACGCCAAAATCCCTTTCACTAATTTTCCATGCACATCCGTGAGGCGGTAGCGGCGGCCTTGCGATTTGAAAGTCATGCGTTCATGGTCAATGCCCATCAGGTGCATCACGGTTGCTTGGAAATCGTGGACATGGACGGGATTCTTGATGATATTGTAGCCGAACTCGTCGGTTTCGCCATAGCTGATGCCTTTTTTGACTCCGGCTCCGGCCATCCAGATGGTAAAACAGCGCGGGTGGTGGTCGCGGCCGTAGTTGTCCACCGTCAGTTTGCCTTGCGAGTAATTGGTGCGCCCGAATTCGCCGCCCCACACCACCAGCGTGTCGTCGAGTAAGCCTCTCATTTTCAGGTCTTTGACCAACGCCGCCGAGGCCTGATCCACACTCTTGGCCATAACCTTGATGTCGTTGGGCAGGTTGCCGTGCTGATCCCAGCCTTGGTGGTAGAGTTGAATGAATTTCACGTCTTTTTCGGCCAACTTTCTCGCCAGCAGACAGTTATACGCGAAAGTGCCGGGCTTCCGGGCTTCCGGGCCGTACATATCGAAAATGTAATCCGGCTCCTTGCTCACGTCCAGCGTTTCGGGCACGGACATTTGCATCCGGTACGCCATTTCGTATTGGCTGATGCGCGAATTCACTTCCGGGTCGGCGGTGTGCTTGTAGTGTTCCTGGTGCAGTTCGCCCAGATAATCCAGCATCCGGCGGCGGCTGGCACGATCCATTCCCGACGGGTCATTGAGGTACAGAACCGGATCCTTGCCCGAGCGGAACAGCACGCCCTGGTGTTCGGACGGCAGGAAACCATTGCCCCAAAGCTTGGCGTACAGCGGCTGGTCGCCTTGTTTGCCGCGCGAAAGCAGCACCACAAACGAGGGCAGGTTCTGGTTGTCGCTGCCCAGCCCGTAGCTGACCCACGAACCGAAGCTGGGCCGCCCCGCCTGCTGCGAACCCGTCTGCACAAATGTCACCGCCGGGTCGTGGTTGATAGCCTCTGTGTACATGGATTTCACAAAACACAAATCATCGGCAATTTTGGCGTGGTAAGGCATCAGGTCGCTGATCCACGCGCGGCTTTTGCCGTGTTGCTTGAAATCAAACTTGCCGAACGCCAGCGGAAACGACCGTTGCCCGGACGACATGCCGGTGAGCCGCTGTCCGCCGCGCACCGAATCGGGCAGTTCTTGGCCGAACATTTCGCGCAGTTTAGGCTTGTAGTCGAACAGTTCCAGTTGCGAGGGCGCACCGCTTTGGAACAAATAAATGATGCGTTTGACCTTGGGCGCAAAATGCGGCAACCGGCTCGGTTGCGGCCCGTCGGCGGCAAAAGCCCCCATCGGATTGGCCAGCGAACCCAATGCCAGCGTTCCCAAACCCAATACGCTGCCCCGCAAAAACTCGCGGCGGTTCAGTTGCTGGGCTATTTTTTCGGCTTCGTTCATGGTTTTATGAATGCTAAAGTTCTTGGTTTATCCGAGCAGGTTTGGACCTTTTGAAAGATATTATTTTGGTTGTCATTCCGACGAAGGAGGAATCCGGCCTGAACTTGCCGACAAGTCCGGGCTTTGGTGCGCGACTGGCACCCGATTCCTCCTTTGTCGGAATGACAAGGGCGGGTTTGGCGTTTTCAAAACATACTATTTTGTACAGTAAAAAAGCCCCTCTCCTTCGGAGAGGGGTTGGGGTGAGGCTTTTTTCACCGCTTCACCACTGTTTCCTCAAAGTTTACCAGCGTAGTCGCAATCATGGTACAAGCGGCCAGTTCATTGGCATTCAGCGACTTGTCCGCCGGATGCTCGCCCGTACTGAGCAATTGCTTGGCGCGTTGCGGTTGGGATTTGAAACCGGCCAATTCCTCGGCATACATTCGGGTCATCAACTCCCGTTCCTTGGCACGCGGATGGCGGCCCACCAACGCCTTGTAAGCAAACACGATGCGGGTTTCGGGCGTGTGGCCGCCTTCGCGCATCATGCGCTGGCCCAGCATCCGGGCGGCTTCCACGTACTGCGGGTCGTTCATGAGCACCAAGGCTTGCAGCGGCGTACTGGTTTTCTGGCGGCTCACGGCGCAAAAATACCGGTCGGGCGTGTCGAAGGTAATCATGGATGGCGGCGGCGAACTGCGTTTCCAGATCGTGTACAAACTGCGCCGGTACAAATCCTTGCCTTTGCCTTGCTCGTATTTGGTCAGGTTGCGCGTGGCCAAGGCTTCCCAAATGCCCGCCGGTTGGTAAGGATACACGCTTTTGCCACCGATTTTGGGAACCAGCAACCCGCTGGCGGCCAGCACCTTATCTCGAATCGCCTCAGCACTCAGCCGGTAGCTGGGGGCGCGACTTAGGAGCAGATTGTCCGGGTCAAGCTCCAGCGATTCCTTTGACGAGACGGATGATTGCCGGTACGTGGCCGACATCACAATCAGTTTCTGTAAGGCTTTCAGGTTCCAGCCCGATTCGCGGAAGCGCACCGCCAGCCAGTCCAGCAGTTCGGGATGCGTGGGCAAAGCCCCTTGGTTGCCGAAATCATCCACCGTGGAAACCAGTCCCCGGCCAAAATACATGGCCCAATAACGGTTCACCATGACACGCGCAAACAGCGGATTTTTCTCGTCGAGCAGCCACTGGGCCAGCCCCAAGCGGTTTTTTGGATACTTTTGCGTGTCAAACGGAGCCACGCGTTCGGGCGGGTGCGGCTGCACCTGGGTTTTGG
>JANPIL010000433.1:0-3088 GCA_031424975.1 Sphingobacteriales bacterium
CTTGCGCATTGTCAAGGACACCATCCGCTTGAAGGGAACCGCCGTACGCGACCAGGTCTTCTGGCTGGCCTGTGGCTTGCACAACTTGAGGATCGCTTGCCGATATGCCAATGAAAAATCGTAATAACCTCTAATATTTTGGCGGATAATGTTATGGTGCTGCACGCAGACAAACCGTATTCACACATCGAACACGACCCGGTTTTGGGCTGCACGGTTCATACGTGGAAAGGCTACTTTTTGGAAGACGAATACCGCGAGGCCATGGGCCGCTGCCTGCTTTGCATGAACCAGACCGGAGCCAAAAGCCTGATTATCAATTTGCAAGCCGCCAACCATGAGTACTGGCACGAAAACGCGTGGACTGCCGAGCAGTGGTTTCCCGAACTGGTCCGCACCGATTTGAGCAAACTGGCCATCGTTGTCGGCGACAGCCCGTCGGCAGCTACCTTTTTTTTCCAAGCCGACAGCGACCGCTTGGTTGCCAGCCGCTACTTCGACCGCCTCGAAGACGCGCACGAATGGATTGCCCGCAACGTGAGTTGAAGGCCGGAAAAATAGTATCCCCCGGAAACGCCAAACCTACCCGTCCCCAAAATGTCTCCCTCCGCTTAGGCGTGGTACGTTTTTTTATGGCTGCCAACAACCGCGCGCACCGCGATTTTTTTGTCGTTGGCAGACAAAATCCGGGGCGTTTCCCGTTATGAATACAACTCCCGCGACATTTTTGGCGCGGGCAAATCCCAACATCTTCCCATGAGCAATCTCAATCATTTTAAATCCTTGTCCTGCCGTATCCTGCTGGGCATTGTCATGGCAGGCGGGGCTATTGGCTGCGGCGCGCCGGATCCGTTGCGCGACCTGAACGCAACCGACTCGCAGGTGTTCATCACCAACCGCGACCGTGCGGCTGATTTTGCGGGCTACGCCACTTTCAGCATCGCCGATTCGGTGAATGTGGTGGAAAACGACCGTCGCGGCTACTCGGCCGACAATTTTGACCTCTCCCTGATCAATACCACCGCCCAAGCCATGACCAGCCGGGGCTACACACGCGTGACGCGCGACCAAAAACCCGACTTGGGCGTGAACATCACTTATGTGACGCAAACCCAAACCGGCGTTACAGTAAATCCGGGCTTGGGTGGCTTTTACGACCCATTCTATTGGGGCTACGGCGGCGCGGGTTCCTTTTACCCCGCGTATTACAGCTACTACCAAGTCAGCGAAAGCTACTGGTACGTGGAATTACTGGATTTGAAAAACGTGGCCCAAAACGGCAATAAAATTAAGACCGTCTGGAATGCGCAAATCCGGGGCGGTGGCCTTGACCGCGACCCCGACCGCATCATCAATGCCGTTTTTGGGCAATCCGGGTATTTGCGCAGGCAGTAGGAAACAAGAATAGTATGCCGCAAAACGGCAAAACCCCAACTACGGTAACCATGAAAACGATAGTATTTTTGTCAGGATTGTTCTGCGTCCTGCTCATGCCCGCAGGCTTACTGGCCCAGCAGCCCGTAGTGCCGCGCGAAACCCAAGCCGTATCGCCATACCAGCGTTACACCACGTACATGGTCACGCTGCGGTACGGCGTGGCGCAGCCGTTGGGCGGATTATCGGATTACATTGACCAGACCGGCACGCGCAATTTCGCGTTGGCGGGCGAATGGGTCAGGCCCGGCAACCTCTCCTATGGGGCGCAATACAGCACCAATAGCTTCAAAAAACGCCTGCCGCGCCAATTGTACACGTTCGGTGATGGTGCCGATGTGTCGGCGGTGCAGACCCGCACGGTCAGCATCCAATCGCTGGTGGCTACGGGCAAGTATCATTTTGCGGGTGTCAATGCCCGCACCCGGCCCTACGTGCAGGTGGGTTTGGGCGCGGCCTTGGTGGATTACGGCTTGTATTGGGGAAACCTGGCGGATGAGGCAAACGGCTCTACGGTGCATTTCACGGCACAAATCGCCGCAGGCTCCCGGTTCCTGTTCGGCCGGGAGGGCCACTGGGGAGCCGACGTGCAGGCGGGTTACCAATACGTGCCTTACGCGCGGTCGGGCATCAGCACTGTTGCTTCCGCCGGAGCCTCGGTCGGGCTGTTTTACAGGTGGTGGTAAAAAAAGCCCCCTCTTTCGGAGGGGGTTGCCTGCCTGTCGGCCGACAGGGGGGAGGCTTCTTTGTTTTACTCGGCCGGTATGGGCAGCACTTTGCTGTCCTTGAAAGTCGAGAGTATCACCATAGACTGCGTGCTGTCCACCTCCTCAATCTCGTTTATCTTTTCCAGCATCAGTTTCTGGTAGGCCGGAATATCCTTGGTAATCACCTTCAATAAGAAATCGCCACTGCCCGTAATGTGGTGGCACTCAATGATTTCGTCAATGTCCCTGATCTTCCTGACAAAAGCGTCAATGTACGATTTGCGGTGCCCCACCAATGTCACCTGCACGAAAGTGGTCACGCCCAAGCCGATTTTTTCAGTGTCCAACTGGGCGTGGTAGCTTTTGATGAGTCCGGCGGTTTCGAGTTTTTTCACCCTTTCCAAGGTCGGGGCGGGCGACAAGCCAACATCTTTGGAGAGTTGGGCGTTGGTGATTTTGGCATTCGCCTGCAAGATTTCGAGTATCTTGCGGTCAATGGGATCTAACTTGAAGGCCATAAACGAGATGAAGAATAATATTTGGCGAGATGAGGCAAATATGAGATTTTTCCGAGATATGATTGTAAAATATTCTTAAAAAATCTGTCTACCCCCAAATTTAAGGTATTTTATTCTAAACTTCCCGCGAATAACGAAAAAATCCGGCTGCGGATTGCGCGGTTGCCTGACTTTTATGCGCAGGTTGCTGTGGGCGGACACGGAAAAAACAGCACCGGCAAAAGACGGGTTTGGGCGGTTTCAAACATACTATTTTCCAGACACCTTTTTCCAAGCCTCCTCCGGCCAAAAGACCCGAATCCGCCCTCCAAAGTCCGCATCGAATCGGTTTTAGTCTTACCTTTCCGGAAAAATCAAGAGTGTGATGGCAGAAACAATACGCATTGGCACGCGCGGCAGTGCCTTGGCCTTATGGCAGGCGCATTATGT
>JANPIL010000434.1:0-7343 GCA_031424975.1 Sphingobacteriales bacterium
CGGCTATTTCGAGGATTTCGACACCCGCCAAGCCGCCTACTGGTCGGTGCTTTCGGGGGCGTGCGGCCACACCTACGGCGACCACAACATCTGGCAGTTCTGGCAGCAGGGTCGCAACCCCATTTCGTCGGCACGCACGCCCTGGCCCGACGCGCTGGATCATCCAGGCTCAACGCAGATGGGCTATCTACGCAACCTGCTCGAATCACGCCCGTGGCAGTCGCTGTTGCCCGACCAGTCGCTGGTGACCGTGCCTGATTCCAGCCGCGAACACGTGCGGGCGGCGCGGGCAGCGGATGGCAGTTTTTTGCTGGTGTATGTGCCCAATGGTGAAACGATTAAGGTAAATCTGGAAAAACTGACCGGCAAAGACTTGTCCGGCTGGTGGTTCAGCCCGAAGGCGGGCGTGGCGGCGCGGATTGGAAAAGTGCGCAAAAGCGGCTCGCGTGAATTTGATGCCCCCGGCGAAGCATTCCGGGGCAACGACTGGGTGCTGGTGATTGACGATGCCGCAAAAAACTACGGCGTTCCGGGCCGGAAGGCGCAGTGAAGACCAAGGTGGGTTTGGGGCTTTGCAGAGATACTATTTTGTCTGAATTAGGATTCGCCGGATTCATGGATTTGCCGGATCGTAGGGGCGACCGGCGGGTCGCCCTGTCCGGGTCGTGGATGTGCCTGCCGCCCGGATTGTCCGTATTCCCGGATGCCGCCGCACGGAAACAGGGCGACCGGCGGGTCGCCCCTACTGAAAATCCTGATCTGGGTTTGGCGTTTTGAAAAGATACTATTTTGGTAGAGCCGATTGTTAATCGGCTCGTGCGTCGGGAGACGCAAGGCCGTTCCAACCCGATTGCAAATCGGGGTAAGCAGTGGAATATCAGTAAGTAATCTACAAAAGCGAATGTTGCTTTCTGACAGAGATTTGCTTTTTTGTATATTTGAAACGAAAGGACGCAAAACATGCGTCTATTCATAAGTTATGCCCAATTATAACGACAACACAACGACAATGAAAAACATTTTAGCAACATTTATTTTGACAATTTGTAGCTTGACAATTTTTGCTCAAGACAAAACAACGGAAGACTTAAAGACTTTTTCCGACAACAAACAATACGACAAAATCATAGAACAACACGCTTCTAAAGCTAAAGACTATTCCGCAAAATCCTTGTATTATATTGGACTTGCATACTATATGAAAGAAGACGATAATAATTGTATCAAGTTTATGAATTTATGCATAGACAAAGACCCAAAAGACCCAGCTCCTTTTTATATCAAAGCCTCGACATTGAATTATATGCAGAAATATGAAGAAGCGATAAAGTCTTTTCAATTTGCCATTAATTTAAAATCTGACGATGCAGAATTTTATAGCGGACTGGGAGATTCTTATTACAATTTAGAAAAATTAGATTTATCTCTTGAAGCATATAAAAAGGCAACCGAACAAAAGAATTGTCCAGACAGACCATATTCATTTGTTGCTCAAATTTATTCTGACCAGAAAAATAATGACAAAGCATTAGAAGCCTTTTATATTGCCAAATCAAAAATTAATAAAAAATCTAGTTCATACATAAACGCTTTATTCAATATCGGACTGCTCGAATCTTCAAAAGGCAATTACGACAAGGCAGAACCTGCTTTCGTTGAACTTTTGCAATTAGACCCAAAGGACTATCATTCATACGCAAAACTTATCCAAATCTATTATCATAAAAAAGAGTACGATAAAGCAAAGCCTTATACAGACAAATTGTATGAAGCACACAAAAAAGGACAACTTAAAGACAATTTGAAAGATATGTTTTGCTTTGACCAATTCAAATGGAACGACAAATTAATCCAAGTTTACGAAAGATATGAAGAAGGTTCAAAAGACATTTACAACAAACATTTGTTCTATGTTGTAAATCAAGACGACAAGATTGAATATAGAATTCAAACAGAGTATTCTCCAATTTCAGTAGAACAAGGTGGTTCAAAATATTTGCTCTGCCGGACAAAGGGAGATACTCATTCGACTTTTAATATTGGCTTTAACGACAACTTCAAGTATGAGGACTTAAAGAAAAGTGTAATTGATGTTCTTGAAGAAAAAGTTAAGCCGACAGCGACTTCAAAACCGAGTAAATGACAAGAATAACTGGGCATAACAGCAGTTTGGCAAAAGTGGCGGTTTAGTGCTCCGCAGACACATTTGTGGTTAATCAAAGTTTGGTTCTCCGCATCAAAATTTGTGGTAAAAATCGCCACCTTCGCAAAGCCGCAAAACGTTCAGGAGGATGATAATTTGCAATCGCCTGTAAAATGTCAGACAATCGCATAGTAATTCCTTGATAATCAGCTCATAGCGACTCTACTGTTTTTGCCATGAAAATTTTCATTTGCATTGTCGCATTTCTGGTCGGGGTTTCGGTTTCCACCGCCCAATCGCCGGGTCAGCGGACGTTTTGCAACCCGATGGACATTGATTACAAGTACAATTTCGAGCAATTGAACGAGCGGATTTCGTACCGTTCGGGAGCCGATCCGGTGATTGTCAACCACAAGGGCGAATATTTCCTGTTTGCCACGATTTCGGGCGGCTGGTGGCATTCCAAGGATTTGCTCAACTGGAAATACATTGTGCCCGACAAGTGGCCGATGGAGGATATGTGCGCCCCGGCCGCCCTTTCGGTGCGCGACACGTTGTATCTGTTCCAATCCACGTTTGAGCAGCGGCCCATTTTCATCAGCACCGAACCCGAAAAAGGCAAACTGGTTTTCTACAACCGCTGGCCACCGCGCCTGCCCAAAGACATTGGCCCGTGGGATCCGGCGTTGTTTCACGATGAGCAAACCGAGAAGTGGTATATGTACTGGGGTTCGTCGAACACCTATCCGATTTTCGGTGCCGAACTGGACAAGAGCAGGAACCTGACCTACAAGGAGAAGAACAACTACAAGCCACTGATTTACCTCGACCCCAAAAACCACGGCTGGGAACGCTTTGGCCGCAACCACCGCGACACGATACGCCCGTTTACGGAAGGCGCGTGGATGACCAAGCACGGCGGCAAATATTTCCTCCAATACGGCGCACCCGGTACCGAATACAACGTGTATGCCAACGGAACCTATATCGCCGACCAGCCGCTGGGGCCGTTCACGTACGCGCCTTACAACCCGATTTCGTACAAGCCGGGCGGCTTCATGACCGGAGCCGGACACGGCAACACGTTCCAAGACAATTATGGCAATTACTGGAACACCGGCACGCCTTGGATTGCCGTGAACTGGAATTTTGAGCGGCGCATCGCCATGTTCCCGACGGGTTTTGACCGCGACAACCAACTGTTTGCCAACACGCGGTTCGGCGATTTCCCGCACCTTTTGCCCACCAAAAAATGGACTGACAAGGACGAGCTTTTTGCGGGCTGGATGCTGCTTTCGTACAAAAAGCCTTGCGTTGCCTCATCCGTGCGCGACACGTTTCCGGCCAGCAAAGTAACCGACGAAAACCCGCGTACTTTTTGGGTGGCCGCGCAAAATAAACCCGGCGAGTCGCTGACGGTTGACTTGCAAAAACTGCACGAAGTGAAAGCTATCCAGGTTAATTATACGGATTACCAATCGGATATCTTTGACAATGACCCGGCAAAGACCTACACGCAATTCAAAATCTACGCTTCGCCAGACGGTAAGCAATGGAACTTGGTTGCCGACCTGACCGAAGCACCGAAGCGCGACCGTCCGTGCGCCTACGTGGAACTGCCAACAGCCGTGAAAGCCCGCTACATCAAATACGAACACGTGTATGTGCGTTCGCCAAACCTGGCCATCAGCGACATCCGGGTGTTTGGCAATGGCTTGGGCAAAGCACCAAAAACGCCAGTCGGCCTGTCGGTGCGGCGCGACACCGACCCGCGCAACGCTTTCCTTACCTGGCGAAAAGTGGCCGGAGCCGTGGGCTACAACATCCGTTGGGGCATTGCGCCAGACAAACTCTACCAAACTTACCAAACTTGGGCTGATGAGCCGGACACCTTGGAAATCAGGGCTTTGACAGTTGGGCAGCCGTATTATTTTGCCATTGAAGCGTTCAACGAAAACGGTGTGTCGGCGTTGGGCAACGTGGTGAAACCATGACCGGCGAACAGCAAAATAGTATGTTTTAAAAACACCAAACCCCCATGTTAAAATAATTGCCTTGGGTGACGGAATCGGTTTTGGCACGGATTTTTTTTGATGGTTGACAATCAATTATTTGTCAATCAAAAATATCGGAACCGTGAAAAAACTGGAAAACAAGATTGTGTTTATCACCGGCGGCGACTCCGGAATCGGCAAGGAGTGCGCACTGCTGGCCGCCGAACACGGAGCCAAAATAGCCATTGCCGATTTGGAAGAAGCTGGCAGCCAAGAAGTTATGGACAGGTTGAAGGAAACCGGCAACGAGGCTCTCTTTGTGCAATGCGACGTTTCATCGTCCGAAAGCGTCAAAAAAGCCATTGCCGGTACGGTGCAGCATTTTGGCGGCTTGGACATTTGCCTGAACAACGCGGGCATTGGCGGCGAAGGCCACCACATTGACAAACTCACCGAGGAAGGCTGGCAGCAGGTGATGAACGTGAACCTGAACGGGGTTTTTTACTGCATGAAATACGAACTGGACTATTTCGTGACGAACAAAAGGCCGGGTGTCATCGTCAATATGTCGTCGGTGCTGGGGCAGGTGGGGTTCATGGGTTCGGCGGCCTACGTGGCTGCCAAACACGGTGTGCTGGGCCTGACCAAGACCGCTGCCCTGGAATACGGCACCCAGAATATCCGCGTCAACGCCATTTGTCCGGGTTTCATCGAAACGCCGATGCTCGTCAATGCCGGGTTGGCTCCCGACAATGACTTGGGCAAAACCGTGGCCGACAAGCACGCCATGAAACGGCTGGGCAAACCCGAAGAAGTGGCCAAGGCTTTCGTGTGGCTGGCGTGTGACGAGGATTCGGGCTTTGTGAACGGGGCTTCCCTTGCCGTTGATGGCGGTTATTTGGCCCAGTAAGTGCGGCTGCAACCAAGGCTTGGCGTGTGTTAAGCCTGCCAGAAAAACAGGCATCCGCCCGTATTCCCGGCAAAGATGCGGACGGATGTTTTTCGGAAATTGACTAATCCAGAGAAATAATATTCTTAAAAATAGTATCTTTCGCAAACCCGAAACCTGCCTTTGCCATCTTTCGCAAGCGAAAAAAATGAACCCTACGTTTTCCATTATCCTGCTTCAAACCGAATCCGCGCCGGATTGGGTGTTGTTTCTGGGCCGTTTCCACCCGCTCATCGTCCACTTGCCCATCGGCATTCTGGTTATTGCTGCCCTCATTGAGTTTTTTGCTCGCCAGCCCCGGTTTTCCGCCCTGCGCCAAGCCAATCGGTTCATCCTTTTTTGGGGAGCCGTCAGTGCCAGTTTTGCCTGCGCGGCAGGATATATGCTTTCGCTGAGTGGTGGTTATGAGCAGGATGCGTTGGATACGCACGCCTTGCTGGGCTACGCGGTGGCGGGTACGGCCTGGCTGGCATACCTGCTCAAACGCAGCCGGGGCGTGGTTCGCAAGGCTTACGTCCCCGTGTTTGCAGCCTCGGTATTACTGATTTCGGCTGCCGGGCATTTTGGCGGCAACCTCACGCACGGCTCCGACTACCTGACGCAATATATGCCGCAACCGTTGCGCAAAGTGGCGGGTTTGCCCCCGCGCCAAGATACTGATTTGGCCGCCAAGAAAATCACCGACATAAACCAAGCCCTTGTGTATCAAGACCTTGTGCGTCCGGCATTAAACCAAAGTTGCGTGGCTTGCCACAATGCCGAAAAACAGAAAGGCAAACTGCGCATGGATACGCCCGAACTGCTAACCAAAGGCGGAAAAAACGGGGCGATTTTCGTAGCGGGTAATGCCGAACAGAGTGAAATGATCAAACGGTTGCATTTGCCGCTGGAAGATGAGCACCATATGCCGCCCAAAGGAAAAACGCAACTGACCGAAAACCAGATTGCCATGCTGACTTGGTGGATTGGCCAAGGCGCACCGTTTGACAGGAAAGTGGCCGATCTGAAAGTGACCGACGGGGTAAAACCAATCTTGGCCAGCTTTGCCGATGGCGGCGCAGGGGTTGGAAAAGGTGGGGAAACAAGCGAAAGTGGGAAACTTTCGCCCGCGCTGCTGGCCAAAGTCCCGGTGGCCGATGCCAAGGCACTGGATGCGTTGCGGAAAATAAATGTGCTGATAATTCCGGTGGCGCAGGCCAATAACCTGCTGGAAATCAGCTTTGTCAATGCCAAGAATTTTAACGACAGCCAAGCCAAACTGCTGGCTTCCGTGGCCCAACAAACGGTGTGGCTCAAACTCAGCCACACGCAAGCCGGCGACCAAACGCTGGCCGAATTAGCAAAATTCAAGCACCTGAACCGCCTGCACTTGGAGTTCACCGACATTACCGATGCCGGACTGAAACACCTGAAAAACCTGCCTTACTTGGAATCGCTGAACCTGTACGGCACGCAGATATCCGACGCGGGGCTTAAAGAACTGGCCTCGCTCAAAAGCCTGAAAACACTGTATTTGTGGCAAACCAACGTGACCCCGCAAGGCGTGGCCCAACTCCAAAAAGCCCTGCCCGATACGGAAATAAACACCGGAATGACGGAAGAACCGGAAACGGCCAGTGTGAAAAAGCTAGTATCTGACCGGAAATGAGGAGTGGCAGGAGGCAAGTTAGTAAAGACTATAACCATTCGCGCATTTCAAGACATCCGATAGCCTCATAATCCGTATTGGTCAGGAAATTTTTTACGTTATCGAAATACTGTTCAAATATCTTTACTAAATCTTTCGTCGCCACATTGCCCAATCTTAGCCAAATGATTTTTGGTGGGTGTCCGTGCAAAGCCATCAAATCATAGAAATCAGCGTCGAATGTGACAATTGCGAATTGGTTCTCTTTTGCATAATTCCAAATCTGCTTGTCCGAAGCGTTCTCCAAACCGATTTCTCGTACCTGCCGCGCTTGAGGATAAAGTGTTTGCAGGTTTTGGATAAGCCGAAAAGAAATGTTTTGGTCGAAAAGCAGTTTCATGAAGCAATTTTAATTTTACGTTCCCTATCTGCCGCGTACCCCAAAGCCGCTTTAAGGTTTTCATCCGTCAGTTCGGGATAATCGTCGAGGATTTCACTGGCGGTCATGCCCGATGCGTACCAACCCAGAATGTCATACACGGTAATTCGTGTTCCACTGATGCAGGGCTTGCCAAAACGAATGTTTGGATTGATGGTTATCACTTCAGAATAATGTTTCATGGTGCAAGG
>JANPIL010000435.1:0-2307 GCA_031424975.1 Sphingobacteriales bacterium
ATCCGATTTCGCGGAAAACGCAATGTTTGTATCGTCGAAGGAAACCGGCTTGGTAGAAATCCCTGCCGTGTTCGGGTCGGTCATGGGTAGAGGATATGAATGGGTAAGCAGAGATTTTTGAAGGGTTTGCGGCAAGCTGCCATGACTTGCCGAACGTACAACGCCGGTGCGGCAAAAACGGTTTGCGCGGGGAAAGAGTTTTACGCACCCACGCGTAATTCCATGCCATGCGTCATAAACAGGGATAGGTTGAGGTTTGGCGTTTTTGAAAGATACTATTTAGTCCCCAGCCCCGAAAGGGAGAGGAGTTTTGAAAGCCCCCTCTATCGGAGGGGGTTGGGGGGAGGCTTCGGGTTCGGCCTTTTTCAGCCATACTATTCTCAACGCGTCAGTTTCGCGATAACCGCTTGATGTTGAGGGAATAAGGCCGTCAATTCGTTGCGTTCTGCCAGTTCGAAACCCGCGAAATCGAAGCCGGGAGCCACCGTGCAGCTAACCAACGCGAAGCCCAACGAATCTTCCACAACAGAGCCAAACCAATAGCCCGCCGGAACCACGGCTTGAAAAACCTCGCCTTGGTCGGGATCGGAACCCAGAGGGATTGTTTGCAGAATGCCTTGGCTGTCAATGCAATGCACGGTCAAGCGGGTTCCGGTGTGGAAATGCCACAATTCATCGGATTCGATGCGGTGCAGACTCGAAAATTGGCCGCCTTTGACGAGAAAATAAATGGCCGTGGAAAAACTGCGGTCGCCAACGTAGCGGGCGGGCAAATGGGCTTGGACTACCGTTTCGGTGCTGCGGTAGGTTTCGGCAAAATATCCGCCTTCGGGATGCGGTTGCAAATGGAGTTTTTCAATCCAGTAATCGGCATCGTGCATGATTGGAGCCTGTTGCGGGGAAAGACCGGATTACTGGTGGGTGCTGAAAAACTTCTCTTGTATCTTCTGCAAATGGGCAGCGGAGAGCGGCATGGTGATGTAATCCGACACGGTATCGTAGGTTTTGGCGCGGTTGATATCGTCCACGTACATGGATGAGGACAACATGATGAGCACGATTTTCTTCTGATCCAGTTCCGATATTTTCTCGTACTGCTCCAGAAAGTCCCAGCCATTCATGGCGGGCATATTAATATCCAAAAAAATCAATTCCGGTAGCGATTTTCCATTTTCCCCGGCCAAGGTATCACGTAGGTAGCTCAATGCCTGTTTCGCTCCCAGACACGTTTCAACACTTTTGGCAAAATCATTTTTCTTAATGATTTTCATGCAAATAAGATTGTTGATTTCATCATCGTCAATCAGCAGTACGGTACCGAGTTTGCTCATCTTTGCTAAAATTTAAAATACACCGGTAACACTTGCCTGCCGGTTGCCATGGTAGCATGGTTATTTGCCGACACGAAAATAGAACAAAGGAATTCTCAAATCAAAAAAATCCGCGTTTTTTTAAGCAGTTACACCACAAACCATATCATTAACCGAAATGTTGCGGTGTTTCACGCAAATGCTTTTGATTGGGATACATAATGTTTTAATAGTCAGCGGTTTGTATAAATCAAAGCACCATTCTTTGAAAGGAAAATGCCTCGTGGTTACATCTTGTATCGGTAGTTGCAAAATCATATCTGGCAAACATCAAGTGCAAAAGTACATTCAAACATACGCAGGCCACGGAAATTATTGACAGGAGCAGCAGTATTTCTGTGCTTCCAAGCCATCGGGCGTATGATAATGTACCCCGTTCACTTGGCTTGCAAAACCCTGAAAAGACCTTTTTTGCGAGGTTTTGCGCACGGCTATTTATGTATGCCGCGCTGCTTGCCTTGCCTTACCGACCGAATTCTGCCCATAGCATCGGGCTTTGCGCTGCGAACTTGATATGCGAAAAGTAACATCTTAATTGTCGAGAATACTTGTGGTTGTTTCCGTTATTCGGCTTTCCCATCTTACTGAGTTTATGTGCCCCATGGGTTTTTGCCGTTTGCGATTATTTGCGGCCTCCCCTTTTGGCAAAGCCCGAAACCAACTGGCGGCACACTGGGTTTTAAAGCCCGATTGGTGTCAGTTGAAGGAGAAAGTGCGCAGAAATTGCACCAGCCGCTCGTATCGCAAGTGCGTGTCGGCGGGGGCGTGCAGGTTTTCCAAGGCTTGGCGGTGCCGGGCGGCAATTGCGTCCAGTTCCGGTGGCGCGGCAATGCTGGCAAGCGTTACGCCGCGCAGGCAACGCCAAGCCTTGGAAAACCTGCACGCCCCCGCCGACACGCACTTGCGATACGAGCGGCTGGTGCAATTTCTGCGCACT
>JANPIL010000436.1:0-8243 GCA_031424975.1 Sphingobacteriales bacterium
CAAAGGGCACTATTTTGGCACCCAGCCCCACGTGGACATCGTGCAGCGGCACTTTCTTAACTGTGTTTTCGGGTTCGGTTACGGTCATGGCGCAGGGTTTACAGGCCGCAAAGGTAGTTTTTCGGGGTTGAAAAAGAAACAAAGGCAGGAACCGGCATCAGCGGATGTTTTTGGCGGTCGGATTTGCTCGTTTCCCGGTAATCACAAAAAGGTTTTTCCGTGGACTATGGACTGTGGACTGCCGACTGAAAACAGTATCTTTCCAAAGCCCCAAACCCGCCAACCGTTCACGGCTTTTTGCGCTGCCGTTTTTCCTTCACAAACTCCACTTTTTTCCGCGTGCCGCCCATGGCTTCCTCCACCGAATGCGATTCGTGGATGTTCAGGGATTTGGCCGATTCCTTGGCCAGCGTGGCGTAATAGCGGCTCAAGGTCAGCAGTTCGTGTTCGGTCAGCGATTCCACATCCACGAGCCGGTTGCTGGCTTCCGTGCTGGCGGCAATCAGTTCGTTCAGTTTCAGTTGCATGGCCCGGCCATCCTTGTTCTGCGATTTCTGAATCAAAAACACCATCAGAAACGTAACTACAGTGGTGCCCGTATTGATGACCAACTGCCAAGTGTCGGAATAATGGAACAACGGCCCGGTGGCCAGCCACACCAAAACCACCGAAAGAGCCAGCACAAAGGCCATTGAGCTGCCCGCGAGCCGGGTCACGTGGTTGGAGAAACGCTCAAAAAACAGCGTGACCCTGTTTTCGGGTTTCTCCCCTTGTGTATGTTTCATAAGTTTGGGAAAAACGGGTTGCGTCAAATGACTTGCGCAAGGTAACGCCTTTCCGAAAATAGTATCTTTTGAAATCGCCAAACCCATCGTTTCAGGTTTGCCTTCAGTGCAGCCGGAACGTCAAGCGGTGATGCGGCGTGATGCCATGATCCATGATGGCTTGGTAGTGTTTGCGGGTGGGGTAGGCGGCGTTGGTTTCCCAGCCGTAGTGCGGAAACTCGGCGGCCAGTTCGTGCATCCGCTGGTCGCGGTAGGTTTTGGCAAGCACCGAAGCGGCCGCGATGGACAAAAACTTGCCATCGCCCTTGACCACGCACACGTGCGACACCAGCGGATGCGCCCGGAACCGGTTGCCGTCCACGAGCAGCAGTTGCGGTACGAGCAGCAACTTTTCCACGGCCCGGTGCATGGCCAAGAAACTGGCATTCAGGATATTGATCTGGTCTATCTCAACGTTGGAAGCCTCGGAGACGGCAAACGCAATGGCTTCGTGTTCTATTTCCAGGCGCAGCTTTTCGCGTTCGTGGCGGGTCAGTTGCTTGGAGTCGTTGAGGTGGGCGTGCCGGTAATTTTTGGGCAGAATCACGGCGGCGGCCATCACCGGCCCGGCCAGGCAGCCGCGTCCGGCCTCATCGAGTCCGGCTTCAATCAAATCAGTGGTGTAGGCCGATTGGAGCAAGCGGGTTTGGGTTTAACCGGCAAGAAAACAAAAAACCTCCCTTGTGGCAAGGGAGGTTTGGGCTTTTTGGAAGATACTATTTTGAGGTTGCTGTTTTCAGTCGGCCTTCGGGTGGGCGTGATTGGCGCATGAATGCACCTGCCGCAAATTCAGCACGTGCCCCACAATGAGCAGCACCGAACCCAGATACATGAGTACCGAAGCGAAAGGCAGGGTTTCTTCCCAGATGATGCTGCCCGCGAAAACCGCCCAAGCCATTATCAGTAATATCCTGACGGCCAGCACGTTGGTTTTGCGGGCCGAGAACCAGACCGCCACGGCGGCCAAGGCCAGAAATAGGAAATCAAGCCAGCGGTATTCCTCGTGCGCCGTGAAACTGGCCGCGCTGGACAGCAACACCGGCATGAGCAGGCAATGGATAATGCAGCCCACCGAACTGGCGATTCCCATCCAATCGGATTTGCGGGCAGGGAAAAAGTTTTTCATTGTCAGGCGTAAACGGTTTCTTGAAACTGTGTTGCAAAAGTAATGCCTTAGGGCTTTCCGTGCAACACAATTGCATTTATTATGGTTGCGTATTGCGGAAAAAATTATCTTGCCGCCCCGGTTGCCCGTGTATTTTTCGAATCGCCTTCCGCCCCAATCCATGAACTTGCTCAAACTCAGTTGGTCATACATCCGCAACCGGCGGCTCAATACATTCCTGAACACGCTGCTGTTAGCGTTGGGCATGGGCATCATCATTTATTTATTACTGGTTCTCAATCAGTTGCAAGGTAAAATGGAGGCCAACGCCAAAGGCATCAACTTGGTTGTCGGAGCCAAGGGCAGTCCGCTACAACTGGTGCTGTGCAGCATTTTCCACATGGACAACCCGACGGGCAACATCAAGCTTTCGGATGCCGAAAAAATCACCGGCAACCGCCGCCTCGTAAAAAAAGCCATTCCGCTCGCCCTCGGCGACAGCTACCGGGCGTTCCGGATTGTGGGAACCACCAAAGCCTATCCCGACCATTACGGCTGCCAACTTGCCAGTGGCCGGTGGTGGCAACGCGAATTCGAAGCCACCATCGGCAGCGAAGTGGCCGGGCAGGGCAGCCTGAAAATCGGAGACACGTTTTTTGGCGCGCACGGCTTGGACGGCAACGAGGACAATGCGCACGAAGAAAAAAGCTACCGCGTGGCGGGCATCATGCAGCCCAGCGGCACGGTTCTGGACCGGTTGGTGCTGACGGGCATTGAAAGTGTCTGGGCCATCCATGCGCATGAAGAGGAAACTGCTCCCGAAGAGGAAGCCAAAAGCCCCCTTCTTCGGAGGGGGTTGGGGGAGGCCTCTGGGGGGGCCGCCGACCGCGAAATCACGTCGCTGCTCATCACGTATCGCAACCCGATGGCGGCCTTGCTGCTGCCGCGCTTGGTAAACAGCCAAAGCAACTTGCAGGCTGCCTCGCCAGCCATGGAGATATTGCGGCTGTTCGACCTGTTCGGGGTCGGGGCGGAAGTGGTGCAGTATTTCGCGTATGTCATCATCCTCATTGCCGGGCTGAGCATCTTCATTGCGCTGTACAATGCCCTCAAAGAGCGTCGTTATGACCTGGCAATCATGCGCACCTTGGGAGCTTCGCCGGGAAAACTGTTTGCGCACATTGTCCTGGAAGGCTTGCTGCTGGCGGTTTTCGGGGGCGTGTGCGGCTTTTTGCTCGGCCACGCCGCCGTGGAGCTGACCGGCAAATTGTTGTCCGAAACTTCGCAGGCTTCACTGACGGGCTGGCAGTATCTGCGCGAGGAAACGTATATTTTTGTGGGCGTGCTGGGTGTGGGCCTATTTGCCTCCCTCCTGCCCGCCCTGCAAACCTACCGGATGGATATTTCCGAAACGCTGGCCGGGCAATGACAAAGCAGCCCCCAACCCCGAAGGGGAAGCCCCGGCCCTCCCCGAAGGAGAGGGAGTAAAAAAATAGTATCTTTCAAAAACGCCAAACCCACCCTGTCAGGTTACCCGCGAAAAACATTTTTTCCTATGTTCCAACTCAACGGACTCCGGCATCGATACGATGCGCAAAATTCACTCGTATTTCCCGACTGGCAGGCGGCGCAAGGCGAAACCTGGCTGCTGACTGGCGCGTCGGGCAGTGGCAAAACCACGCTGCTGCACATCTTGGCGGGTTTGCGGCGGCCAACGGCGGGCAATGCAACCATCGGCGGCACGGACTTGTACGCCCTGCCGGGCAGCCGGGCCGACCGTTTCCGGGGGCAGGCTATCGGGCTGGTGTTGCAAAAGCCGCACCTGCTGCCCACGCTCACCGTTGCCGAAAACCTGTCGCTGGCGCAATACTTGGCGGGCCTGCCGCCCGACCGGCCGCGCATTGCGGAGGTGCTGCAAATGCTGGAAATGACCGCCCGGCAACACGCCCGCCCGCACCAACTCAGCCAAGGGCAGGCGCAGCGTGTGGCCATTGCCCGCGCCGTGCTCAACCGCCCGCAATTACTGCTGGCCGACGAACCTACATCCAGCCTCGACGACGAGAATGCAATGAAAGTACTGCAACTGCTTGAAAGCCAAGCCAAGGCCTGCGGAGCCACGCTGGTAATTGCCACGCACGATGCCCGCATCAAAGACCGGATTGGCCGGCAATTCCACTTGCAAAACAACGCCGCCACTGTTTAACCAGCCTTGGCAAAGGCCGAAACCCTGCCATACGCCCAACCGTGAAAATAAAATGCCGAAGGCAAATCTTTACCCGCAAAAATCAGTTATATAGCGATAAAATACGGGCGGATTCCTGGCAGAACCGCCATTTCAAACTGTAACGCCCAACCCAATGGCAAATCCAATGTTCATCCGCACCATCTTTTATCTCCTGCTCACGTGCGCCCCGGTTTGCGCGGCGCACGCCCAGACTCCGGCCAAGGCCCAGGCCACAGCGGTCGGCAGCCAGCCCACTTCCGCCGACCTTTGGAAAACATTCTCATCGGTGGAGTATGAGAACGTGCCGAACCGTTACTTTCCGCAGCCGATTTTCAACAAAGACATCAAGGCCATGGAAGGCAAACGCGTGACGCTCAAGGGTTTCATCATCCCGCTGGACGACACCAAAAAGCAGGTCAACTTCATGCTTTCCATGGTTCCGTTCAGCCACTGCTACTTTTGCGGCGGCGCGGGCCCCGAGTCCATGGTGGAGGTGAAGGCCGTGACCTCGTTTGACTACACGGCCAAACCCGTGCAGGTGACCGGCGTGCTGAAACTGAACGCCACCGACGAAAACCACCTGTTTTACATCCTCGAAGATGCCAGTCCGCTGATGTGACGGGCGGTTTGTGATTGCCGACAGCTTGCCCGCAGAAAAACCGATTATCCCCTTCAAAGAGCCTGTTTTTGTCCATGCCGAATGAAACCTACCAAGCCCCCCTGCCGCAAGCCCGCCAACTGCTGCAACAATGGCTCGCTGCCAGCACTGATGCCAAGGCCATGGACTGGCTCCAAGGGCAAATAGTATCCCTGCCTGTCCGGCAGGCAGGTTTTGACACGCCCAAACCCCTCCGCGACTTTTACGTGGCCTTTGGTTTGGCTCCGCGCATGGTGGGCAAAAAACCGCTTCTGCTCACGGACGGGGATTTGCAAAACGCCCAACACTTACGGCAAGGTCTCACCCCCACCCACTGGACGACCGACCAAACCGCCCGCATCTTGTTGCTGCTCACATTGCCGCACGACAACCCGGACGACTTCCTGAAAATCCTGAACCAGCTTTCCGGCACCGCCGATGTGGGCGAACTGACGGCATTGTACCGGGCTTTGCCGCTGCTGCCGCATCCGCTGGCTTTGCGTGTGCGTGCCGCCGAAGGCATCCGCACCAGCATGGATGTGGTTTTCAATGCGGTGGCGGTGGATAATCCGTATCCGAAAGATTACTTGGACGAGGCGGCTTGGAACCAATTGATCTTGAAAGCGGTGTTTATCGGCACTCCGCTGGATAGCATTCAAGGACTCGATGAACGGGCCAACCCCACGCTGGCCCGCATCCTGCGCGACTACGCCCACGAACGCTGGGCGGCGGGCCGGGCTGTTGTGCCGGATTTGTGGCGGGTGGTCGCGCCGTTTGCCGGTGCGTCGCTGATGCCCGACTTGAAGCGGCTGTTTGCGCGGGGCGACGAGGCCGAGCAGGAAGCCGCCGCGCTGGCCTGCGCAAACAGCCGGATGCCCGAAGCCCTGCAACTGCTCCAAGAAAAACGTCCCGATCTGGCCGAACGGATAGCAACTGTCCAGATTGATGGCCGGACTCCAGGAAAATAGTATCTTCGGAAAACGACAAACCCGGTTGTCTGCAAGCCACTCCGCCATACCGGTCTGACACACAGTGTCTGACCTGAGTTCCGGCCTTTTTGGAATAGTATCTTTTGGAAAGCCAACCCACCCGCCATTCAACCATTCAATTATCAGCCATTCACCCACCAACGAAAACCATGGAAGACTTCCAGTTCATTGACCCGCACATCCATTGCATTTCGCGCATCACCGACGACTACGAAGCCCTCCGCGCCAACGGCGTGGTGGCCGTAATTGAACCGGCGTTCTGGCTGGGGCAGCCGCGTACCGAAGTGGGCTCGTACAAGGATTATTTGAGTATGCTTGTGGGGTGGGAGCGTTTCCGAGCCAGCCAGTTCGGCATCAAACATTATTGCACCGTGGGGCTGAACTCCAAGGAGGCCAACAACGAAGCCCTGGCCGAGGGCGTGATGGAATTGCTACCCCTGTTTGCCACCAAAGAGGGCGTGGTGGGCATCGGTGAGATTGGCTACGATGACCAGACACCAATGGAGGAAAAATATTTCCGCCTGCAACTCGACTTGGCCAAGCAATTGAACCTGCCCGTGCAAATCCACACGCCGCACCGCGACAAGAAAGCGGGCACGAGCCGCAGCATGGATGTGTGCCTTGAACATGGCCTACAGCCGCACCAAGTCATCATTGACCACAACAACGAGGAGACCGTGCGCGAAACCTTGGATCGGGGCTTTTGGGCGGCATTCAGCATTTATCCGTCCACCAAGATGGGCAACGAACGCATGGTGGCCATTGTGCAGCAGTACGGCTCCGAACGGATCATGATCAACAGTGCTGCCGACTGGGGCATTTCCGACCCGCTGGCCGTGCCCAAAACCGCCGCCCTGATGCTGGAACGTGGCATTGCGCCGCAGCAAATCAAAGATGTGACGTACGGCAATGCGTTGGCCGCCTTCGGGCAAAGCGGACAAATCAGCGAGTCGGACTGGCAGCAACCGGCCGGCATTGACCAACGCGAACGGTTCAACGGCAACTCGGTGCTGCGCGGCGGTCGCGACCCGCGCGTGGAACAACCGGAAGACAAGATTATCCGGTGACGCGTTGGTGGCTTGGACGGGACGCGGATTTGCGAAATAGTATGTTTTAAAAACCACAAACCCGTCCTCCCGCCAAGTCAAGCGAACGAATAATACGCAAACAGTGCCAGCAGTGAAAACACAATGAAAGTGATGCTGTAACCGCCCGCCAGAAGACTGAATTTTGCGATGGTTTTCAGATGGTTCTGCCCGTAAACCTTTTTTAGGGCGGCAAACAGATACACCAAGATTACGGCCGCCAGCAAGCCCATCAATGCGGCATTGACCGATGCGTTTCCCCGGAACACATACGAGCTGGCAAGCATGTAAAAAAGCAGCGCCACGAACACGAACGAGTGGAAATGCAGCGAAAAAACCAAGTGTTCGACGTAGTACCGGTTGCGCCGCCGGTACAATGCCGCCAGAATCAGGGCGTAGAACGGAACCATGATGAAAAACAGCTTGGGCAGCGTGGAATCGAAAAAATCGTTCCAGAACCGCTCCGCCGCCGGGCCGTCGCCGGTCAGTGCGTCAACCGCGTTGTCGGCCTCCACGTTTTTTCTGATTTCCGCCATCTCGTCGGCGGTGATTTCCGTTGAGGCTGCCTCATAGCGTGTGCGGCTCGGCTTGTTGACGGCCAGCATCAAAAATGCCAGCAAGCTGATGGTCAGGTACATACGTAACGGCGGAATATACCGCGCCCGGCGACCCTGCACATATTCGTTGGTCAGGAAACCGGGCTTGTACAGCAGCGGCAGCAGGCTTTTGAACACCTTGGAATCGAATGAGAAATATTCCTCCAGAAAATCCCTGCTGATTTCGTTGAACGAGTCAATGCGGCGGTCGGTGCCTTGCCCGCACGCGGGGCAGTAGGCAAACTGCGCGGCCAGTTGGATGCCGCAGTTGGGGCACGCTTCGGGCGGGGTGCGGGCGGGTGTGGGGGTACGGTTTCTTTCCGGCAGAAAGTTTCTGTTCATGGGCAGCCATTCGGTTTTGCAACGGTGATTGTACGAAAATTCGGGCAAATTTCCGAGATTTGGAGCGTTCCCCGCCCACCTTACCCGAAACACCACCGCAGCCGATGAACAAGCGAAGCCCCAGCAAAGCCTTCCTGCACACCTGCCTGTTGGCTGGCATTGGCTGGCTGGCGGCACACCCGGTGCAGGCACAGGGAAAAACGCTGCCCGAACCCGCCCCACCGGCCATTGCCGGAGACGTGCCGCCGGAAAACAAGAAATCGTTTGGCGATGTGATGCTCAAGCTGGGCGGCAGCTTGGCCAAGGAAGTGAAGCGGCGGCTGAACCTGGAGGAAGCGGCGATTGTACGCGTAAAAAAAGAAGCCCAGGCCGATGGCAGCTACAAGCTCCGCGTGGAAACGGACAAGTTTACGTTCTACGTGCGCCAAAGGAAAAAGGCGA
>JANPIL010000437.1:0-5598 GCA_031424975.1 Sphingobacteriales bacterium
TACCCCCGCATTCACGGTCAGTTCGATACCCCGGTTTTCGACCGAGCCAAAGTTGCCAAATACGGTACCAAACCCTGACGAGAGCGGAATCGTCCGTGACAGCAGCAAATCGGTCGTTTTCTTGTAATACACATCGGCCGTGACCTGAATCCGGTTGTTGAGCAACCCGAAGTCCAGCCCAATATCGGTCTGGGTGCTTTTTTCCCATTTCAGGTCGGGATTACTGATGTTGGCGGCGGCAATGCCGATGGTACGAACGTTGTTGAAGTTGTAGTTACCAACCGAACTTAACCGGGACAGGGAATTATAGAGCGGAATGTCGGCGTTGCCCGTCAGGCCATAACTAGCCCGTAATTTCAGGTCGCTAAACACCTGCTGGCCCTGCATGAAGGCCTCTTCCGACACCCGCCACGCACCCGCTATCGACGGAAAGAAACCATACTTGTTGTTGGCTCCAAACCGGCTTGAGCCATCTACCCGTCCCGTGAGCGTGAGCAGATACCGGCTTTTAAAGTTATAATTGACTCGGCCCGTGTAGGAGTCCAGCCGCCAGGCTTGCCGGTTGCTGCCAATGGATACGATAGATGCCTGAGCCAGGTTATCGTTCAGTAACAGGTCGTTGGGAAACTGCTGCCCGGTCATGGACTCGGCCGCTTGCGCCTGTCCCTGCGTTGAAAACACCCCGGTCAGGGTTACATCATGGTTGCCCAGTAGCCGGTGGTAATTCAGCAGGCTCTCGTGCAACACCGTGTTCGTATTGTTATTGCCTTTGCCACCAATCCCATTCACCTGCGAACCCGCCCGGATGTTCCGCGTAACGTAAGAATCGCGCGTATCGGTAACGAGGTCGCCCCCAAACGAAGCCCGGTAGGTGAGACCGTCGGCAATGGTCCAGTCGGCGAAGATGTTGCCCAGAAACCGCCGGGTCGTGTTCCGGTTGAGCACTTGCGAAGCCAGCGCCACGGGGTTGTTGAGGTCTACATAAGGGCCTGTGAAAACCGTCGGTGTGCCGTCGGCATTAAACGGCTGTAACGTTGGCGGCACAGTCAGGGCGGATAAAATAATACCGCCGGCCGGTCCGCCGTCGCCCACCGTCGAGGTAACCGCCCCATTATTGATTGAGTAGGTGTAGGTCAGGCTCGTCCCTATCTTCAGGCGTTTGCTAATCGTGTTGTCTAAGTTGACCCGTACGGATCCGCGCTTGAAATTTGAATTGATGATAATGCCGTCCTGGTCGAAGTAGTTCATCGACAGGGCAACCTGCGTCTTCTCGTTACCGCCCGTCACCGATAACTGATGGCTTTGCATGGGGGCTTTTTGAAATACAAGCGACTGCCAGTCGGTACCCTGCCCCAACTGGCCGGGATCGGGATAAATCGGTTGCCCGGTTATCTCGTTCTCGTAGATGGCGTATTGCGTGGCATTCATCACATCCAGCGTTTTACGGATTTGCTGCTGCCCATAATAGCCGTCGTAGCTCACGCGGGTTTTACCGGATTTACCCCGTTTGGTGGTAATGAGTACCACGCCGTTGGCCCCCCGTGTGCCATAAATGGCCGTTGCCGAGGCATCTTTCAAGACTTCCATCGACTCAATATCGTTGGGGTTCAGCGTCGAAAGCACCGACAGGCGGTTGCCGTTTTCATTGCCCAAGCCGCTGCCCCCGCCCGCCACCGGATTATCGCCCCCGGCAATGGGAAAGCCATCCACTACATAAAGCGGCTCGCTGCTCCCACTGATGGTGCTATTACCCCGAATTCGGACGCTGATGCTGCCACCCGGTGCGCCCGAGTTCTGGGTCACCTGCACCCCCGATGCCCGGGCCTGCAGGCCCTGCACGAAGTTGGCAATGGGCGTTTGCGTGAGTTCGGCCGCTTTCACCGACGAAACCGAACCGGTGAGGTCGCTCTTTTTTACGGTTCCGTAGCCCACCACCACCACCTCTGTCAGGGATTGAATGTCAACCACCAAAATAACATCAATGGTGGTGCGGTTGCCTACGGTTACTTCTTCATTCAGGAATCCGACAAATGAAAATACCAACACCGACCCGGCATCGGGCACTGTGATCTTATATTTGCCTTCGGCATCGGTAATGGCTCCGGTAGTGGTGCCTTTAATGCCAATGCTCACTCCCGGCAAAGCGGTTCCGTCGGCACTGCTGACAACGCGGCCGGTCACGGTGGTTTCCATTCCCGCCAATGGATAAGGCGTTCCGCCCGTTGTGCTTCGGATGGCATCTTCCGCAAAAGCCATTTGGGCAATCATGCAGCTCAGGAGTATCACTGTCAGGACAGGACGGATTCCGTTCTTTTTTTGTAGCCAATTCGCCATAAAAATAATTCGGTTTAATTTGATAAGATGGACAAGTGTAAAGTGTGCGGGCCAAGAACAGCCTCTGCATTATCCGGTTGTACGATGCAAAGTCCGGAAATATGATTATTCTAATAAGGCTACTTGGGTTGGCAGATTCAAGGAATTCGCCAAACTCCCGGCAGTAGAACTTATTTCTTTTTATAATACAAACTTTAAAAAATAAAATACAATAAAATTGGTTTGATGGAACTATTTTATTGTGGGAGCCTTCCCATTTTGTGGGAAGGCTCCCACAATTGGGTTATATACCCATATTGCGTTCTTGTTAGTAATCTCGGTATATTACAAGCACAGGTATCCTATCGCCATGAAGCATCAGGTAACGATCATTGATATTGCCCGCCAGCTCAATATCTCCAAATCAACGGTATCGCGGGCCTTGACGGGGCATCCGCGAGTGAAGGAAGCCACGCGCCGTGCCGTACTGGATCTGGCCGGGCAGTTGGACTACCAGCGCAATATGCTGGCGATTAATCTGTCATCGAGCCGGAGCAAAACTATTGGCATCATCGTACCGGAGTTTGTCACGTCGTTTTTCCCCATTGTCATTATGGGGGCGCAGGAGGTAGCCTCGGAGTCGGGTTACACCGTACTGATCTGTCAATCGAATGAGACGTATGAAGCCGAAGTGGCCAATGCAAAGGCCATGCTGGTCAATCGGGTAGACGGGGTAATGGTATCGCTGACGCGCGAAACCAAAAACTTCGAGCATTTAGCCATGTTCGCCCGCAAGGCCATTCCTTTGGTTTTGTTCAACCGGGTATGTTACGATATCGACGCACCCAAAGTAGTGGTCGACGACTATGAGGGCGCATTCAAGGCCACTGAACACCTGATTTCGACGGGCAAAAAACGGATTGCCCATTTAGCCGGTCCGCTGTCGCTTTACATTAGCCGCAAACGCCTAGAGGGGTATAAAGATGCGTTGAGAAAGCATAATCTTCCGGCTGACGAAGACCTGATTATCAGCTATGACTTGGATCTGAGCAAAGCCCGGATGCACGTCAAACACCTGCTCGACCTGCCTCAGCCACCCGACGCACTCTTTGCCGTGAACGACCCAACTGCTCTGGAGGCTCTACTGCTCATCAAAGAACGCGGCCTGTCTATCCCAGACCAAATAGCGGTGGTTGGCTTCAGCAACGATTATGGGTCGGCTCTGATTGAGCCAAGCTTAACGACCATTGCCCAGCCCACCAGAGAGATAGGCCGGGTGGCAACTCAACTGCTACTTGAACAGATCAACACCGATGCATCAACCTGGAAGTCGGTTACGCGCGTTTTAAAGACCGAGCTACTGATTCGGGGTTCGAGTATACATGGAGCATCGGGTTGTTCAATCCTGAACAGCCGTAATTTGGCTGAGTAAGACAATCCATACATTCTCTTTCGGTAGTGTCAATGTGAACCGGGCATCAATCCAGCCAAGCCATCTGAAATGCGCATCATAAATCCGGCGCGGCACTTGTGCCTGCCAAATGATTTCCTTGGTGTCGAAAATCGTTTTTCCCCTCACAACCGGACTTCGGGTGATTGCGATTTCCACCCACTGCTCTATTCCCATTTCACAGAAATTTTTGAGGTTGAAAAACCGGGAGGTTTGGCCTCCCGGCCTGTCCGCCGTGGCGGGAAAGATACTGTTCAGGCCGCAACGCATTTGCCGGTAAACGGAAGTATTATAATGTTAAGGCTGCCGTTTACAACTTGTCCAAAGCGGCGCTCAACATGTATACCATTGCGTTGGCTTACGAACTGCGTGACACCCAATTCAAGGTGAACGCGGTTGACCCCGGTTTTACCGCGTTACAAACCCTAACGTGCGGCATTAGAAGATAGGCTGTACGGAATTTTTATCATGGGACGGTGTTCATAAACCAGCCAAAAGCAGGCCAAACGTCCTTTAACGGTCTCCAGCATATCACACCGAAAGCAAAACGACCTTTTCGAATTCCTTCCTACCCTCACTCCAAGCAAAAAAGGAGCTTCGCAAATGTTCAAACAAAAGACATTACCACAATGGCGAAAATTCGCAAACCCCAATCACCCGATTGGAGCCAAATCATGGCCGCAACCAACGTTATGGCAAGCATATTGACTATAGCAGGCGCATTAAAATGGCTCATGGCTTGGCTCTAAAAGTAAAAACCCCTCGATGTGAGGGGTTTTTACTTTCCAAAAGACACTATTTCAATTGGCGGCATACTTAATCAGTACTTTCTTAAAGGCCGCGAAAGCCTCCATTTCATCGTCCGGTATCGGTTTCTGGGACGGTTCAGCCCTGAATGGCTGGTCGGACTTGCCAAACAGGAAGTTGGCATCTATCTGGGGATAGACATCAAGGATTTTGGCAATGGTATCAAAACTGGGATAGCCCTTGCCATTCTTCACCAAATACAGCGTATCGGGCCGGTCAAGCCCAATCGAACGGGCGAGTTTGGCAAAGTCAATGCCCAAGGCATCCACCAGCGTTTCAAATCGTTTGGCAGCCTGGCCACGTCTCTCGGCTTGTTCGTCTTTCATAAAAGTCACAAAGTCTTATGTCAGATGTTAAAATCAATAACATAAAGATATGGATTTTTTTTTAATCGGCGTAGCCCGACTGAGCGAATGCCCGGCAGTGTTCCACGCGGCGGGCATGAGCGAGGGAGCATCGCGCGGCAGGAGGAAGCCACGGTGCCGTAGTGGTGAGCCAGCGAACCGCGCGGCACCGTGGCATACGTGCGGGGGAGCCAATAAGCCGTCAGGCTTTCGCGCTGCAAGTCTGGAATGTCCGGGAGAAAACAGTATGCTGCAAAAGCATGAAACCCGGTTTTGAACGGTGACCGGAAACGTTTTGCCCGATTACTTCGGTTGCGTTTCGGGGTCTATTATCACAAATCTTTTTACCGGCAAATCCGGCTCACCAACCGCCGTGACGGTGTGCAAGTCCGGCCTCGCGGATTTACCGCACTCAATGTCTTTAAACAGTTCCATATCATGGCAGTCATGGTACAAAATCCTGCCGAACCTGTCCTTTTCTCCAAGTGTGTAAACCGCTATCGTGTTGGTTTTCATGATTTTAGTGGGGTTTTGAAAGGTTGAAAAAACCGGGAGGTTTGCCCTCCCGGCCTCTGCCACGGCAGACGGGTGTCCGCCGTGGCGGGAAAGATACTATTTGCAAAATCGGTCACGACGGAATGAAAGCCATGAACGGCTCCGGGGCGGCTTCCGGGCCGTGGAAAC
>JANPIL010000438.1:0-10297 GCA_031424975.1 Sphingobacteriales bacterium
AAACAAGCCTTCATGGGCAATAGACGATTCTGGTATTATCGGTGTGCTTGACCCTGAGGAAAAAAAGGAAATCGCCAAATACTTTGGCGTAAGCGACTCAATACTTGAATCTTGGTTGCATAGTATAGTTTACTTAAGAAATATATGTGCTCACCATTCACGCTTATGGAATCGGGTGTTGAGTATAAGACCGATAAAGCCTAGACATACGACAAACCAATGGCTGCGAAACACAGAAGCGAGTAATGATCGCACCTATTACCTGCTTTCCGTTATTTTATATCTTTTGCAAACCGTTGATCACACGCATGACTTCAATAAAAAAATTAAATTTTTGCTTAATGATTATCCAAATGTAGAAGACAGGGCGATGGGATTTCCCAATGATTGGAGATTGGAACCACTGTGGTGCTAAAGAATAAACTCAGCTAATGTCAACCTCCGCCGTCCGCTTCTCAACGTTGCTTTGGTAGGCGGCTTCAATAATTTGGATCACGCGCAGGGCTTCTTCGGGTTGCACCAGCAGCGGGGCATTGGCGGTGATGGCTTGGTAGAGGTTTTCGTAGAACACGCGGTAGTTGCCCGGCACGGTTTCCACGCGGCCTTTCAGGTGCAGGCCGTTGAGTTGCGTGTTCAGCGTGCCCCAGTCGGTTTCGGGTTCGGTTCCCCAGTGTGTTTCCAGCGGTAAGCGGCCCGCTTTCAGGGCTTCCTCCTGCGGGTCATTGGTGCGCTTTATGAATGCGCCCTCGGTTCCGCTGAGCACGTAGCTCGGTTTGGGTTCGCGCACCAGAAAACCCGACCGCAGCACCACGCGGTGCGCGGCGTAGTGCAGTAATACATGGAAATTGTCGTCCACAGTACCGCCGGTTCGCTGCGCCAGGATTTCGGCGGTCACGGCTTGCGGCATCCCGAACAGCACCAGGGCTTGGTCTATCAGGTGCGAGCCGAGGTTATACACGATTCCACTGCCGGGCGTGGGAGCTTCCTTCCACGAGTTTTCAAGGTAATTGCGGTAGCGGTCGTAGTGGGCTTCGTATTCCACCAAGCGGCCAAGCCACTGGTTGTCAAGCACCTTGCGCACGGTCAGGAAGCCGCCATCCCAGCGGCGGTTATGGAAAACGGTCAGGATGCGGTTGTGTTTCCGGGCTAAGTCAATCAATTGCCGAGCTTCGTCGGCGGTGGGCGTAAAAGGCTTCTCGACAACCACGTGCTTGCCCGCCAGCAAGGCTTGCGTACACATTTCAACATGGTACTGGGGCGGCGTGTTCACGATGGCCAGTTCAATGTCCGGATCGGACAGTATCTCGTTCCACGTATGCACGCGTACGGCTTCGGGAAAGTCGGCCTTGGACTTTTCGGCGGTGCGTTCCATGATTTTTTTCAGCCGGAAGCCGCCGTGCGACTTGAGCAGCGGCCCGTGAAACACCTTGCCCGACATTCCGTAGGATGCCATGCCCGTTTGGATGATTTTGTCCATAAATTACAGTTGCCAGATGGTGAAACGCCGTAAAGAAAACGATTTTTCCTGTTTGGGGCGGCGCAAAAAATTTCGTGGCCGTTTTCGTGAATGGGCGGGTTTGGCCCCCGCTAAAGCCAAAGGTTCCGCCAAAGGCGGAAACGGGGCTTTCAGCTTTTTGGGAGATACTATTTTCAACCGGCGCAAGCGGACGCTTGTTTGCGGCAAAGCCATTTGCTGGCGCGAGATTCTTATCTGGTCAAGTTACAAATCACCTACGCCGCCGAGATGGCCTGCCTGCCGGACAGGCAGGGAATCTCGGAACATGGGCGGCACGAGGTAAGAACCTCGCGCCAGCGGAGGGGGTTTGGGCTTTTCGGAAGATACTATTTTTGTTTTGCGTCTCCGGGCAGTCGGGTGCGGGGCAGCGTGACGGTGAAAGTAGTGCCCAGACGCAACACCGAACCAACCGTGATTTCGCCTTGGTGGGCCTCGACGATTTTGCGGGTCAGGTGCAGGCCGATGCCGTGGCCGGTGGAGAAAAGCCGGGCATTTTCCGAACGGTAGAATGGCTCGAAAACATACGGCAGGTCGGTGTCGGCAATGCCGATGCCCTTGTCCGCAAATTCCAAGCGGATGGCATCAGGACGGAAAAAAACCCGCACATATACCTTCTTGTCGTCCGAAAACTTGCAGGCGTTTTCCATCAGGTTCAGGAACGCGTTTTTCAGCAGCCGCTCGTTCACCTTGAGTTCAAACAGGCTTTCCTCTTCGGGGGCTTCCGGAAAATCCACCACCGCATCGTAGCCGCCGTGTTTCTTGAGCAGTTCGGCTTCGGCCTGCAACAGCAGTTCGTCAATGCGGGCGGTTTTAAAAGCCAGCGTGGACACATCCGAACTGGCCTGCGCCAGGTCAAGCAGGTCGTTGGCCAAGTCGGTCATTTCGCGCACATCCTCCAGCAGCGATTTCAGTATGCTGCGGTATTCACCAGCCAAACGGTCTTGCAGCAGGGCCACTTCAATCTGGCCGCCCATGATGGTAAGCGGTGTGCGGAGTTCGTGGGAGGCATTGGAAACAAAGCTTTTCTGGACCACGAACGATTGCTGCAACCGGCTGAGCATCCGGTTGAAAGTAGCGGCAAGCTGGAAAATCTCGTCCTTTTCGTTGCCCGCTTTCACCCGCCGCGTGTCCAGCGTCTCAACATTGATTTTTTCCACCTGCTGTATCACATCGGTGTTGGGCCGCAGGGCATTGCCGGCAAAAATCCAGCCCGAGAACACAATCACGCCCACACTTGTGGCCCAGCCGGCCAGCAAAATCAGCAGCAGGAAATTGAGCTTACTCAACCCGTAGCGGTCAATGGCCGACACGCTCACCACGATTTCGCGGTTTCGCTGGCGGATAAGCAGGTACAGGTATTCGCGGTCGTTTTCCTGCTTGCGCAATTCGCGTGGCCTGCCTTGTTTCAGTTCGCGGAAAATTTTTTCCTCCAGCGTTACCTTGCGGTTGCGGCTGTCGTAGAGCAGGTTGCGTTGCGGGCCAAAAATGCTGAGTTGCTCGTCGAGCAGCAGCGTGGAATCTTGCCGGTCAATGCGTTGCAGGGTTTGGGACGAAAGCTGCTGGTTCGATTCAAAAAGCAGTTGGGCTGTCAGGCTGGCTTTTTCGCGCAGGCGTTCGTAAAACTCATTCTCCCGGTAGTCGGCCGTAAGAAAATAAATGCCCGCCGCAAAAGCCAGCATCAGCGTGGCTACCAAGATTGCGAACAGAAAAGCCAAGCGGGTGCGGATGTTCATGTTCTCGACATTTCTTGTTCAGGTGGTTTTTTTGCGTATGTTGGCAACCATTGCACAACGTTAAACAAAGTGGTT
Organism: Sphingobacteriales bacterium; assembly: GCA_031424975.1. Lineage (GTDB taxonomy): Bacteria > Bacteroidota > Bacteroidia > Cytophagales > 172606-1 > Xanthocytophaga. Next base: position 3,325 of record JANPIL010000438.1, read on the forward strand.
ATGAAAGATTACCTTTCGCTTACGGAAGCGGCCGAATTGGTGGGAAAAAGTACGGAAACGCTGCGGCACTGGGACAGGGAAGGCAAACTGCCGGCCAAACGCGAGCCAATGAGCAATTATAGGGTTTATAAAAAGGAACAGCTAAACTTATTTTCCGATTTCATTTCCGGGAACACAACCGAAGAGGTTTCTAACTTTGCAACGCCCGAAAGCGAATATACTGTTTTGGAATTGTTTGCTGGTGCGGGCGGCCTTGCGGTTGGTCTGGAAAAGGCGGGTATCGAGTGCGTGGCATTGAACGAGATTGATAAGTCGGCCTGCCAGACACTTTGGAAAAACCGCCCCGGCTGGAATAAAGTTGCTCTTATTTGATAATCAAGTGGTTATGCGTCATTTTGAATGGTTGGAAAGTAGCGTACTACGTGCAAACCCTGTCTGTTTTTTCAAAAAGGGGGTTTTAGGTTTCTGAAGGATACTGTTTTGGAAAAGGCTATTTCAGAAACTATTTAACTGTCGGTTAAAAGTAAATTTATTGTCCCTTAATTCAAATAAAATGAAAAATCTACCAACAAGGAATGAGTTAATGTCTCCGACAGTTGAAGCGATTAAAAAACTTGGGGGTTCAGCGAATACCGACGAGATATATGATTTTATTGTTGAGGATTTGCAACTCAATGATTCTTTATTGGAAGTAATTGATGGAAAAACCGGTCAATCAGAATTGCAATACAGTTTAGCCTGGGTAAGGACTGTTTTAAAAAACAAGGGGATATTGACCAAAGGAGGAAAGGGAATTTGGGTTATCAGCGGAGATAATCCGATCAATATTGCGAATGATTCTAAAACCAAAATTAAGAAAAATGAAGAACAAGAGGCGGATGAAGAAGTAACTGAGACTGAAAAATGGAAAAAGCAGGTAATTGATATTCTTACGGAAAAGTTGTCACCCAGTTCTTTTGAACGCCTTATCCAGCGAATTCTAAGAGAAAAAGGGTTTTCGCAAGTTGAAATAACAGGAAAAACTGGAGATGGTGGAATTGACGGTAGAGGTATCGCGAAAATAAATGGAATCCTGAGTTTTCATATTATATTTCAATGCAAAAGATATAAAGGCAAAGTTTCATCGAGTGAAATAAGGGACTTTAGGGGTGCTATGGTTGGAAGGACGGATAAAGGGCTTTTCATTACAACTGGTACATTTACAAGGGATGCCATTCGAGAGGCCAATAGAGATGGTGCTCCGGCAATTGATTTGATGGGTGGTGAAAAAATTGCCGAAAAATTAAAAGAACTTAATTTAGGTGTGGATGTTGAATTACGGGAGCATATCACAATAAATACGCAATGGTTTGAAAATTTTTAATTTTCCATTTTTTTCTTCCAACAAGTAAAACTTGGGAAATTTTAGAAAGTTTTTATTGGAAGCAAAATTTATTTTGCTTTGATTTTCTTCCATCGGAATACTATAATTGTTCTCATATTGACAATCAGTTAAGTTAAAGAAGTTTTAAAGATTATGTCCATCGCAATCCATTCGTTGCTTTGTCTGTTTTGTGTAAAAATGGGGTTTGGCGTTTTTTAAACATACTATTTCCAACTATCTCCTTTGTGGAAAATTTTCTGACTTGCCGATTGCAAAAGTAGAGTTGTTATACTCTGATAATCAGCCTGTTATGAATCCTATCTGCGTGCGTAAAAATTGCCGGATGCCTGTTTTCCTGTTTGTTTCAGGCGGGAGCAGGTTTGGGCTTCCGAAAAGGTACTATTTCTCAACAGACTTGTTCAGGGTAAAATCTATAACTTATTGATTATCAATACATAACAACTCTAGTATAAAAACGCTACTATTTTTTTAACTTCATATGTTGAAATTTCAAAATCAAGATTTCCAATGTTCCCATAAAAAGTTCTTCATAAAATCATTTTCTTGAAGTCTTCTATGGCGTTAGGCAACACTTTATTTAACTGGAAAATCGCATCTTCGTTTCGAGTTAAAACGGCATATAGCTTGTCAACGGAGATTTTAAAAACACGTTTGTGTTTTATAGTGCTTTCCTCGGTAGCTAATATCCATGGCTCGCAATAGGTTCTGTTTGAAAAAAAATCAACGAGATACCACGTTGAACCTTTATAGAAGACGGCTTGAGAAGTTATTTGTTCAAAAAGTCCTTTTTCAAATTTTCTATCAATTTCAACAAATTGATAGATGGCAAATATACTATTGTCATTCGCCTTTATGTCAAATCCACTTGAATTCTTCCTTTCAAATCCCTTAATTCCCCCTAGAACTTCTTCGTGGAACGTTCCGATAGAATTATTCACCGACTTGTCTATTTGCCTTGCGATTTCCGCCTCAATCAGACTTTCTTCTCCAACACCGTTAAATTTAGCATCAAACATAAGTTTGACTGTATCTATTTTGTTTTTATAAAATTGTTTTTTGTTGATGTTATTTTTTGCTTTCAAATAGGCTTCATGCAGGTTTCCTATGCACATCAGCAGATGATCGTCCGACACAAATTCAACATATTTGTTTTTCATAGATTTTATCTTTTGAAATTTTAGCACCCAATCTAACTATTTTTTCACAATCCTTGCTAAATCCCAGTGCCGATTTAGCGAAAATCAAGCAGGCAAAGAAAGTTTGGCCTTTCCAAAACATACTATTTTCCCCGCAGCCTTTATTCGTCTTTGAGCATATAGCCCATGCCCACCACCGTGTGGATGAGTTTTTTGTCGAAGTCGCGGTCAATTTTCTTGCGCAGGAAATTCACGTACACGTCAATCACGTTGGTGCCCGTGTCAAATGATATTTCCCAGACTTTTTCGGCAATGTCCACGCGCGAAACTACGCGTGCCTTGTTGCGGATGAAATACTCCAGCAAGGCGAATTCGCGGGCGGTCAGGTCAATTTTCTTGTCGCCCCGCCGGGCCGATTTTTCATCGAGATTCAGCTCCAAGTCGGCTACTTTCAGCAGGTTTCCGCTCTGGTTATGGTCTGAACTTCGTTTATGCAGCACTTTTATGCGCGCCACCAACTCCCTGAATTCAAACGGCTTGACCAAGTAGTCGTCCGCACCGGCATCAAAGCCGTTCAGCTTGTCGTCGGTGGTGCCAAAGGCGGTGAGCATCAGCACGGGTGTCCGCACATTGTGTTTGCGGATATTGCGGCACACCTCAAAACCGTTGATTTGCGGCAGGTTCACGTCCAGGATAATCACATCGTAGGGGTTGGAAAAGGCCATGCGCTGGCCAATGAAGCCATCGTAGGCCACTTCCACCTCGTAGGTCTGCTCCTGAAGTCCTTTCTGGATGAACGAAGCCACTTTGGGTTCATCTTCCACCACCAATATGCGCATGGGCGTTTCTCTTTCGGGTTTGGCCGCAATATACTCAGGCAGCCCGACAAGTTTCCTTTGCGCGGTTGGTTTCAGTGTCCGTTTCATATTCATGGCTTGTTTCAAGTAAAACCTTGGCATCACAAAATGAATGCTTTGCGTGGTGCACCCACCTGCGGCGAAAAACGGCGAACAAGTTGAAAGCAAACCATTAAACCGCTAAGAGGCTGCCTCAAGACCTGTTTCCGCCAACGCCGGGCTTCGCAAAATAGTATCCTCCGGAAAGCCCAAACCCGCCTGCTTGCGGTTTTCACAAAGGCGACCCGCATTCGTTTTGAAGATAAGAGACAGGCGTTGAAACGGCTTTCCGGTTTAGTTCCATCCGCCACCCAAGGCCCGGTAAATGCTGATCATGGCGTTCATCTGCTGCATCCTTGTTTCGACCAGTTCAAATTTTGAACCCTGCGCATCCCGTTGGGTCAGCAGGACTTCCATGTAATCGGCCCTTGCGGAACTGAAAAGGTTGTTGGAAATCGTGATTGACTGCGTAAGTGCCTGCACTTCCTGGTTTTTCAGGTCGTAGCTCTGTTCAAGGTTGCTGATTTTGGAAAGTTGGTTGGCCACCTCGATATACGCTTTCAGCAGGGTGCGTTCGTATTGGTAAACCGCCTGTATCTGCTTTGCGTTGGCACTGGCATACGTTGCCTTGATGGCGTTCCGGTTCACCAATGGAGCCACCAGATCGCCGGCCAGCGCATACAGCAGCGACTGCGGGGCTTGTAACAGATACGTCGGATTGAACGCCTCCAAGCCTACGGCCGCAGAAATGCGCAGCGACGGGTAAAAATTGGCCCTGGCCACTTTCACATCCAGCTTGGCGGCCGACAGGTTAAGTTCGGCCTGTTTGATGTCCGGACGGTTTGCCAATAGCTGCGAGGGCACACCGGCACGAACGACACTGGGAACCACATTCGTGAACATATCGGCGTTGCGGGCCACGGGCTGCGGATACCGGCCCACCAAAAAATTAATCCGGTTTTCCGTTTCCACAATCCGCTGCTGAATGTTGTACTGGATGCTGCGGGTGTTGAGTACCTGGGCTTCAAACCTGCGTACCGCCAGTTCGGTGACCCGGGTCGATTCTTTCTGCAGCCGCACGATTTTCAAGGCATTGGTCTGGATGTCAATGTTCTGCCTGACAATAGCCAACTGACTGTCAAGGGCCAGCAGTTCGTAATACGACGTGGCGACTTCGGCAATCAGGTTGGTAACCATAAAATTCCTGCCTTCCATGGTGGACAGGTAGCGGTTCAAGGCCGCTTTTTTGGCATTGCGCAGCTTATGCCAGATATCCACCTCCCATGTCGCAAATGCCTGCAACATTGAATACGGCAGCGGGTCGGGCATTGCCTTGCCCGGCTCGATGTCGGTAGTGGCCTCGGTGGCTCCCCGGTAGGTGTAGCGGCCTACCTTTTCAACCCCGGTTGTGCCCTGTAGCCCCACAAAGGGCAGGTACTCGCCTTTGCGAATCCTTATCTCATTTCTGGCAACCTGAATTTCCTGCAAGGTTATGTTCAGTTCCTGGTTGTTTTTCAACGCCGTATCAACCAGTGTTGTCAGGTAGGGATCCGTAAAAAAATCCCGCCACTTGGTTTTCACCGTGTTGGCAGAGTCCTGCAAGTTGTTGTAACTCGCAGGGACTGTCCGGTTCTCGGCTCGGTAGACCGAAGATTGTGGGATGTTACAGCCCGTGACCAGCAGGAAGATGCAACCAATAGCCAAACCGTTTACTGTTGTTCTGTTATACATGGTTATTGCTTTCTTCGGTTATAGGAAAAGCGTCTATTGTGTGAACCAAACCTTCGGTCAAAGAGGAATCTTCTTCATCCTTGATCAGTTTGCGGCCTTCGGCAAGTGTGCCGAATATGTAGTACAGTCCCGGAATGATGATGACCCCGAAAATTGTCCCGAACAACATGCCGCCCAGGGCCGAAGCACCGATGGTACGGTTGCCGATGGCACCGGCACCGGTTGCGATAATCAACGGTATCAGTCCGGCGATGAACGCGAACGAGGTCATTAATATGGGGCGGAAACGGACTTTGGCGCCTTCGATGGCCGCTTCCAGAATCGTTGCCCCCTGATGGTGTTTCTGAACGGCAAACTCCACAATCAGCACGGCATTCTTGCCCAACAGGCCCACCAGCATGATGAGTCCTATCTGGGCATAGATGTTGTTTTCCAGCCCCATCAACTTCAGCACCACAAACGAGCCGAACACGCCAACCGGCAGCGAGAATACCACGGCCAGGGGGATGATGAAGCTTTCGTACTGGGCGGCCAGCACAAAGTAGACAAAGGCCAATACGATCAGGAACACATACAGGGCTTCGTTCCCCCGGATTGATTCGTCGTACGAAAGACCTTCAAAGGCGATGTCATACCCTCTTGGCAAAGTTTTGGCGGCAACTTCCCGGATGGCTTGTATGGCATCGGCCGTGGTGAAGCCCTTGGCTGGCAGACCCTGGATGGCGGCCGAGTTGTACAGGTTGAAACGGGTGATTTCGTTGGGGCCTTGGCCTTTCTTCAGCTTCATGAACGATGAGTAGGGAACCATCTCGCCCCGGTCGTTCTTGACAAAAAGCTTCAGAAGATCGGATGGAAGCCTCCGGAAGCCGGGATCAGACTGCACATACACTTTGAAAAACTGGTTGAACTTGGTAAACCCTTGTTCGTAGGTGCTGCCAATCAGGATATTGAGGTTGTCCATCGCTTTCCCAATGGACACGCCTTTTTGCATGGCCAAGTTGTTGTCTATCTCCAGTTCGTATTGCGGGTAATTTGCGGCAAAAAAGGTGAACAGGCCGGTGAGTTCCTTACACTTGCCCAAATTACTCATGAACTCTTTGTTTATCTCATCAAACTCACGGTAGTCCGTATCGGTGGTCTTGTCCAGTAATCGCATCGAAAAACCGCCGGATGTGCCGAATCCCGGGATGGCGGGCGGTTCAAAAAATTCGACGGTGGCCCCGAGGTTTTTCGATTTCTCCTCCAATTCCTCCATGATTTCCTTGACGTTATGGTCACGCGCCGACCAGGTTTTCAGGTTGATCAGGCACGTACCCGCATTGGATCCCCGGCCTTCGGTCATGATTTCGTAACCCGCCAAGGAAGACACCGATTCTATCCCCTCAACCTCCTTGCAGATTTCCTGAAGGTTCCGGGAAACCTGATTGGTTTTTTCGAGAGTGGAACCCGGCGGTGTCTGGATAATGGCATAAATCGTACTTTGGTCTTCGTTCGGGATAAACCCTGAGGGCAGCACTTTACTCACGTACACGGTGCCCAGACAAAACGCCACCAATATGCCCCACGTAACAACGCGCCGACTGACAATCAGCTTCAATAGGCCCACATACCGGCCCGTCAGTTTGTCGAACCCCCGGTTAAAGCTGCCGAGGGCCTTGGTCAGCAGGGTGTGGGTGAGTTTTTTCATGGCTCCAGTATGGCGGCCTCAGCCAGCTCCTCCGCCCGCCGCAGCTGATCCTGAGAAAACCCGACAGACTGAATGCTCGTTACTGCCAACAAACTGTGCCGTTACCTTCAACTTGCGATTCTCCTCCTGTGCGTCAGCC
>JANPIL010000439.1:0-4940 GCA_031424975.1 Sphingobacteriales bacterium
CAGCATGGGGCCAAAATGGTTGCCTTCGGCGGTGTGGTTGTACACCACGTCCAGAATCACTTCAATGCCGTTGCGGTGCAGCTCGCGCACCATGTTCTTAAATTCGGTGACCTGCCCGCCCGTCTGCCCCGACGAACTGTACTCGGCGTGGGGCGCAAAGAAGCCGATGGAGTTGTAGCCCCAGTAATTGCGCAACCCCTTGTCCAGCAGGTGTCCGTCTTGCACGAACTGGTGCACGGGCATGAGTTCCACGGCGGTCACGCCCAGGTTTTTCAGGTATTCGATGGCTTCGGGCGTGGCCAGGGCGGCATAGGTGCCCCGGATGGCGGGGTCAATGGTAGGGTGCAGTTTGGTGAAACCCTTGACGTGCATCTCGTAAATCAGCGACTTGTGCATCGGGATGTCGGGCAGCACATCGCCTTGCCAGTCAAACTGGTCGTCCACCACCACCGATTTCAGCGTGTGGGCGGCATTGTCGTCGTAGTTCGGAAACAAATGGCGGTCTTCGGCCTGGCTGGCAATGTCGTAACTGAACATGGCCTGCCCCCAGATTATGTCGCCGCAAATGGCTTTGGCATACGGGTCGAGCAGCACCTTGCTCGGATTGAAGAGCCGCCCGCTGGCCGGATCGAACGCGCCGTACACACGGTAGCCGTACAATTGTCCGGCGCGGATGCCGGGCAGGTAGATGTGCCAAACGTGGTCGGTTTGTTCGCGGATGCGGATGCGGGCGGTTTCCAAGCCCGGATTCTGCGCATCGAACAGGCAGAGTTCAACAGTTTCGGCGTACTCGCTGAAGAGGGCGAAATTCACGCCCTGCCCGTCGTGCGTGGCTCCCAATGGATAGGATTTGCCCTGCCAACTGACCGGCTTGGATGCGAATTGGACGTTGGTTTGGGTGGCGACCGGCACGTTTGCAACGGGTATGGCAGGCAATGGCGGAGCGGTTTGCATGGGTTTTCCGGGTTGTTACGCCTGTCTGCCTTCAAAATATATGCCCGTGAGTCAGGTTGCGGATGATTGGTTACCGATAGGATAAACGAAAATACTGGCTGCCAATAAAGGCAATCTGGGGATATATTTGCCCAAATTATCGGACTCAAGACCTTGAAATAATACGTTTGGATACGGGCGGACCGGCGAAAAAAGCCGCCAAACCGAATCAGGACAATAGTATCTTTTAAAAGTGCCAAACCCGTGTGCGTTGCGGTTACGAAAACCGCCGCCGAACGGTCAGGACTGTGGCGTATTTTCCCCAGCCGGAAAAGCCAACGCAATCAGCCAGGCAAAACCCATGACCAGCCCGCAACCGATGACATTGTACCACAAGAAGGCGATGGGCGAAAACAGGTACAGCAGGAATATGATGGCCTGCGCGGCCAGTGCCGCGTAAAAAGCCGCCGAGCCGCGAATGTTTTTCAGATAAAAGGCGCACAGGAAAATGCCGAGTATAACCCCGTAAAACAGCGACCCGAGCCGGTTTACGGCTTCCAGCAAATTGCCCACCCGGCCCGAAAACAAGGCGACCGCAATGCTGAAAACGCCCCAGCCCAGCGTAACCCAACGCGAAGCCTCCAGGTAGTGCCGGTCGCTGGCGGCGGGGCGGATGCTGCGCCGGTACACGTCGATAATGGTGGTGGAGGTGAGCGAATTGATGGCTCCCGCCACCGACGACATGGACGCGAGCAGAATGACGGCGATGAGCAGCCCCACCAGGCCGGACGGCAGGTAGTTGGTCACAAACGTCAGGAAAACGTAGTTGGTGTCGTCCACGTTTTCGTCTTTCCCCAGCTTTTTGCTTTGCCTCACCAATCCGGCCACCTCGTCGTGCGTGGCGCGGGCTTGGGCAAGGGTGTTGTCAAAATCGCTTTCCGCCGTGCGCAGGGCGGCTGCGTTTTCGGTTCGCATGGCGGCCAGCAGCGTCCGTGCCTGCGTTTGCTGCACAGCAAACAGCGAGTCGTGGCGGTGCTGCAAGATGCTGAGCTGCGGCTGGTAACCGGTTTTTTGCAAGGCATCGGTTTCCAGCCGGTTGAAAAACAATGGCGGCTGCACAAATAAATAGAACACGAACACCAGCACGCCCACGAACAGGATGCCGAACTGCATCGGGATCTTGACAATGCCGTTCATGAGCAAACCCATGCGGCTTTGCGCCACCGAACTACCCGATAAATACCGGCCCACCTGCGACTGGTCGGTGCCGAAATAAGACAGAAAAAGGAAAAACCCGCCAATCAGTCCCGACCAAAGGTTGTAGCGGTTGTTCGGGTCAAAACTCAAGTCAACGGCATTGAGTTTTCCGGCTTTTCCGGCAATGCGTAGCGCATCACCAAACGAGATGTCGTCGGGTAGCAGGCCAACCGTCAGGAAACCGGCCACCGCCATGCCGCCCAAAATCACCGCCATCTGGCCCAACTGCGTGTAACTCACGGCTTTGGTGCCTCCCCAAACGGTGTAGAGCATCACCAGCACACCATTCAAAACGCACATCAGGCGCACATCCCAACCCAAAATGGCCGATAGCACCAAGGCCGGCGCATAAATGCTCACCCCCGTGGAGATGCCGCGCTGCACCAGAAACAGAAAGGCCGCCAAACCCCGGGTTTTCAGGTCAAAGCGGCCTTCCAGATATTCGTAGGCGGTATATACTTTGAGTCGGTTGTAAATGGGCACGGCGGTGATGCTGAGCACCACCATGGCCAGCGGCAGGCCGAAATAAAACTGTACGAACCGCATCCCGTCGCCGTAGGCTTGTCCGGGAGCCGACAAAAAAGTAATCGCGCTGGCCTGCGTGGCCATGATGGACAGGCACACGGTGTACCAAGGCATGGAGCGGTTGGCAAGCAGGTATTCCTGAATGTCGCGGTTGCGCCGCCCTTTCCACATTCCGTACAAGACAATGAATGCCAGCGTGGCAACAAGCACAATCCAATCTAATTGAGTCATTTATGTTGGTTGATGATCCACGTAAAAACGGTGCGGGCGACCCTTGTGGCCGCCAGGAAAAATAGTACGTCTGGAAAACACCAAACCCCCTCGCATTCATTTGGGGATGGTGGTTCCGGTTTGCGCGAAAGACAGCCACCGCCGGACTTGGAAAGTCCGCCCACCTTTGCCGATTGTCCCGGATTTTGCAATCCGGCAGCCGGATCATTCGAAATACTTGGTGAACCAATACAGCAGCACCATCAGCACCAGCAACTGCAGCAGCACAAAGGCGTACATTTTGCGCCACGTGTTCAGGAAGGCGGGCAGTTCGCCGGTGTTTTCGGGTTCTTCGTTTTTCGCATTTTCTTCCATTGAAAGCCGGGTTTTCGATTTGCCAAAGATACTATTTTGGAAATGATGCCGGGGAAATTATCGGGCAGCCGCCGCACAAAAAAAACCGCCGGTACGGGGCGGTTTTTTTTGTGCGGAATCACTGCGTACACGCTTATTTCTTGGCGGCTTCGTAATGCTGGTTCGCCACTTCCCAGTTGACCACGTTCCAAAAGGCGGCGATGTAATCGGGCCTTTTGTTCTGGTATTTGAGGTAGTAGGCGTGTTCCCACACGTCCAAGCCCAGCACCGGCGTGCCTTGCTTGTCGGCCACGTCCATCAGCGGGTTGTCTTGGTTGGGCGTGGAAGCCACCGCCAATTCGCCATCCGCGCCGACCATGAGCCAGGCCCAGCCCGAACCGAAGCGGGTGGTTGCCGCCTTGGCAAATTCCTCCTTGAAGGCATCGTACGAGCCGAATTTGCCGTCAATTGCCTGTGCCAGCGCACCGGTTGGCTTGCCGCCCTCGTTTTTCTTGAGGCTGTTCCAGAAAAAAGTGTGGTTCCAGTGGCCGCCGCCGTTGTTGCGCACCGCCACGGGAGCCTTGCCCACATTCTTGAGAATATCCTCGATGCTGTGACCGGCCAGTTCGGTGCCATTCACGGCATTGTTCAGGTTGGTCACGTAGGCTTGGTGGTGCTTGCCGTGGTGTATTTCCATGGTTTGCCGGTCGATAAATGGTTCCAGCGCGTCGGCGGCGTAAGGGAGGGGAGCTAATTCGAATGCCATGAGAAGGGTGGTTTAAGTGATGGACGTAAAATGATTGTCGGCCGGGTTTGGCAACTTCAAAACATACTATTTTCCCGGACAATGACTGAGAGGAAAACACGGTTTGGAATAATTAGTTTCGCAACTGCCGGAAAAATGCCTTCAGCAACGCCTGGCAATCAGGAGCCAGCACACGCGCAAGCACTTGGGTTTTGGGGTGCAGCAGTGCGCCGCCGTGCCGGCCGTAGCCCCGCTTCTCATCGGGCGCGCCGTACACCAGCCGCCCTACCTGCGCCCAGTACAAGGCTCCGGCGCACATGACGCAAGGCTCCAGTGTGACATACAATGTGCAGTGGGTCAGGTATTTGGCATTCAGGTGCTGCATGGCAGCCGTGATGGCCAGCATTTCGGCGTGGGCCGTCACGTCGTGCAACTTTTCGGTCTGGTTGTAGCCCTTGCCAATGACCAACCCACCGGCCACAACCACCGCCCCCACCGGTATCTCGCCCTCGCTGAAAGCCCGGCCCGCCAAGTCCAGCGCCAGTCGCATGAAAGTTTCGTCGGTGGGTGGAGCCATGGGGTTTTTGCCCGCAAAAAGATACTATTTCCGGCACAAAGAAAACTTTGCCCGAAAATTTTTGCACTTCAACGGATTATGGCTATTTTTGCAGACCGTTAAGCATACAAGAACACGGACACGTAGCTCAATTGGATAGAGCACCTGACTACGGATCAGGAGGTTTGGGGTTCGACTCCCTACGCGTCCACCCGAAACCCCCTCACAATCGCCTGTGAGGGGGTTTTTCATTTTGGTGGAGCGTCATGGGGGGTGCGGACGGACAGGAAAGTGTCCTTCATGGCGGCAAAGTCAATGCCTGCGCTCCGAAAGAGGGGGCTTTTGGATGGCGGGTTTTGG
>JANPIL010000440.1:0-17105 GCA_031424975.1 Sphingobacteriales bacterium
GCCACCGCAATCCGTTCAATGCGCTGGCCCACATTTTCTCAGGGCTAATCGCTTACTGCTTTTATGAGACCAAACCTTCGGTCTTTTGCTTTGAAAGCCAGCAACTTATGATTGGCTAACCCCATAGTTCACGTTAAAATACCATTTTATACGGAAAAAACAACAGCGGATTAGCTTTTTTTGGAGGAAATATTTAGTATTGGACTGTCTTAGCCACCCATTTTTTCACTCAAACCCATAGCAGTACACATCATGGAAACATCCATCAACAGGAACCGGCTGTTCATCGGCAGTTGTTTTGCGCTGATTACCACGGCTTTCGCCTTCTCGCTGCGGGCGGGCATCATGAACAACCTCGCCAGCGACTTCCACCTGACCGACACCCAACTCGGCTGGATTGCGTTCATGGGCACGTTTGGCTTCCCGATTGCCACGCTCGTAGGCGGGCCGCTCTACAACTCACTGGGGCCAAAAAACCTGGGCTACATCGCATTTTTCAGCCACATCATCGGCATCACATTCTCCATTTTGTCCACCAGCTTCCTGCCGCTGTTCATCTCCACGTTTTTGGTCAGTTTTGGCAACGGCATGGTCGAGGCGGCTTTCAACCCCATGATTGCCTCCATGTATGACACCAACAAGACGAACATGCTTAACCGTTTCCACACTTGGTTTCCGGGCGGTCTGGCCATCGGCGCGTTAATTGCCTTCGGCATGACCCAAATCAACTCACCGTGGCAACTGAAACTGGCGGTGATGTACATTCCCACGATAATTTACGGATTCCTGTTTTTCGGCCAGAAATTTCCGCAGGCTTCCGCCAGCATGAGCCGCTCCAACGCCGAGAATCTCAAAGCCATGTTTTCCTCGCCCATATTCCTGTTCATGCTGGTTTGCATGGCCATGACCGCCACCACCGAGCTGGGTACGCAGGGCTGGGTGGAACGCATTTTGGGCAAGTCGGGAGCCGAGCCGCTGCTGATCCTGGCCTTCGTGACCGGGCTGATGGCCGTGGGGCGGTTCTTTGCCGGCCCCATTGTACACAGGCTCAACATTACGGGTGTGCTGCTGGCCTCGGCCATTGTCTCTACCATTGCCGTTTACATGATGAGCCAGGCCACCGGATCCATGGTGTACGTGTCGGCGGTGCTGTTTGCGGTGGGCGTGTGCTATTTCTGGCCCAACATGATTGCCTTTGTGGCCGAATACCAGCCTAAAACCGGTGCCTTCGGTATGTCCCTGATTGGCGGCGTGGGCATGGTGGGGCTTTCCATTTTCAACCCCATCATTGGCGGCTGGATAGACTCCAACCGCACCAAAGCCCTTGCCAACGGCCTGACCGGCGACGCGGCGGAATTGGCGGCCGGACAAGCGACACTGGCAAACATCGCCATTCTGCCCGCCCTTCTGGTGGTGGCCTTCGCCGTGCTGTATTTTGTCATGCGCAAACGGGTAGCCGAACATTCGGCCCTGCAACAAGCCTGACAGTATTCAGTCTGGAACGCCAACAAAAAGTCCGCTTCCAACCGAGCGGACTTTTTGTTGGCGTTCGCTGAAAATAGTATCTTTTCAAAAGCCCAAACCCGCGCCGCAAAATAGTATCTTTAAAAAAGCCCAAACCCTGAACCATCATGACTCCCCTACTCCAACTCACTGGCATTGCCAAATCATTCGGGCCGGTCAAGGCACTCCGGGGCGTGAACCTGGAAGTGCGGCACGGCGAAATCCACGCCCTGATTGGTGAGAACGGGGCTGGCAAAAGCACGCTGATGAAGATTCTCAGCGGTGCGGAGCAACCCGATGCTGGCACGATTGCATTTGATGGCAAGCCTTACGCACCGGCCTCGCCCGCAGCGGGCAGGCTGTCGGGCATTGCCATGATTTACCAAGAACTGACCTTGGCAACGCACCTGACCGTAGAGGAAAACATTACGCTGGGTGTTGAAAAAAGCCGCTTCGGATTCAATAAAAGTCAGAAAACAACCGTCAAAGAAGCCTTGGCATTGCTCGGCCAGCCCGATTTGGACATTCGCACGCGGGTAGGCAAATTGAGCATCGCCAAGCAGCAACTCGTGGAGATTGCCCGCGCTCTGGTGCTCGACACCAAAATTGTCATCATGGACGAGCCGACTTCCTCGCTTACCGCCGCCGATACGCAAGCGTTGTTTGCGGTGATTAATATGCTGAAAGACCGAGGAATCTCGGTGATCTACATCAGCCATTTCCTGGAGGAAGTGCAGCAAATCTCAGACCGCTACACAGTGCTGCGCGACGGCGAAACGGTGGGACAAGGCAATATGCGCGAGGCCACCGTACCGCACCTGATCGGGCAGATGGTGGGGCGTTCATTAGACGAAATGTATCCGCACGTGCCACACGAAATCGGCAAGCCGGTATTGGAAGTAGCTGGTCTGCAAGGCATTGCATCGCCCCGAAACGTGAGTTTCACGCTGCACAGCGGCGAAATCCTGGGCATTGCCGGGCTTGTGGGCGCGGGGCGCACCGAAACCATCCGGTCGCTATTCGGGCTGGACGGCATCAGAAGCGGGCAGGTGAAAATAAGCGGAAAGCCGGAATTGAATGCCAAATACCTCCGTCCGCGAGCCGCGCTGGACTATGGCATGGATATGCTGAGCGAAGACCGCAAAGAGGAAGGGCTGGCGGTGAACCTGCCGATTTATGCCAACATCACGCTGTCGTCGCTGCAAAAACTGAGCGGCTTCGGCTGGCTGCGGCTGAATCAGGAGCAAAAAGCCGCCGAGCAATGGCAACGCGAAATGAACATTAAGTGCCACAGTGTGTGGCAGGCAGCCTCGGAATTGTCGGGCGGCAACCAGCAGAAAATCGCGATTGCGCGGCTGCTGCACCAAAACGGCGATATTTTCTTTTTGGATGAACCCACACGCGGCATTGACGTGGGCAGCAAGGCCGAAATCTACCGGCTCATCCAGCAGTTGGCGGCCAAAGGCAAAGCCATTGTGGTCATCAGTTCGTATCTGCCCGAACTGCTGGGCATTTGCGATACCTTGGCGGTGATGTACCGGGGCGAACTTTCATCGGTGAAACCAATCAAACAGTGGGACGACAACTCGATTATGCTCTACGCAACGGCGGGAATGGAACAGTGAACACGCAAACCGGAAAAACACCGAAAAAAACCAAGCAGACCTGAAAAACAAAAAGCCCCGCCGTGAAGCGGGGCTTTTCTGTTGAAAGAAACATGAACCTATAACGCGCAACCAACGGCAAAGGTTTTGCGTTTGAAAAATAGTGCATCTATTTTTCAAAATAGTATCCTCAAAAATATAGAAACCCGCAAAACATGAAAACCCGGCACATCTACGAATTGGCGATAATCCCGACCGGAACACTGAACACGATCCGGCACAAGGAGCCGCACCACGCCTATTTTACCAACCTGAACCGAACTGTAGATTGCCTGGCGGGCGTGCTGGCCATTAACGGCTGGCCGGTAAAGGTAAACTATACGGCCGTGTACCGGGCCTTGCAGGAACGCGGCAAGTTCACACGCGAGTTTGATGTGGCGGGCAACAAGGTTTTCCGCGTCGTAATCAGCCGCAAAGTGCTGAATCCCGGTTTGACGATGCTTGATATAGAGGAAATGCCATACCAATTGTAAGGAAAATCACCAGCAAAAAATGTATTTGCAATAAAATCTATAGTCGCGGTTAAACTTTTGCACGATTCTTGTTTCCAATGTGCATACGCAAGAAAAAACTACGACTATGAAAAAAATTATTTCCGGCCTGCTACTTTTTTCAGGCATCATCATCGCCCAGGAAACCTTGGGTCAAGTGTTTGTGAACGTCCGTGCCGGTGGGCCACCGCGCCGTGTGGTGTACGTGCGGCCGGCACCGCCCATCAGGTACGCGCCAGCCCCGTATTATGTGGCTCCGCCGCCGGTGGTGTATGTGCGGCCAAGACCCGTGTACGCGGCACGGCCACGGGTGGTGTATGTGGCACCGCGCGGCCACGGCTACCGGCACGGATACCACCGCTGGTAGGGCGGGTTTGGGCTTTTTGAAAGATACTATTTCCAGAATGGGCAACGCACGGGATTTTTCAAATCCCGTGCGTTTTATTTTGCCGCCAGCATAGCTTCCACGCCCTTCCGCTGTGTTCCTTGAGTCGGCTGGTTGGCGAAATAAACCATGGCGCGGGCCACCGTATCGGCAGACAGAGCCTTGTATTTTCCCAAAACCGGATTGAAAAATTTTGCCAATACAACGCCAATCCGTTCGCCCAGGCGGTTTTCCTGGCGGTCGCCATAGTCGCCATAAAAAAAGGATGGTTGCAGGATAACCACCGAATCGAATTTCAGGGCGGCAACGGCTTGCTCCATCTCGCCCTTGTCGCGCGTGTAGCCGTTGGGCGAACGCGCATCGGCTCCGACGGACGAGATGACCAGAAACCGGCGCGACTTGCCTTCGGCGGCACGGGCCACGGCAATGACCAAATCGCGATCCACTTGGCGGCGGGCCTGCGCCGAACCGGCCTGTTTGAGCGTGGTTCCTAAGCAGCAAAACAATTCGTCGCCGGTGAACAATCCGGGATAATCGTTTATCTTCTGGAAATCAATTATTTGTTCCTCCAGTTTCGGGTGCTGTTTGCCAAGGCTACGGCGCACCAGCACGCGCACTTTGGCATAACGCGGATCGGCCAGGAGCAACCCGGTGACGTGCGAGCCGATCAGTCCGCTGGCTCCGATGACAATGGCGGTTTTCATGGGTGGATTCGGTGTGCCCGGTGCCGGACTTGGGGTGGACTTGCGTTTGGGGCAAGCAATGCCGCGCAAGGCGGTTTTAAAATAGTATCCGCCAGAAACGGCAAACCCGCCGTCTCAGGCGGTAAACTTATTGAGCGTGTCGCCGAGCTGGTCGTATATCTGGCGGCACGAGACGAAAAAACTCTTTTCCAGCACTTCGGTGTGCAGCGTTTCGGTTGCTTCGTCCCACGCGAACTGGATGGAGATACCGAAAGGCCCGCTGATGATGCCGCTGGTGCCCTCGATGGCAAAGCCACGGTTGGAGAGTTCATCGCGCAGGGTGGCAAAAGCCGCTGGGGTAATGCCGGAAAAGGAAACAGGATCGCAGGCAGCCATGGAAGTGGGTTTGGTGAATATACAGGATTAGGTTTTTGATGCAAAATAGAAAAGCAAACGCAAAAACACACGGCCCAATGAAAAAACATTATGCCCTGCCAGATGTTATCGTACCTAACCGGATGCCAAGCCTATTTCGTGTACGTGCAGGCGATGTGCAAGAAAACCATATCTTGGTAACCATATTTTTACTTTCTACCTGTCTGACATTCCAAATAACCCATGAAACAATTTTTACGCGCGTTTGCCGTGGCGGGTTTGCTGTTTTCCGGGGATACTATTTTCCTGCAAGCCCAGTCTGTACTGCTTGATGATTTTAACCGCACGGCCAGCAATACAGTCGCCACCGGAGCCAACCCGTGGGTGGAAACCGAAAGTTCCGTCGGTAATACAAAAATCCGCACCGATGGCGCACGATTGGTGATGAGTGGCTGCAACAGCAGTGGTGGCGACCGAAACAACAATGCCGAACAGGCGGCAATCAACATGTCAGGCAAATACGCCACCGTTTTCAGTACGGCTTCGGCTGATTTGGTGTGGTATTTCAATATGCGCAGTTCACGCGCCACACCCTCAGGTTTGGGAGGCAACCGATACGCGATGGCTTTTTTGCTGGGTTCTGATGAGGACAACTTCAGGAGTTCGACGGCAGATGGATACGCTGTGATCATAGGTGGTAGCAGCCCCTATCCCGTGCGGTTGGTTTCATTCAAAAACGGTCTGAACGCCAACACCGATTTGAGCGATATTATTATTTCGGCCAACACCAATGAGCGAAACTATTACAGTGTAAGGGTGAGTTTCAATCCATGCACTGGTCTTTGGTCTTTGGATGTTCGTGACGATGGCGTGAGCAACTTTGCCGTTCCCACCACCATTGCGGCAGTTGCAGCCGGTACCCCCAACAACACATTTACCAATCTGGATTTGAAATTCCTGGGTGCGTTTTGGCAGCACGGAAATGCAATGGCCTGTGACAGCACCCTTTTCGACAACATATACATCCCCACAGCCGCCGCCATACCAACCACTTATACATGGAATGGCGCAACATCCACCGACTTCCAGACAACGACCAACTGGACTCCGGCACGTAACTGCCTGCGCACCAACGACGTGCTGCAATGGAATGCCAGCAGCCCCGCCAACGCCACTGTAACCAACGTGCCGACGCAGACCGTGGGGCAGGTAATTGTCAGCGGCAACCGGCAGGTCACTTTCTCAACCACTACCGCTGCCAAGACGCTCTCCTTGTCGGGCGGCACGGGAACGGACTTGCAAGTACCCGCTGGCAGCAGCCTGACCATTAACAGCGATGTGGTATTGGAAATCAGCCTTTTAACGGGCGCAACGGCTGATATTTCGGGCAGCGTGACGTTCAATAACACCACGCTGCCAAACAGCCCGCGCGACCACCGCCTACTGGCCGCCGATGCCAACGCCATCGTGTTCCAATCGGGTTCAGCATTCAATGCCACCAAGTTATCGGGTTCAGCCTTTGGCGATGCCGGAACGGCCAACGTGGTAGCCTTTAAATCAGGATCGGTTTATGTGGCGCAGGATGGCAGCGGGCCGTTTGGCTTGGCCCAACCGGCTTCCAAAGTGGTTTTCGAGAAAGGCAGCCTGTACCAACTCAAACAGGCGGTGGGCTTTGCGGTGGCGGGCAGGCAGTATGCCGATGTGGAATTTGATTTGCCTCTCAGCACTTCAACCGTAAACCTACTTTTCGGCCAGACAGGCACAGTGTGCCGCATGGATAATTTGCTCATAAAACAAGGGGTTCTCGATTTTCAGTTGACCAGCAACAACCTGCCGCAGAATACCGAACTGACCGGCAACCTGACCGTGCTACTCGCCGGAACCCTGAACTTTGCCCCTACCAACGCATTGGCCAAGTCGGCTTTCACTTTCAACGGAACCACGGCCCAAACCCTGAGTGGCAGCGGTACAATCAATTTCGGCATCAACTCGGAAGTGGTTTTTGACAATGCCACCGGCGGCGTGACGCTGAGCCGCAACCTTACCGCCAGCGGCACCGCCCAACTCAAAAGCGGCGTGGTTGCCACCGGCAGCAACGAATTGGTTATCAGCAGCAATGCCGTTGCAGCCCTTACCTCGGCGGGCACCGCACACGTAAACGGAACGTTGCGCCGCCAAGTGGCCGCCGCCCAACTGTACAGTTTTCCGGTGGGCAACGGCACGAACCTGCAACGGGCCAACATCCAGTTTGCCAACCTCGGCGGCTGCGTCACCAATGCGGCCGTGCGGTTTTTCGGCACCAGCCCGAACAGCACCGCTTTTACGCCGTTCATTGAGGGCGGCGCAAGTTTCAGTGAAAACCTGACCAGCGGCTACTGGCAAATCACAACAAACTGCGACCCCGCCGCCGCCACTTACGAGTTGCGCCTGTATCCGGTGGCGTTTGCCAATTATCCGACCGGAAAAACGGCTTACACGATTGCCAAACGCACCGGCCTCGGCAATTGGCAGCAAAACGGCACGCTTACGGCTGGCACCGCCAACTTTGTGCAGGCCGACCAGTCTGTGCGCCGCACGGCCATGCAGGGTTTCTCCGATTTTGCGGTGGCCGCCAGCATCGTGCCGCTGCCCGTAACGTGGCTTGATTTCCGGGGAAGTCATCTCAACGGATACACGCGCCTGACGTGGCTCGTGACCGACGAAAAAGACAATGCGGGCTTTGAAGTGCAGAAATCGAGCAACGGAAAGGATTTTGAAACAGTATCTTTCGTGAAGGCCAAACCCGCCACCGAAGCCGTGAACACGTATTCCTTTACCGATGCCACCGGCGGCTGCGGCTATTACCGCCTGAAACAGAACGACTTGAACGGCCAAACCGACCTGAGCAAAATAGTATCCGTGGAATGTGCCAAACCCACCTCCGAGATGCTTGCCTTGTATCCCAACCCGGTTTCCGGGCAGGTGACTGTTGTTTTTTCAGGCATCGAACCAGCCACCATCCGGCTGTCGGGCTTGGGCGGCAAATTGCTGCGCGAAACAACCGGCACGCCCGAACACGTGAATGCGCTGCTCAACAGCCAGTTGCGTCTGCTGCCCGCCGGTGTGTACATACTTGAAATGAGGCAGGGAGCAACCGTGCGGCGGCAGAAAGTAGTGAAGCCCTGAAGCCCCCCGCCCCCGAAGGGGGAATTGAAAAGCCCCCTCCTTCGGAGGAGGGTTGGGGGAGGCTGTGGGGCTTGTGCCTCTATTTCTCCTCCTCCATCGGGCTGTAATCCTTGAAAGTGGATTTGATTGCCTTGTCGGTGGCCTGTTTCTTGTTTTCCCAACCGGCATCGAGTTCCAAGGCCACCATGCCTTTCAAGTTCAGCAAGGCAATGAAATCATCGAGGTCGCGCTGGAAATCACGGTTGCGGCGCGAGGATTTCAGGGCGTATTTGCGGGCAAAAATGTCGCCTTTAGTTTGCAACTCGTTCTTTTTTTCCATGACGTAATTGAGCCGGTCTATCAGATCTTTCATGGATTTGCCAATCACTTCGGTTGCTTCCAGCGTGCCGAGCGTTGCCACGGCCGTGCCGCCAATGGTGGTGATGGTGCGCTGGCCGGCATTGTCCTGAATCACGACCGGAGCCAGACCCGAAATGGCTCCCAGCGAGGCATTGGCCACCGAACGGCGAGTCTTGCCTTTTTTGGCGCGGCGGTAAGACCGTTTCAAGTCCTGTTCCTTGTCCTTGAGTTGCTCCAGCAAGTCCCAAGCCCTGACCAGGCCGGTGCGGTACTGCGTGTAGAGTTGTACATTCTGCGCATCTTCATTGACGGAATTGTACACCGTGAAGTTGATTTTGGTTTCGGCGCGTTTCTGCGCCTTATCCAGCGCGAAAAAGGTAATTTGCAGCGAAACGGAGTCGAGCGGGTCGCGCACAAAGTTGTAGCCCGGATTCCAGATGAACTCGTATTGGTTGGGCGTATTGCGGCGCAGCGCACTTTTGGGTACTTCGGTGTTGGTGGTCACAAAATCGAATATTTTCACATCGTCGTCGCCGTTGGGGTCGGCCAGGTAAAAACTCAAATCCACGGTGGCGTTTTCCTTGATGCGGATGGGATTATCGCGCGGAACCACGGTTATTTCGGGAGCCAAATCCTGTTGGGTGGCTTCCACGCGCAGTTTCACGCGGCTTTGTTGCTTGCCCGGCTGGTCTTCGGCCAGCATCTCTACAATTACCGGCCGGGCTTTCAGCGCGTTGAATTGCGTCAGCGACGGTTTCCACGTCAGTTCGCCCTGCGCGGTGAGCTGCATCCCCTCCGGCATCTTGTCGGTGGCAATGAACACCACCGGGTCATTGTCCTCGTCGCGGACGGCTTCAGGTTCCACTTTGTAGCGGTTCATTGAGTTATAGCCCACGTACCAGGGTTTCACATCGCCGACGGTGGGCGGCTGGTTTATGTGTTTCACCTTGAACTCAATGGTTCTGCTGGCGGTTTCGCCCTTGTCGTTGCGCACTTCAAAAATTACCTGCACCGTGCGCACAATGCCGATGCGATCGGTGAAGTTGAATTCCGGTTTCCAGGCAAAATAACCCGCCGAATCGAAATCCATGCCGTCTTGCTTGCCCTGCGTAATGGCATAGATGAAACGCGTGCCGGTGCCACCGGCAGCCTTGAGCGTGAAAGTCAGTTCCTTGCCTTCTTCCAGCGTGTTCCAGTCGGTGTAGGCCGGAAAAAAAAGCCGGATGCCGGCATTGGCCGCTTCATTCTGGGCGGAAGCGGAAAAAGCGAAGGATAGAAAAAATAAAAAAATGGACAGGTTTTTTTGCATTTTCCCCATAGTCTTGTGGTCAAAGCCCCCGGAAAGGCGAATCGGATTGGAACCTTGCAAAGTAAAAGGAAAAT
Source organism: Sphingobacteriales bacterium (assembly GCA_031424975.1). Classification (GTDB taxonomy): domain Bacteria; phylum Bacteroidota; class Bacteroidia; order Cytophagales; family 172606-1; genus Xanthocytophaga. The sequence continues at coordinate 9,989 of JANPIL010000440.1, forward strand.
CCGTGAGGAAACGCGAACAAGATTGAGGTTTTTGGGTGAAAGCCCGACAGCCGCCATACGGGCCACAAAACGGCGGCTTTGTTCCGAAAGCCGCAGCCCGTACATTTGCCGACTGCCAAAATAGTATGTTTCAAAAACACCAAACCCGCCCCTCCGACAAATGAATCCTGCACCTTCGCGTTTGCAAAAAACCGTGGTTCTCAACGTTGTCGGGCTGACGGCGCGGCTCATTGGCGAACACACGCCGTTCCTGAAACAATGGGCTGGCGCAGCGCATTTGTCTTATATCAAGCCCGTACTGCCAGCCGTAACCTGCTCGGCCCAAGCCACGTACCTGACCGGACAAACGCCTGACCGCCACGGTATTGTGGCCAACGGCTGGTATTTCCGCGATGAGTGCGAGGTAAAACTGTGGCGGCAATCTAACAAGCTCGTGGAAGGCCCGAAAATCTGGGACATTGCCCGCCAAGCCGACCCGAATTTCACGTGCGCCAATATGTTCTGGTGGTACAACATGTATTCGTCCGCCGATTTTTCAGTCACGCCGCGTCCGCAATACTTGTCCGACGGACGCAAGATGCCCGACTGTTACAGCCATCCCGCCGACCTGCGCGACCGGTTGCAGGCGCAACTCGGCACGTTTCCGCTGTTCGATTTCTGGGGGCCGCGCACCAGCATAAAATCCAGCCGCTGGATTGCCGATGCCTCCAAACTGACCGACGAGTGGCACAACCCGACGCTGACGCTGGTTTATCTGCCGCACTTGGACTATAATTTGCAACGCTACGGCTTGGATTTCAGCCGGATAAGCAAGGATTTGCGCGAGATTGACGCGGTGGTGCAGGATTTGGCCACGTTTTACGAGCAGCGTGGCGCGCGGGTCATCATCCTTTCAGAATACGGCATCACTGATGTGAACAAAGCCGTGGACATCAACCGCGTGCTGCGGCGTGCCGGATACATTGCCGTGCGCAACGAACGCGGAACCGAACTGCTGGACTGCGGCGCGAGCCAGGCATTTGCCATGGCCGACCACCAACTGGCGCACGTATATGTAAACGACCCAACGAAAATCCAAGCCGTAAAGGAGCTGCTGCTGCAAACGCCCGGCATAGAAACCGTGCTTGATGCGGCGGGCAAGCAGGCGCACCAACTGGATCACGCGCGTTCGGGCGAGTTGGTGGCCATAGCCGACAAAAATGCTTGGTTCACCTATTATTACTGGCTCGACGATGCAAAAGCTCCCGATTTTGCGCGTATTGTGGACATCCACCGCAAGCCCGGCTACGACCCGGTGGAGATGTTTGCCAACCCGGAGATAAAAATGCTGGCCTTGAAAGTGGGTTTCACACTTCTCAAGAAGAAATTGGGTTTCCGCTATCTGATGGACATTATTCCGCTGGATGGCTCGCTGGTGCGCGGCTCGCATGGCCGCCAGCCCGACAACGATGCCGATGCGCCGCTCCTGATTTCGAGGGAAACCGACGGCGAAAAGGCGATTGATGCAACGAAAGTGATGGGTGTAATATTGCGCAGTTTGGGCATTTCTAATACTATTTCAGCCTGAAACTTACGCCTAAGCATCCAGCCACCGCTTTTATGCGTATGTTTGTTTGAACGCTGCAACGGCATGGCTTGCTTGCCACAGGCAGCCCCGAAAAGTTGGTACGCGATTTGCAACACGTTTTGTAAAAGCCAAAACCTATTGTCTCCCACACAACTATGAAAAACCTTTTACACCTGTTGACATTGGCCTTGGCAATCGGGTTTTCAAGTCCGGGCAACGGGCAGACAATGGCCGTTGCCGCGCCGCGCGAAACACCTTTGAAAGAAGTTTCTAACATAACCCTGCGCGCCAACTACCCCAATCCGTTTCACGACCAGACGGTCATCGGGTTTTCGGTTTCCAAGCCGCAGCCGGTAAAAGTGACCTTGTTCAACGTGCTGGGCAGCAAAATAAGCACGCTGCTCAATGAACACTTGGAAGCGGGAAACCACGAAATCACGTACCAGCGGCCCGGCAACCTGCCCGACGGAATTTACATCTACACCATAGAGGCCGGAAACACCAGCCGCTCCATGCGGATGATTATCCGAAAGTAAGAAGCACTTTACTTCCTCCTAACACGAAACCCGCCCTGACACACAGGGCGGGTTTCGTGTTTTTGAAGGATACTATTTCGAAACGTCCGTTTTCACAACCGTTTTCCCGTAATACTTGCAAAAATCCGTGAGCGGACACACGCCGCACTTCGGGCTGCGGGCCACGCACACATAGCGTCCGTGCAGAATCAGCCAATGGTGCGATTTGGCCACCCATTGTGTGGGTATGTGCCGCATCAGTTCCTTTTCCACGGCCAGCGGCGTGCTGGCCGCCTGACTCACCAAACCCAACCGCTTGGAAACGCGGAACACGTGCGTGTCCACGGCCATTGTCGGCTGGTTGTAAATCACCGACGTGATTACGTGGGCAGTTTTGCGCCCCACGCCGGGAAGTTTTTGCAGTTCCTCCACCGAAGCAGGCACTTCGCCCAGGAAATCGTCCACGAGCATTTTGGCCATACCCAGCAGGTGCTTGGTCTTATTGTTGGGATACGAAACGCTGCGGATATACGGAAACAGTTCATCAAAATGACTGGCCGCCAAATCCGTGGCCGCCGGAAACCGCTCGAAAAGCACAGGCGTGAGTTGGTTGATGCGCTTATCGGTGCATTGCGCACTCAAAATCACGGCCACCAGCAGCTCGTACGGGTTGCGGTAATGCAGTTCGGTCTGCGGGTTTTCGAGTTTCTCGGTGAAATACGTCAGGAAATGCCGGTAGCGTTCTTTCTTGGTCATTGTTTACGGTGATTGGGCAGCTACAAATATCAACAGCCCAATGCCCATTGGCAAACAAGCGGCGCGGAAAAACAAAAAGCCGTCCGGGTTTGGACCCGGATGGCTTTTTGGGGCAGCCGCAACGCTGGCGGCTTGCATGGGGCGGCAGAAAAATGCGGGGGTTTGGGCTTTTGAAAGATACTATTTCCAGATGTGGCCGGACTTTCCAAATCCGGAGGATTGGAGGGAGCCTGTGCAATGTTTTACCACGCGCGTTTGTAAACATGCTCCACAGGAACACGCGCCACAGATTGCTCCGGAAAAATTCGCCCGATAAAACAAGGCTTTTCAAACACCAATGCCTGCCACTTTCAAACCGCAAGGGCGTTGTAGTTGCGCGAAAACGACAGGATTTGTTCCACTACCCGGTCGGCGGGTTCCAGGTTCACTTGCTCCACCAGTTTTTTGGCGGCCAGCATTTCACTGTACAAAGTCCGGAACTCGCGGTCGGTGGCGAGCAGGCAGGCAAAACCATTACTTTCCGTGTCCGAAACTTCTTGGTAAAGGTAACGGACAACATCGTTGGCGGTAAATGTTTGGGTCATAATTGTCTATTTGAAGTGATGGGAGGATTGTGTGAAAAAGTACCGGAATAACGCGGCGCGGTTCGCCGAAATTGTGCAGACCGCCGAAAAACAAAAAAAGCCCGCCGCGTTTTGGAAACGCGGCGGGCTTTTCTGTGAATGCAATGCCAGACGAGGCAGGTTTGGGCTTTTTAAAAGATACTATTTTGGCGGTTGGCTGGCCAAATGGGGCAGACACAAGAGCCGTTCCTACGGATTTTTGGCGGCAACCGGGCTTTTGGCGGGCAGCGCAAATTGCTTGCGCAGGTTGATTAGTGCGTAGCGCATCCGGCCCAGAGCCGTGTTGATGCTCACGCCGGTGGCATCGGCGATTTCCTGAAAACTCATATCGCCGTAATGGCGCATAATCAGCACCTCGCGTTGCACGGGCGGCAGCTTGTCTATCATGTCGCGCAGGCGGGCATGGGTTTCCTGCTTTATCTGGATGGATTCCGCCGAGTCTTCCGAAAATTCCATCGTGTCGAAAACGTTGTTGCCGTCTTCCATGACAATGGTGGGGTAGCGCTTTTCGCGGCGGAAATGGTCAATGGCGAGGTTGTGCGCAATGCGCAGTAGCCACGGCAAAAACTTGCCCTCTTCATTGTAACGACCCGTCTTGATGGTGGTGACAGCCTTGATGAAGGCATCTTGCAGCAGGTCTTCGGCAATGTAAGAATCCTTGACAATCAGGTAGATGGCGGTATAAACCTTGGATTTGTAACGCTTGACCAGCGTTTCAAATGCTTTTTCATTACCGTTTTTGTAGAGACTGACGAGAACGCTGTCGTTTGACAAACTTGGGTTCATAAAGCAAAACTTTTAGGGTGTTTGCGTATATGTCTGCCATAGAAACGGGGAGCGGGTTTTGGGGAAGGTTTTATTATGCTTTGAGTTATACAAACCTACGGAAAAGAACTGTATCGTGCAAAGGAAATATTGGCCAAAGTAAGATTCAGCCGCTTTTGGTCGGGCCTACCGCCGGAAAGTCGGTTTGGGCAAAATCCTGAAAAGAGGCAGGCGCGGCAAACTTTTTTCCCGGAAAAAACATTCTGTACGGAAGGGTTTCAGCCAGCCTGAAGCTATTCAATCCTTGCCTCCGCCATTTTTACAAAGAAACGCCATTCATGCACACCGAAAGCGCCACAACAATCCTGCCAAACCTTGAGGAACTCAGCCCCAAGCAATACATCATCATCAAAGGCGCGAAAGTAAACAATCTCAAGAACCTAAGCGTTGCCATTCCGCGCAACAAACTGGTGGTTATCACGGGGTTATCGGGTTCGGGCAAGTCGTCGCTGGCCTTTGACACGCTCTTTGCCGAAGGCCAGCGGATGTACGTGGAAAGCCTGAGCAGCTACGCCCGCCAGTTTCTGGGGCGCATGGAAAAGCCCGAGGTGGAATACATCCGGGGCGTGTCGCCGGCCATTGCCATCGAGCAGAAAGTCAACAACCGCAACCCACGTTCAACGGTGGGCACCACCACCGAGATTTACGACTACCTGAAACTGCTTTTCGCCCGCATTGGCCGCACCTTTTCGCCCGTGTCGGGTGGCGAAGTGCGCCGCGATACGGTGACCGACGTGATCAATTATCTGTACGGTTTTGAAGACGGACAGCGTTTTTCGGTGCTGGCACCGCTCAAGCCGCACGTTGGCCGCACCCTCGCCGATGAACTGAACGTGCTGCTGCAAAAAGGATTCACGCGCATCCAGTGGAAGAACGAACTGCACTTTATTGAGGAGATTGCCGGCAATGAGAAAATAGTATCTAAAATGAAGGCCAAACCCGGCGATGACGAAAGCCGGGTTTTCATTCTGATTGACCGCAACAGCGTGCGGCACGGTGATGAGGATAACGAGTTCCGCATCTCGGATTCCATCCAGACGGCTTTTTTCGAGGGCGATGGCGAATGCGTGACGCAAGTGGCCGATGGCGAAAAACGCGTTTTTTCGGACAAGTTTGAATTGGACGGCATCACGTTTGAGGAGCCGAGCGTCAATTTCTTCAGTTTCAACAATCCGTACGGGGCTTGCCGCCGCTGCGAGGGTTTCGGCAACGTGCTGGGCCTTGACCCGGATTTGATCATTCCCGACAAGACGCTTTCGGTGTATGAGGGAGCCATTGCGCCGTGGCGCACCGAAAAAATGGGCGAGTGGCTCACGCCGTTGGTCAAGAACGGCATCCGTTTCGACTTCCCGATCCACCGCCCTTACGACGAGCTGAGCGACGCACAACGCGACCTGCTTTGGAAAGGAAACACGTATTTCAAGGGCATTGATGAGTTTTTTAAGTACGTGGAGGGCGAAACGTACAAAATCCAGTACCGCGTGCTGCTGTCGCGCTACCGGGGGCGCACCGTTTGCCCCGATTGCCGGGGCAGCCGCATCCGCAAGGATGCGGGCTACGTGAAAGTGGGCGGCAAATCGGTCATTGACTTGGTGCTGATGCCGGTCTTGGAATTGTCCGCGTTCTTCGATGGCCTGCAACTTGCTGATTATGAGGAAAAAGTGGCAGGGCGCATCATGACCGAAATCAAAAACCGGCTGGGTTACCTTGACCGCGTCGGCTTGGGCTACTTGACCATGAACCGCGTGACTTCCACACTGTCGGGCGGCGAGTTCCAGCGAATCAAGCTGGCAACCTCGCTGGGCAGTGCGCTGGTCGGCTCCATGTATATCCTGGACGAGCCGAGCATAGGCCTGCACCCGCGCGACACGCAAAAGCTGATCAGCGTGCTTAAAATGCTGCGCGACATGGGCAACACGGTCATTGTGGTGGAACATGAGGAGGAAGTGTTGCGCACCGCCGACCAAATCATTGACATTGGCCCCGAGGCTGGCTCGCACGGCGGCGAACTGGTTTTCCAAGGCACTCTTGAAGACATCAGGTTCGCTGACACGCACACGGCACGCTACCTGAACGGCACCGACGAAGTGCCCGTGCCAAAATTCCGCCGCAAATGGACGGATGCCATTGAAATCAAGGGTGCGCGCGAAAACAACCTGAAAAACGTGAACGTGAAGTTCCCGCTGGGCATACTCACGGCCGTTACCGGGGTGAGCGGCTCGGGCAAATCCACGCTGGTCAAGAAAATACTTTATCCGGCATTGGCCAAACACCTGGGCCTGCACAGCGAGGAAACCGCCAAATACGAGAGCATCGGCGGCAGCCTTTCGCTGCTCACTTCAGTGGAATTTGTAGACCAGAACCCGATTGGCAAGTCGTCGCGTTCCAATCCGGTGACTTACATCAAAGCCTACGACCACATCCGGCAACTCATGGCCGACCAACCGCTGGCCAAGACGCGCGGTTACACGGCGGGCCATTTCTCGTTCAACATTGACGGTGGCCGTTGCGAAAAATGCCAGGGCGAGGGGCAGGAAACCATCGAGATGCAGTTCATGGCCGATGTGAAAATCACTTGCGAGAGCTGCCACGGCAGGCGTTTCAAACAGGAAATACTGGAAGTGAAATTCCAAGACCGCGACATTGCCGACATCCTGGACATGACCGTGGACGATGCCGTGGCGTTTTTTGACGGTGTGCCCAAAATCGCCGACCGGCTGCGCCCCCTGCAGGGCGTGGGCTTGGGCTACGTGCGGCTCGGGCAATCATCCGACACGCTGTCGGGCGGCGAGGCCCAGCGCGTCAAGCTGGCCTCGTTCATCGGCAAAGGC